>NZ_JBMOJE010000025.1:0-48505 GCF_049316945.1 Propionivibrio sp. | reverse complement strand
TTGATAGACTAATTCTTGTCAGAAAATGTATAGACTTGGCTGATAAGAGACTAAGCCACCTTCTTGCTTGCTCTTGCCTTTTTGGGGGCCGGTTTTGGAGCTGGCTTTTCTACTTCGGCTGTAGCGGTTTTTGCAGGCGCCTTGGTTTTTGGTTCACGCTTCTCGAACTCGAATCCGACCTTTCCGTCAGGTCCTCGGACAAGGAAAGCCGAAAATTTGCGTCTTGTCCGCGCCGAAACGAAGTCTTTGAGCAGATCAGTGCGACCGGTTGAGAGCAATTTTTTCATTTGCTCATCTTCAACCTGCTGCTGCAGGATGACTTTGCCGGAACGGAAATCACAACTTTTGTTCGGCCCGACTGATTTCTCGCACACGTAGGCCATGCCATGTTCGAAGACGCGTGCTGAGCATTTCGGGCAGGCACCGAGCGTAGGTCGGTCGGAAAAATCAACTTCATCGGCATTTGCGTCATCACCATTGGCGCCCTGACCGAAATCAAACTCAGGCAGGTTTTCGGCGTTGAGCTTGATGATGGCGTTAAAAGGGCGTCCCATCTTGTTGCGGAAGCCGGTGAGAGGTCCAATCTTGCGCTCGGTGAGCAATTCCTCAATTTCAGCGGCTTCAAATTGTCGGCTGGCAACGATCTTCCACAGGGCAAAATCGCAAGCTTGGCACTGGAATTTTTTGTAGGTCTCCTTGATCATGCCGCCACACTTCGGACAGGGTGTTGAGAGTTCGCCAAAGTCACCGGGGATGGTGTCGCTGTCGTAACTTTTGGCACGGTCGACGATGCGTTGCGTCATCGCCGAAATCTCGTTCATGAAGGCCTCGCGAGACATTTCGCCACGCTCCATGCGGGCGAGTTTCCATTCCCAGTCACCGGTAAGTTCTGGTGCCGTGAGTTCAGGAATGCCCAAGCCGTTGAGCAGGGTCATCAGCGAGAAGGCCTTGGCCGTGGGTTGTAATTCACGACCTTCGCGATTCAGATACTGCTCGCCGATCAGGTTTTCAATGATCTGCGCACGAGTTGCTGGTGTGCCAAGACCGCGGCCGGCCATAGCAGCCTTCAGTTCCTCGTCGTCAACCATTTTGCCGGCGCCTTCCATGGCCGAAAGCAGCGTCGCTTCAGAGAAGCGGGGAGGCGGCCGGGTTTCGGTGGCGTTGAGCACGACCTCTTCGGTATGTACCTTCTCTTTCAGGGTTACCGGAACCAGATTGCCTTCGTCGCCTTCCTGCCCTTCACGGCCATAGACAGCTAGCCAGCCCGGATTGACCAGGACCTTGCCCTCTGTTTTGAAAGGCTCAGCTTCGACGCGCGTGATGCGCGTAGTGATCATGAATTCTGCCGCCGGGTAGAAAACAGCAAGGAAACGCTTGACGACCATGTCGTAGAGTTTCTGCTCCGGCTCTGAGAGGTGCTTTGGCGCCTGCAAGGTCGGAATGATGGCGAAGTGGTCGGATATCTTGGCGTTATTGAAAATACGCTTGTTCGGAATAACCCATTTGCGTGCCAAAATCTGGTGGGCGAATGGTGAGTAACGAGCCAGCATAGCCTCGTCATGTCCCTTGCCAACTCCTTCGCCAGTAAGCATGGCGAGAGTCGCATTGACTGTCGGGAGATAGTCTTCCGGTAACGCACGTGCGTCGGTACGTGGATAAGTCAGTACCTTGTGCTTCTCGTACAAGGCCTGGGCCAGGCCAAGCGTTGACTTGGCAGAAAAGCCAAATCGGCTATTGGCCTCGCGCTGCAGGCTGGTGAGATCGTAGAGCAGCGGTGATAGCTGGGTTGATGGTTTGGCTTCTTCGGACACTTCACCGGCTTTGCCCTGGCACTTGCTCTGCAGCACCTTGGCACGAGCTTCATCCCACAGGCGGTCAGCACGCTGATGTTCGTCTTCTTCGCTTTTTCCCTTGGCAAAATTCTCGTCAAACCATTTTCCTTTGTATTCGCCAGCAAGGCAGGCAAAGATGCCTTCCAGTTCCCAATAGGGGCGCGGTTTGAATTTTCGGATCTTATCTTCGCGCTCGACCATCAGCGCCAAGGTTGGTGTCTGAACGCGGCCAACCGTCGTCAGATGGAAACCGCCAGTTTTGGAATTGAAAGCAGTCATGGCGCGCGTGCCGTTGATGCCAACCAGCCAGTCGGATTCAGAGCGGCAGACAGCGGCATCAGCCAGGCCCTGCATATCGGAACCGGTGCGCAGGCGCGAAAACCCGTCTTTGATAGCCTGCTGTGTCATCGACTGCAACCACAGCCGTTCGACCGGTTTGCCGCTCTTGGCGTGCTGGGCGATGTAATTGAAGATCAACTCGCCTTCACGTCCCGCGTCACAGGCGTTCACCAGACTACTCACATCCTTGCGTTTGATCAGTCGGGTAAGCAGTTTGAGGCGGGATTCAGACTTTTCTATCGGTCGCAAATCGAAATACGGAGGAATGACTGGCAGGTGAGCAAACGACCACTTACCGCGTTTGACTTCATATTCTTCCGGACAGGCTAGTTCGAGCAGATGACCGACGGCCGAGGAAAGAACACAGTCTTCGCTCTCGAAGTAGTCGTCGTGTTTAACGAATCCGCCCAATGCGCGTGCGATATCAGCGGCGACGGAAGGTTTCTCGGCAATGATCAGCTTCTTACTCATGGAGTTTTTTGTGCCAGTTAGGCGGAGAAATTAGATGATTAGGGAATGGTTGGACTGCGCCACGGTGCAGGGCATAATAAAAGCACAATGCTGCGCTTGGCAAGCAACGGCTGTCAGTAGCAAATCGAGACCAGCGAGGCGTAGGCCGGTGAGGGTTAATTCCGACAGTAGTTGAAGGGCTCAGTGCAGCAGTTCCGGGTCGGCATCGTAGAGCAATTCCTCGACAATCAAGGGTTCAAGATCCTGTTCCCGGCTCCACAGCACCATTAAAACAATGATCTTGAATTTGGCCAGCGGAACCGGATCATCCTCCAGCATCAATCCGCGTTCTACGACCAACTCTCGCAACGCGGGTGTGATAACCCCAGCCGCTTCGAGAAAGAAAATAAAACTCAGGCAATCCGTACCAAGCTTTTGCTGTTCCTCATCGAGGTAGATACGTAGCGAACGGTGGTCGGTGGAAAATTCAGCGACTCTGGCGCTCTTTAGACCAGCCAGCCAGACGATGGCTTCCGAGATATCCCCCTTCTCGAAACCAACAGCACTCAGCTTGCGAGCCAGTGCGTTAGGTTTCGGGTGTGAGGAAAAATCAGAATAGTTTTCGAATAGGTAGACGAGGATATCGATCATGAGATTATTTTATTTCAGGCTTGCCGAAGCCGCTGGTAGCGGCCTCCAGGCAAACTGGCAACTCGACCATCAAGTTCCAAATGCAACAGCTTCACGCAAAGCGACTCGGCCGTCAAGCCACTACTTCCGGCAAGCTCGTCCAGTCCGCAAATATCATAGCCCATCAATGAAAGCAGTTCATCAGCTGCAACATCGTCGCCACTCTCCTTTGCAGCATTGACCGTCGACGGAGTGCTCCAGCGCAGTTCCTCAAGAACGTCCTGTGCAGTTTCAACCAGTTTGGCACCCTGCTTGATGAGCTTGTGACAGCCTCGCGACTGTGGCGAGTGTATCGAACCAGGAATGGCAAAGACCTCGCGACCCTGCTCGCCAGCGAGACGAGCAGTAATCAGCGAGCCGCTGACGATTGCCGCCTCAACGACCAGCACGCCGCGCGCAATACCGGAGATAAGCCGGTTTCGTCGAGGAAAGTTGGCGGCAGTGACCGGTGTGCCAATCGGGAATTCGGAAACGATGGTTCCTCTAGTGCCGATTTCCAGAGCCAGTTCACGGTTTCGTGCCGGGTATATGCGATCGATGCCGGTTCCGATAAAAGCGATGGTGTCGCCGGTAACGGACAATGCACCGCGATGCGCTGCGGCGTCAATGCCAAGGGCCAGACCGCTGGCGATCACCAAACCTGCTTCCGCGAAGGTCGCGGCAAAACGTTCGGCGTTCTGAATGCCTTGAGGTGTTGGATTTCGACTGCCTACGATGGCCAGCGCCGGACGGTTGAGCGGTTCGATGCGGCCTCGCACATAGAGCACGGTTGGCGGATCTGGAATTTCCAGCAGCGCCTGAGGGTACTCAGGATCGGCCAGCGTGATGATGTGCTGATCAGCTTCATTCGACCACGCACAGGCCGCCGAAACGACGGTTTCATTATTGGTATCGAGCAGGAGGCTGGCCGCCTTGTCGCCGATGACTCCACGCACCGCGCTGCGACCGGCAGAAAAGACCGCTTCGGGAAGACCGAAGGCGGCGAGCAGTTTGCGCTGCGTTTCACCGCCAATTCCAGGAGTGAGCGTCAGTCGTAACCAGTTGGATAGCGACTCGCCCTCAGTCATAGCTCAGGGCGTGCGGACGAAATCGTTGATATCAACCGTGCCCTCGGATTGAACGACCAGGGCATAGGAAATACGGTCAAAGGTGCGGAACACGAAAAGCAACCCGGTACGCTCGGAGGGAATCTGCACGTTTACCTTGTGATCCTCTTCGTTACGCTCAACAACTGTCCGATTACGTTCGAGTGCCAGAATATGCCCGATTTCGAGACCGTCCTTGCCGCCCCGATTCAGTGAAACGATCGAGCCACGTCCGGCCGATCCGACACCACCATAGATCGAAATGATGCGGCCATCGATCAAGAAATCAGGCTTGTGTGGAATGTAGGCTACCAATGGAGGGCTGACTGCCGGGACCAGTCGGTCACCGCGACCGATTTCCTGCTTGGCGCTCAGTATTTCAAAAGTGGCCGGGCTGCCAGGCTTGACCTGTGTTGCCGTGCCCAGATAAAAAGCTTCGTAACCGAGAATATACTTGGGATTAGACGGGTTTTGATCGGGGTAAGCCGGGTCAAGTAACGGCTTGCCGTTGCGATAGACCTGCCACTGTTGTTTGGCAGGATCGGCGTTGTCAACATACGCGAGATCGCCGTTGCCAAGAAAAACCCTATCCTGCTGAGTCGCGATGATACGGGCCGCGTTGTCCAAGCCATTCACTTCGACAACGAGTGGTGCGGAAAGGAAAGGTTCGATGACGTTGGGCGGAATCGGTGGAATCGCCTGACTAATCTGTTCGGAATATATCTGGGGCCGCAACTTCGCGTTTTGAACGCGCAACAGCGGATTGCCGCTGGCATCGCGATCAAGTACGATCACATCGCCAGGGTAAATACGGTTGGGATTTTTGATCTGTTCCCGGTTCATGCGCCAGATTTCCGGCCAGCGCCAAGGTTCCTTGAGAAACTGGGCGGATATTCCCCAGAGGGTGTCGCCCGGTACGACAATGTGCCGATCCGGTGCGTTATCAGCCAGTTGGAGCGGTTGTTCGACAGCGCTGCAAAGTGTCACGGCCATAGCCAGAACTAGCGCGGATATAATGCGGATCATCGTGTTATCCTCATGCGAACGGTCGGCAACCTCTGTGGATGCTAAACCTTGGGTTCTGGTGATTTCTTGAGCCATGTTTTAAGCCGTATCCTCACCGCACTCTCAGCCACAGACATCGCATACAATGCGCAAATATTGCGCCGTTTTTCAAGACGTTGCATCGGATTCTGCACGTAATTACTACTTCGATCAAGCTTTTTATGCCACTACTACCAATACTCCGTTTCCCTGATCCGCGTCTGAAAACTGTCGCCGCTCCGGTTGAAATGATTGACGACAGCATCCGGTGTCTGGCACGTGACATGGCCGAGACGATGTACGAAGCGCCGGGCATCGGACTGGCCGCGACACAGGTCGATGTACACAAGCGGGTGATCGTCATTGATGCCTCCGAAACCCGCGATCATCTGCTGGTCTTGATCAATCCCGAACTTGTCGAGAGCGAGGGTGTTCAGGTCTGTGAGGAAGGTTGTCTCTCGGTGCCTGGCATCTACGACAAGGTTGAGCGAGCGGAGCGTGTTGTCGTTCGCTATCTTGATCCGGATGGCAAGGCGCAAAAAATTTCCGCCGATGGCTTGCTGGCGGTTTGCCTGCAACATGAAATAGACCACCTTGAAGGCAAGGTTTTTGTCGAGCATCTCTCACTGCTGAAACAGATGCGTATAAAAGCCAAGCTGGTCAAGCAGTCACGGATTACCGCATGAAGCTGGTTTTTGCCGGAACGCCGGAGTTTTCGGCATTGGCCTTGCGTGCCATTCTGGCCGCTGGGCATCACGTGGAGTTAGTGCTTACTCAGCCGGATAGGCCTTCAGGCCGGGGCATGGCGCTTCGTGCGTCGCCGGTCAAGGAATTGGCGCTGGCCTCCGGAATCGAGGTTTTTCAGCCACCGACACTGAGGGATACGGCCGCGCAGGAACGTATACGAGCCGTCAATGCCGAGGCCTTGATTGTTGCTGCTTATGGACTGATCCTGCCGCAGGCGGTACTCGACATGCCGCGCTTCGGCGGTATCAATATCCATGCCTCACTGCTGCCGCGCTGGCGCGGCGCGGCGCCGATTCAGCGGGCGCTTCTCGCCGGTGATGCTGATACCGGCGTTTGCATCATGAAAATGGAGGCTGGGCTGGATACCGGGCCGGTACTGCATTCGGAAAGCTTGCCGATTAATGCTGACGACACGGCGGCTACATTGCACGACAAGCTCGCCGTACTTGGCGCTCGCCTTATCGTCGAGGTACTTGGGAAACTGCCCTTGCCGTTCCACCCACAGCCGGAGTTCGGGGTGACCTATGCCGCCAAGATCGACAAAGCAGAAGCGCCGCTCGACTGGCGTTTGCCAGCCGTCCAGTTGGCCAGGCAGGTCAGAGCCTTCAATCCGTTTCCCGGTGCCACAGCCAGTCTGCAAGGCAGCCTGATCAAGGTGTGGCAGGCCGAAGCGGTGGCCGCGACAGGCGCATCGGGTTCCGTTGTTGCAGCCGACAAGCATGGCATCGTAGTCACTTGTGGCGAAGGCGCGCTACGACTGACCGAGTTGCAAAAAGCCGGGGGCAAGCGACTTCCAGTCGCGCAGTTTCTTGCCGGAACGCCCGTAAGGCCAGGATCGTCCTTCGATCTTCCGTATTGAATTTTTCCGTTATCTCCCAATCTAATGGCCAAAGCGGCGGTTATTCCGCCTGAATTCTGACCAACAAGGAGATCACGACGATGCTTGGCAACTGGTTGAAAACATCCATCCTGATGGCGGCGATCATGGCGCTGTTCGGCGTCATCGGCGGCTATCTCGGCGGCGCGACGGGCATGGTGATGGCGCTGCTGTTCGGCGGTGCGATGAACCTCTTCGCCTACTGGTTCTCGGACACCATGGTGCTGAAAATGTACAACGCACGTGAGGTCGACGAAGCCTCGGCACCGCAGTTTTACACCATGGTCCGTGATCTGGCGCAGCGCGCCGGGTTGCCCATGCCGCGCGTTTATCTGATCGACGAACCGCAGCCCAATGCCTTTGCCACCGGGCGCAATCCGGACAACGCAGCGGTTGCGGCAACCACGGGGATTCTTAACCTGCTTTCGGCGCGCGAGATCAGGGGCGTGATGGCGCATGAACTGGCGCACGTCCGCCACCGCGACATCCTGATTTCGACCATTTCGGCGACCATGGCCGGTGCAATCTCGGCGCTGGCCAATTTCGCGATGATCTTTGGCGGCCGGGATTCGGAAGGGCGTAGCAATCCGATTGCCAGCATTGCCGTCGCCCTCTTGGCGCCGCTTGCCGCTTCGCTGATCCAGATGGCTATCTCGCGCGCCCGTGAATTCGAAGCGGATCGTGGCGGTGCGGAGATTTGCGGCGATCCGCAGGCGCTGGCCGACGCGCTGGCCAAGATTGATGCCTACGCACGCGGGATTCCCATGCCGGTGGCCGATGAACATCCGGCCACGGCGCAGATGATGATCATGAACCCCTTGTCCGGTGGCGGCATCGCCGGCCTGTTCAGTACCCATCCGGCCACCGAGGAACGGGTCGCGCGTCTGCGTGCCATGCGTAACATATCGCGCTGATCGTGCATCACCGTTTCAACTTCGTACTTAACAGTTCGCGCAGCAGATCGGCGAGTCGGTAACCGGCTTCTGCTATTCGCTGGTTGGCGATTTTCCTGGCGTTTTCGTAGAATTCTTCACTAATGGTAGGGACGTTTTCGGCGCCGGGCGGATAGGCACTTTTCCTTGCTATCCGCCAGCTTTCGTTAATCCACTGCCCGGACGTTGAATGCGCCGGATGCGGATAGGAAGCGATCAACGCCTGGCTCGCTGCTGTGAGACGTTCTCCACGCAACCAGGGAGGGCCAGGCAGATCGTCCCAGAAGGTATGCAGCGTTGATGAGCTTTTGCGCGAATTGAACGGGTTGATCACCGTCATTCCGCTGCCGAGCTTGTCCCACTTGCCGTCGGCGTCGAGCCGGATGCTGGTGTGCAGGGGTTGATGGGCATCGCCGATCAGGTGGATGAGCCAGGGCAAGGCATAGACGCGCTCGATTTGTGGCGCGCTGGTGGAGCCGATGATTTTTGCCAGCGCCACGAGCTGCTTGTCGAGCAGCCCAGAGACCGTTTGATTCCCGAGCGCATCGTCAAGCGGACGATTCAAGTAGTGCCAGTCGCGGCGTCGTTCCATGTCGGGGAAGCCGGGCAGCGTTGCTGTCGGATTATCGATGCCGGCGCTGTAGAAGCGCGTGTCCTTGCGGATATCGTCGGGCCAGGTCGAGGCCTCGATGAAAGCGCCCCGGCCGGTCTGGTCATCTCCTGTTCTCCTGAGCCAGCGCGCATAATCCGGGTGCGACCGCAGCAGTTGCGAAAGCTCGGAGCGGGTGTGTTCATCAAGCTGATCCCAGGCAATGCTGGCTACCAGGCGATGTCCGGCGGCGTTCCAGGCCAATGCCGGCAGGGGCAGGAGCAGCATCAGCGCCAAAGCCGGCAGCAAGAGCCGGTAGCGGGCTACAAGTGATGAAGTTCGGTTACCTGTCAAGCGCGATATCCTCAAGTGACGCCGGGTCGTCCAAGGGCTCCAGATGCGTGAATACCGTCGTATGCGGCAGCGTGTTGCGAATGTCGCATTCCAGCCGCTCAGCCAGATCGTGGCCTTGCTGGATCGTCCACTCGCCGGGCATCAGAACGTGCAGTTCGACGAAGCGGCGCGCCCCTGACTCGCGGGTACGCAGGGCATGATAGTCAATTCCGATCGCGCGATAACGCGTCAGGACAGCCACTACCAGAGCATGCTCTTTGGGCGGCAAGGCAACATCCATCAAGCCCTGAGTTGAGCGGTAAAGAAGCTTCCATCCGGTCCACACGATATTGGCCGCCACCAGCAATGCCAGTACCGGATCGAGCCACAGCCAGCCGGTCAGTGCCACGGCAGAGACCCCGGCGATGACGCCAACCGAAGTCCACACGTCGGTCATCAGGTGACGGGCGTCGGCCTCCAGCGTCAAGGATCGGTTCTTGAGTCCGGCGGCGAGCAGGATGCGGGCGGTCAACAAATTGACGATCGAGGCAACCACTGAAACCGCAAGACCGATGCCCAACTGTTCCAGCGGTTGCGGATGCAGCAGTCGCTCAATGGCGGCAACGCCGATGCCTACTGCGGCGAGTAAAATCAGCAGCCCCTCGAAACCGCCGGAAAAATATTCGGCCTTGCCGTGACCATAGGTGTGATGATCGTCTGCCGGCTGTTCGGCGATGGTTATCATGGCCAGAGCCATCATTGCTCCGGCGAGATTGACGACCGATTCGAGCGCATCGGAAAGCAGGCCGACTGATCCCGTCATCCACCAGGCCACACCCTTGAGCAGAATGGTGGCCAAAGCGGCACTGATCGAAAGCCACGCGTAGCGTTTGAGGGAAGGAGTGCTCATACACGCATTATGTCAGTGCCTGCACGAGAGGGACATAGATTCGACAACCGGCCTGCCAGGCAAGCAACACGGCCATCTCGAGCAGCCATGCCATGACAGCCAATGTCCATGCGGCTCTCGAAGCATCGTGTGCCGGAAGTCACTATTGACGGCCTCTGCGCCTGCTCTTCGTATTCAGGTGTGACCAGGCTCAGGGCGATTGCCTAAGATCCGCACAAGCGCATCGCTGCAAGCCGAAATTATCATCATCATGCTAGACTCGATCAACATACGATTACCGAGAAACGCTGCCTTGTCTTCATCATCTTCATCGCCACCCAATCCTCACGCGTCGCGCATTGTCCGGGTGCGCAAATCGACCTCGGTCGCCGCTGCGGCTTCTCTTCCTGCTTCTCTTCCTGCTTCTCTTCCTGCTTCTCTTCCTTTAACGTCGCTGGCGCCCGATTCGATGGGCTGGAGTCTGCTGCTGGCCGCTCGTATTCTGGCGTCGGTTTACGAAGGAAAAAGCTTGAGCGAAGCCTTGCTGGTTCTCGCCAAGGAGCCGCCAGTCGCGCGTGCCGCGGCACAGGATGTGGCTTACGGCGTATTGCGTCGTTACGGCCAGGGTGAATTCATTCTTGGGCGCTTGATGTCCAAGCCCTCGACCCACCCTGAAACGCAGGCGCTGTTGCAGGGCGCGCTTTATCGTCTGGAGACGCGTCCCGATTCAGCGGCGATGGTCGTCGATCAGGCGGTTGTTGCGGCCGGAGAGATAGCCGGCGGCGCCTTCAAGGGATTGGTCAATGGTGTGCTGCGAAATTATCTGCGGCAGCGCGAATCGCTGCTGGCAGCGATGGCGGCCGATGAAGAAGCGAATTACCGGCATCCACGCTGGTGGCTGACTCGCTTGCGGCGTGCTTACCGCGAGAACTGGCAGTCGATTGTCGCTGCCGGCAATAGCCCGCCACCGATGACCCTGCGCGTCAATCAGCGCCTTGGAACGGTCGCTGACTATGCTACAAAACTCAAAGCAGCCGGCCTTTCGGCGAGACCGGTTGGCGGCCAAGGCTTGATCCTGCAAAAGCCGGTATCGGTTGAAGCCTTGCCAGGTTTCTTCGATGGTTATGTTTCAGTACAGGATGCCGGGGCGCAACGCGCTGCCGAACTGCTGGCGCCGGCGCCGGGGGCTCGCGTGCTCGACGCCTGTGCCGCTCCCGGCGGAAAAACCGCCCATCTGCTCGAAGCGGCCGATCTTGATCTGCTGGCGCTGGATATCGATGCCAGCCGGACAAAACGTATCGAAGAGAACCTGCAACGACTCGGCTTGCAGGCGACGGTAAAGGTCGCCGATTGCAACGAGGCCGAACGCTGGTGGGACGGTCGGCCGTTCGACGCCATTCTGGCTGACGTGCCCTGCTCGGCATCCGGCGTCGTGCGCCGTCATCCGGACATCAAGCACCTGCGCCGAGAAAGCGATATCCGGCGCTTTGTCCATACCCAGGCGGCCATTCTTGATGCGCTTTGGCTATTGCTCAAGCCTGGCGGAAAACTGTTGTATGCGACCTGCTCGGTGTTTCCGGAAGAGAATGCCGCGCAGATTGACGCCTTCCTCGTTCGCCAGTCCGGCGTAAAGCGCCTGGCTGAGGAACAATTGTTGCCTCAGGACGACAACGACGGTTTCTATTATGCGTTGCTGCAAAAACCTGTTTAGATCGTTTTTTTGCAGCGTCGTTTTGCTGCTTGCCGCGCAAGGCGCGCAGGCAACGGAGATCAGCGTCCGCAACCCGCAGCTTGAGGCCAACGAAGACGGCTATACCTTGGCCGCCGACTTCAACATCAACTTCAATTCGCGCCTTGAAGAGGTCGTCAACAAGGGGGTCGTACTCTTCTTTGCCGTCGATTTCGAGCTGACCCGGTCACGGTGGTACTGGTTCGACGAACAGGTCATTCGGCGCAATAAAACCTTTCAGCTTTCCTATCACGCCCTCACACGCCAGTATCGATTGTCGACGGGCGCCTTGCACCAGAGCTTCACTACACTGGATGACGCGTTGCACGTGATGTCCCGTTTGCGCCATTGGCAGGTGCTTGAGAAGGGCGAGATCAAAGCCGACCAGACCTACCTCGCCGGCTTGCGCATGCGTCTGGATCTGACCCAGATGGCCAAGACCTTTCAGGTTAGCGCGCTGGCCAACAAGGAGTGGAATCTGTCATCCGATTGGCTGCGCTGGAGTTTCTCGCCGATGCCATCGACCGAATCTACCCCAGCGGCAGGAGTCCCGACCTCACCGTCAGCCCCGCCGGTGCCTGCCGGTTCCACTGCGCCCACAACACCCTCAGCACCCGCGACAGGTGAGGGTAAATGAGATACCTGATCATCGCGGCGGCCTCGTTTGGCGGCATCCTGCTCTTTCTGCTCGCATCGGCCAGCGCCAATACGGCATTGTTTGCCAGCAATTACCCCTGGTTGCTCGGCCTGAATGCGGTTGTTGCCTTGTCGCTTTTTGCCCTGATCGTTTGGCAGGTGCGCGATCTGTGGCGCGAGCATCAGGCCAAGGTCTTCGGCTCGCGGCTCAAGCTGCGGCTGATGCTGATGTTCGGCCTGATGGCTGTCCTCCCTGGGGTGCTGATTTACGCGGTATCGGTGCAGTTTGTCACCAAGAGCATTGAAACCTGGTTCGACGTACGCGTCGAAAAGGCGCTGGAATCCGGACTCAATCTGGGGCGTAGCGTGCTCGATTCGCTGCTCGACGATCTGGTAACAAAAGGACGGGCCATGGCCCTCGATCTGGGAGACCAGTCGGAAGCCCAGCGCCGCCTGGCGCTCAGCCGCCTGCGCGAGCAGACCGGCGTGCAGTTCGTCGCCCTGTTCACCACCAGCGGCCAGTTGCTGGCCACGGCAACCAGCGATCTGGGCACCTTGATGCCGGCGCAGCCAGCGCTCGAACAATTGCGTCAGGCCCGGGTCGGACGGGGCTATCGCGAAATCGAAAGTACCGGTGGCAAGGATCTGATGCTACATGTTCTGGTACCGGTTTCACCTGTTGGTCTGGGCATGGAAACGCGCATCCTGCAACTGATCCAGCCTGTACCGAGCAGCCTTGCGCTGAACGCCGATCGCGTGCAGGAGGTCTATCGCGACTATCAGGAACTCTCGCTGGGCCGTGAGGGACTGACGCGCATCTATGCCATGACACTGACCCTGACCGTGCTGCTCGCCCTGTTTACCGCCATCGCCATGGCTTTTGTGCTGGCCCGCCGACTTTCGGCACCGCTCTCGATTCTTGCCGAGGGAACGCAGGCCGTGGCCGCCGGTGACTTTACCCCGCGCCAGGCGATCTACAGCCGTGACGAGCTCGGCGTATTGACGCAGTCGTTCAACCAGATGACGCGCCAACTCTCCGACGCGCGACATGAAACCGAGCGCCATCGCGCCGAAGTCGAATCGGCGCGTGCCTACCTTGAATCGATCCTGGCCAATTTATCGGCTGGCGTACTCGTCTTCGATCGTCGCTTCATGCTGCGCACGGTCAATGCCGGCGCGCAGAGCATTCTTGAGGATGAATTCACCGGCCTGCTGGCCGAGACGATCGACGCCTGGCCGCGCGAGCAGGTCTTCGGGCGGGCGATTCGCGATGCCTTCGCCGAACATGGAAGCAAGGAATGGCAGACACAGATCGAACTCGATCGCCCCGGCGGTTTGCCGCAACTCCTGTTGGTACGTGGCACGCAATTGCCGGAGGGAACGAATGGCGGCTATGTCGTGGTGTTCGACGATGTTACGCGTCTGGTGGCGGCCCAGCGCAGTGCCGCCTGGGGCGAGGTGGCGCGGCGCCTGGCGCATGAAATCAAGAACCCGCTGACGCCGATCCAGCTTTCGGCGGAACGGATGCAGATCAAGCTGGCCGACAAATTGAGCGGTAACGACGGCGAAATGCTCAACCGCTCGACGCAGATGATCATCAATCAGGTGCAGGCGATGAAACGCATGGTCAACGAATTTTCGGACTATGCCCGCATGCCGGCGCCCGAGTTGGCCAAGCTTGATCTTAATGCCCTGATTGGCGAGGTGCTCGGCCTGTATGAAACCTCTCAGGCCCGCATCAAGGCTGAGTTTGCCCCCGAATTGCCCGCCGTGTGGGGCGATGCGAGCCAGTTGCGGCAGATCATCCACAATCTGCTGCGCAACGCCGAGGACGCGCAGGAAGGCGCCGACCAAGCGCAGATCGGCATTATTACTCGCTGCATCGACGGCATGGCAGAACTGGTCGTGACCGATTGTGGCCCAGGCTTTCCGCCTGAAATGATGGCGCGCGTTTTTGAGCCTTACGTCACCACCAAGGTGCGCGGCACAGGCCTCGGTCTGGCCATCGTCAAGAAGATTGTCGATGAACATCAGGGTCGCATCAGGATAAACAACCGGCAGCCGGTTGGCGCCGAGGTCAGCATTCGGCTACCTTTGGCCCATGTGCTGGCGCTTGATCCAAGTATTTCAGAAACAACTGACGGGCATGGCTTCGCCACCACTGCAGATTATGATCGATGCTGATCAGCCCGTTTCCCTCACCCCCTGCCCCTCTCCCCGAGGGCGAGGGGAGATTCGCGAGTCGCTGGCGCGACCTTATTGTTTTGAGAGCTGAACATGGCGCAAATACTGGTTGTCGACGACGAAATGGGCATCCGCGAACTGCTCTCCGAAATTCTTGCTGACGAAGGGCATACCGTCCTGCTTGCCGAAAATGCGGCCGCCGCGCGCAAGAGTCGCAGCGAGAAACGTCCGGATCTTGTCCTGCTCGACATCTGGATGCCGGATACCGACGGAATCTCTCTGCTCAAGGAGTGGTCAACCGCCGGTTTGCTGACAATGCCGGTGGTCATGATGTCAGGCCATGGAACAATCGATTCGGCAGTCGAGGCGACGCGTGTCGGCGCAATCGACTTTCTCGAAAAGCCGATTGCCCTGCAAAAGCTCTTGGCCACGGTCAAGAAAGCGCTCAAACACGAGGTCTCGCCGCCAAAGCCTCCGCTCACGCTCGACGCTTTTGCCCGTTCGCCGCTGCTCAAGGACCTCAAGAAAAGGCTGGAACAGGCCGCAGCCAAAACACCCGTGCTGTTCCTCAAGAGCGCATCCGGCAGCATTGCCGAAATCTGTGCACGGACCCTGCAAACACCGAAGACGCCATGGCTCGACCTGTCCACATCGAGCGCACCCTTGACGCAGGAAATGCTCGAAAAGGCAGCCGGCGGCATCCTCTTCATCGCCGACCTGATGTTGCTCGGCAAATTGCAACAGAAGAATCTTGTTTATGCGCTGGAGCGGCTCGAAAAGTACAACCTGCAACTGGTTGCCGCTTCCAACCGCCCTCTTTCGGCGCTCGGCGAAACCGGATGGGACCCCCTTCTGGTGGCGCGTCTGGGCGAGGTATGGGTGGCTTTGCCATTGCTTTCCGGGCATACCGGCGACGTGCCGGAAATCGCCTCGCTAGTGCTGACGCACCTTGTCGAGCGCAATGAAGTGCCGTCGCGACAGTTTTCGAGTGCGGCCCTGAACGCCCTGCGCCTGCACCATTGGCCGGGTGAATGGGTCGAGTTGCTGGCGACGGTCAAGAATCTCGCCTTGTCGGCGCTTGAAGACGAGATATCGGTCGATGACGTGGACGGTATTCTGCTGCGCGAGGCCAGCGATGCGCCCAGACCAGCACCGGCGCTTCCCATGTTCAACCAGCCTTTGCGCGACGCCCGTGAGGCCTTCGAGCGGCTTTACTTTGAACATCACCTGAAATGCGAACGCGGCAACATGACGCGAGTCGCCGATAAAACCGGCCTTGAGCGCACCCATCTTTATCGCAAGTTGAAGCAGCTAGGTTTGAACCTCGGACGGCGCAGCGAAGACCAGGAGTGATGCCTGCCGGCATCAATTTCAGGCTTTGCTTGCTGGCGCATCAACCTGGACAAAGCAGTTCGTCCACGAAAAACACCAAAAGCACGAAAAGAATCAAGGAGCTAATAAGCTTAAGATCGCCACCCAAAAGGTGAATAGAGAAAACACATCAAGCTCTTGATTTTGTTCGTGTCTTTCGTGATTTTCGTGGATAGACTGAGGTTTTAAGGTTCGGGAAGGCGGGCGGTTGGGCAGCGTGATAAAATCCTTCTCCCATGGAACTTATAATCAATGGCGAACCCCGCCAATTCTCCGCGCTCCTGACGGTCGCTGCACTGGTCGAGGCGCTCGGCTATGCCGGCAAGCGCATCGCCGTCGAGCGCAATGGCGAAATCGTCCCGCGTGGCCGTCACGCCGCAGTCACGCTGGCCAATGCTGACCGTATTGAAATCGTTGTCGCCGTTGGCGGCGGCTGATCCGGCCACTCCTGCAGCACTCTGAGGAAATCCCAATGAATTCACTCGTCCACCGCCTGACGATTGCCGGCAAGACCTACCGTTCGCGGCTTCTGGTCGGCACCGGCAAGTACAAGGATTTTGCCGAAACGCGCGCGGCGATCGATGCCTCGGGCGCCGAGATCATCACGGTGGCCATTCGCCGCGTGAACATTGGCCAGAATCCCGGCGAACCTAACCTGCTGGATGCCTTGCCGACCTCGGAATTCACCATTCTGCCGAATACGGCCGGCTGCTATACGGCCGAGGATGCGGTGCGTACCCTGCGCCTGGGACGAGAACTGCTTGACGGCCATGCCCTGTGCAAGCTGGAAGTGCTGGGCGATCCGACCAACCTGTTCCCGAACATGCCGGAAACGCTGAAGGCGGCGGCAACGCTGGTCAAGGACGGTTTCGACGTGATGGTGTACTGTGCCGACGACCCGATCCAGGCCAGGATGCTTGAGGAAATCGGTTGCGTCGCGGTCATGCCGCTGGCCTCGCTGATCGGTTCCGGGATGGGCATTGTGAACCCGTGGAACCTGCGCCTGATCATCGACAACGCCAAGGTGCCGGTGCTGGTCGATGCCGGCGTCGGCACCGCCTCGGATGCGGCCATCGCCATGGAACTCGGCTGCGACGGGGTGCTGATGAATAGCGCCATCGCGCATGCCCGGAACCCCGTGCTGATGGGCAGCGCCATGAAGAAGGCCGTCGAAGCCGGGCGTGAAGCCTTCCTTGCCGGCCGCATGGCACGCAAGTACTACTCGGCCGATCCTTCGTCACCGACCACCGGCTTGATCGGTTCCTAGCCGTGGCCGAGGCGTTGGAAAACATCGATACGGTGGGCGAGACTGACCACCCGCGTCGGCATATCCGTAGCTACGTATTGCGTCAGGGCCGCGTTTCGAATGCCCAGTTGCGCTACTTCGAGGGGATGATGGCCGAGATCGGCGTGCCTTACGTACCGGCACCGCATAATCTGGATACGGTGTTTGGCCGTTGTGCCGAGGTGGCCCCGAAGATTCTCGAAATCGGCTTCGGCATGGGCGAAACATCGGCGACGATCGCTGCTGCCAACCCGCAGAACGACTACCTCGGCATTGAAGTGCATACGCCGGGCGTCGGCAGCCTGTGCAAGCTGGTTGCTGAAGGCGGGCTGACCAATCTGCGCATTGTTCAGCACGACGCGGTGGATGTCCTGCGCGAGATGATCCAGCCCGGCATCCTGTCCGGCGCCCATATCTTCTTCCCCGACCCGTGGCCGAAAAAGCGGCATCACAAGCGGCGCCTGATCCAGCCGCCGCTCGTTGCGCTGCTCGCCAGCCGGCTCAAGCCCGGTGGCTACATCCATTGCGCCACGGACTGGGAGGAGTACGCCCGGCAGATGCTGGAGGTGCTTTCGGCCGAACCCTTGCTGAAAAATACAGCGCCGGATTTTGCGCCGCGCCCCGAATATCGCCCGCTGACCAAATTCGAACAGCGCGGCTTGCGGCTGGGCCATGGCGTCTGGGACGTGGTGTTCCGGCGCCGGTAGTTTTACTCCAGGCGGAAAATGACTGGCAGGATCAGTTCGCGCGAGGTAGCCCCGGTGAGTTTTCCCATCGCGTAAGCGGCCTTGATGGCAGCGTTGTCGAGGATCGGGTAGCCACTGCTGGCGGCGATATTGACATCGTCGACCGAGCCGTCGGCGGACAGTTTGAGGATCAGCCGCACTTCGCCTTCGAGGCCGCGTGCGACAGCCTCGGGCGGATAGAACAGGTGCTTCGAGAGTTTTCTCTGGGCGACCTGAACCTCGCGCTTCGCTGCGGTCTTCGGCTTCGGCTGCGGCGTAACCGGACTTGGTGGCTGCGGTTCAGCGACTTGAGGCGCTTCTTCGGTATCGATTGTATTCTTGAGCAAGGGCTCGAAGGGGACATCCGGCACCATCGGCGGCAGGCGCAGCGTGGCTTGCAGCGCCGGCGGGGGCGGGGCAACAGAAAGACGCTTCAGGATATCCGGAAGGAACAAGCCGCCGTGCAGGGCGAGCGAAAGCGCAAGGGCGAGGATGAGACGGGGCGACATTAGCCCGGTATTGTGCAACAAAACTCGGCGTAACATGGCGTGTGACGTGCCGACGGTGGAGGAAGTTTTCGATGCAGTTGATTACCAGAAAGAGCAGGGCCTTATTTTTTGTACTGTGCCTGTTGGCCGGAACGGCATGGGCCGCGCTGCCTGATCCCATTACCTTCGGCTGGGCGGTTGAGCGCGGCGATATCAACAAGGTCAAGAGTTGGCTGGACGAGGGGCTTGACCCCGAGTTCCAGAGCAACCAGATCGGCTCCGGGCTGATGATCGCTGCCTGGTATGGAAACATCGAGATGATGGCGCTTTTCATCGAGCGCGGCGCCAATACCCGGCGGGCCAACCGGAATGGAGAACAGCCGCTGCAACTGGCGGCCTGGAACGGGCACCTGGAGGCTGTCAAATGGCTGCTCGAGCGCGGTGCAGCGCTCAACCGCGAGGGAAACTACTGGGGAGCGCTGCATTACGCCGTGTTCAACGGACATCAGGAGCTTGCCAAGTACCTGATCGAGCGCGGCGCCGAGGTCAATGCCCGTTCGCCCAACGGTTCGACGCCGCTCATTCTTGCCGCGCGCGAAGGCCGCGAAGATTTGACCAAGGTGTTGCTTGAGTCGGGCGCCGACACAAAATCGAAAAACGACTGGGGTGATAACGCGCTGACCATGGCCATGCGTTATGACCACTACCGGCTCGGCAAAATGATTTCGTCGCCCGAGGAATTCGAGATTGCGGTCAAGGCGCCGAAGGAAAGTTTCGGCGAGGCCAGTCGCTCGGCATCGGCGCCGAGCGAAATCGAGGAACTGCTGAGAAAAATCCGCGAGGCTGAAGCCGAAGGGAAACCAAGCGAAGCGTTGCACAAGCAATTGCTGGACGCGGTCAACGCCTTCCGGCGCAACGCCGTGCAACAGAAGAGCGCACGCCGCGCGATGCCGCTACCTTATATGCCGAAGACGATCGTGATTACAGGTAGCCGCAGGAATCCTGGCGCCGAGCGGGCGCAGGTGATGGTCGATGGCAAGACCGCCAACCTGCCCGTTGCCGCAAAAGCGGCCACCAAAACCCCTTCTATCACGGTTACGCCGGTCAACCAGCGCGCCACGCAAGCCCGCATTGCCGAACTGATGCGCCAGATACGGCTGGCAGAGGCCGAAGGGCGGCCGGCCAATGATCTGCGCCAGCAGCTCTACGAGGCTGTCGAATCACTGAAACAGTAAGCGGTATCAAGTACTGTCGCCGAAAGCCGCTCCAATAGGCGTTCTTCAATGATGAGTGCCGCAGAGCCAATGAATACGCCACTCTTCAGGCATTCAATCCGTAGAAGGCCTATCTACGGGGCCGCAGGCATGTGCTCAGCCGGATTCGACGAGGAAAATCTCCAGCAGTCGATTGAGGAAGTGTCGCCCGTGGTTGGTTGGCGCGATGCGCTGCTGGTGACGTTCGATCAGGCCTTCCCGTTCTGCCCGTCGCAATTCGTTCTCGATGTTGATCAGCGGTAACGAGGTGCGCGCTTCGAAGAGTTGCGCATCGAATCCCTGATTGAGACGCAGTGCGTTCATCATGAATTCAAAGGGGAGATCGGGGATTCCCACCGAAAATTCATCCTGAATCGGTTTGGATTCTGCGATCTTGGCCAGATACTGTTTTGGCTGTTTCCAGCGCATCTGGCGCAACACACGGTCGTGCAGCGTCAACTTGCCGTGTGCGCCGGCGCCAATCCCCAGATAGTCGCCAAAATTCCAGTAATTGAGGTTGTGCCGGCATTGCCGTCCCGGCTGGGCAAAGGCCGAGGTTTCATAATGGGTGAAGCCTGCCGAATTGTCCCCGCCTGCCAGCCTGACCTCGATGGCGTCCTGCATGTCGGCACAACGGTCGTGGTCGGGAAGCGTTGGCGGTGCTGCAGCGAAGGCGGTATTCGCTTCGAGCGTCAGTTGGTAGCAGGAAAGATGGGGTGGCGCAAAAGCCAGCGCACTTTCCACATCCTCCAGCGCCTGCTCAAGCGTCTGTTCCGGCAGCCCGTACATCAGGTCGAGATTGAAATTGTCGAAGTAGGTGGCAGCAATCTCGATCGCCCGGCGCGCTTCATGGTCGTCGTGGATTCGGCCCAGCGCCTTGAGGTGTTTCGGGTTGAAGCTCTGGATGCCGAGCGAGAGACGGTTGATGCCAGCGTCGCGAAAGGCAGCGAATTTGCCGCTTTCAACCGTTCCGGGATTGGCTTCCAGCGTGACTTCGGCGTCGGGCAGGATCGGCAGCAGCGTGCGAATGGCCGTCAGCAACTTGTCCAGCGCCGGACCGGAAAGCAGGCTCGGCGTACCACCGCCGAAGAAGATGCTCGATACCTTGCGCCCCCAGACCAGCGGCAAGGCGGATTCAAGGTCGGCGATCAGCGCGGCAATGTAGTCGGCTTCGGGGATGCTGTCGCGTACCCCGTGCGCGACCTCGCCTCGTACTTCATGCGAGTTGAAATCGCAGTAAGGGCACTTTTGCACGCACCACGGGATATGTACGTAGAGCGACAGCGGGGGCGGATGGCGAAACTCAAGTTTGCCCGCGGCCTGGCTGGCTGCCTTGCCCTGCGCGATGATCGGGATGATGCGAGCAGCCTTCTTGCCAGTCATCAATGGTGTGCTTGCAGGCGCTCAAGCAGTTGCGCCAGTGCCTGTCCGCGATGCGAGCGGAGGTTCTTTTCGGCGGCGTCGAGTTGCGCCGCCGTCTGGTCGAGTTCGCGGATATAGAACAGCGGGTCGTAGCCAAAACCGGCCGTGCCACGTTCGGCGGCGAGAATCTCGCCGTGCCACTCGCCTTCGGCGATGATCGGCTGCGGGTCGTCGGCGTGGCGGACAAAGACGATCACCGAGACGAAACGGGCGTTGCGGTCGGTGCGCTCACCGAGTCTGGACAATTCGGCCAGCAGCTTTTCGTTATTGCGCGCATCTGACCTGGGTTCGCCGGCATAGCGCGCCGATTGCACGCCTGGATCGCCGCCAAAGGCATCGACGCACAGGCCGGAATCGTCGGCAAGCGCCGGCAGGCCAGTCAGCCGCGAGGCGTGGCGGGCCTTTTCCAGTGCGTTTTCGACGAAGGTGCAATGCGGTTCCTCGGTTTCCGGCACGCCGAGTTGCCCTTGTGGAATCAGTTCCCAGCCAAGTGGCGTGAGGATCTCGCCAAGTTCCTTGAGTTTCTTGGCGTTATTCGAGGCGAGAACGAGTTTCATGCGGTGACGAGTGCAGCCAGTGCGGCTTTTTGCCGAATCACCAGCTCATTGATGCCGGCCTCGGCGAGATCGACCAGTTGGCTCATCTGCGCGCGGGTAAACGGGTCGCCCTCGGCCGTGCCCTGAATTTCGACGATGCCACCGCTGCCGGTCATCACCACGTTCATGTCGGTGTCGCAGTCGGAATCCTCGGGGTAATCGAGGTCAAGGACCAGTTCGCCTTGGTAGATGCCGACCGAAATGGCGGCCACATGGTCGCGAATCGGGTTCTCTGCCAGTTTGCCGCTGGCAACCAGATGCTCGCAGGCATCGTAGAGAGCCAGCCAGGCACCGGTAATCGAAGCGCAGCGGGTACCGCCATCGGCTTGCAGTACATCGCAATCAAGCGTGATCTGGCGTTCGCCGAGCGCCTTGAGGTCAGTCACGGCGCGCAGCGAACGGCCGATCAGCCGCTGGATTTCCTGCGTCCGGCCACTCTGCTTGCCTTTGGCCGCCTCGCGGGCGCTGCGCGTGTGCGTTGCACGCGGCAGCATGCCGTATTCGGCCGTCACCCAGCCCTGGCCCTTGCCGCGCAGGAAGCCGGGAAGGGATTCCTCGACGCTGGCGGTGCACAGCACCTGTGTATCGCCCATTTCGATGAGCACCGAGCCTTCGGCGTGGCGGGTGAAATTGCGGGTAATACGGACAGTGCGTAGTTGTGAAGGCTGGCGTTGGCTGGGGCGCATGGAAATTCCTATTTTGAATATTTCTGGATGGTTGAGCGGATTTCATCGATGGCGCGCTCGATTTCGTCCTCGGTCAGCTCGGTCTTGTAATGCGGGTTGCGTCCGAAATCGTCAAGTTTGGTGGTCACCGTTTCGGGCGACATCGTCTGAGTCGAAACGGCGCTGGAAACGCTGTCGCCTTCTTCGAAATAGCTGTCTTCCCAGCGCACGACAACAATCGAGAGGTTATCGGCGTTCGGGCCGCCGCGGATATCGGCCTGACCAAGCAGCATCGGAACGGCCAGCATCAGATTCTCTGTTTTCAAGGCGACGGCCATTTTCTCGCCCGACATCACACCCCACAAGCCATCGGTGCATAGCGCCAGCACATCGCCGGCTTCCAGCGGTGTCTTGCGCGAGAACTCGATCTCAGGCGCCTGATGGCCGCCAAGACAGCTATAGACCTTGTTGCGATCCGGATGTACGGCGGCCTGCGCGGCGTTGATCACGCCTTGGTCCAGCAGCAACTGGATGCGAGAGTGATCGCGTGTGTGGGTGTGTACTTTCCCGTTGCGCATCAGGTAAAGACGGGAATCGCCGGCATGCGCCCAGTAAGCGATGTTGTCCTGGATGATGCAGGCAACGCAGGTGGTGCGCGGAGAATCTTTAAGATTGTGCGCCTCGGTAAAATCGAGGATCGCGCGATGCGCATTGGTCATCGACTTCTGCAAGAACAGGAAGGGATCGCGAATTTCCGGCTTGGCTTCCTGCTGAAACGATTCAACGATTACCTGCACGGCAAATTGCGCTGCTATTTCGCCGTAGTAGTGCCCGCCCATTCCGTCGGCAATGACCATCAGCAAGGCGTCACGCGAATAGCAGTGCGCCAGCCGGTCTTCGTTGTTGGCGCGCTTGCCGGTACGGCTTTCCTGATAAATGGTGAATTTCACTTGGCTTCAATCTTTCTCTTGAATTTGCCGACCACCTGGTCAAGCCAGGTCTTTTTAAGGATTTCCGGCTTGATGACCTTTTCGGTGAGTACCTTTTGCAGCGCGAAGACGCTTTGCGGCCGATAAAAATGATTCAGGCACATGCACCAGTCAATCGTTTCGAGCAATTGATCGGAGTATTTCCCCTCCCAGCGCACCATGGCCGGAACCAGCTTGTCCTTTTCCTGGCGGCCATCAGCGGCTTGCGGCGCCGATGCGGCGAGGCAGGCATACATTGAAGCGCCAACGCTGTAGATATCGCTCCAGGGACCGAGCAATTCACGCTGGCAGTAAAGCTCCGGCGAAGCAAAGCCGGGCGTGTACATCGGCTTGAGCATCGGCGTATCGCTGACCAGCGTCTGCCGCGCGGCACCAAAATCGATCAGCACCGGCGTGTAGTCGTTGCGCATGTAGATATTCGAAGGCTTGAGGTCGAGATGCAACAGCTTGTGCGAGTGCACTTCGCGCAGGCCATTGAGCAGCTTGGTAAAAACGTTGCGGATGAAATTCTCGGTGATCAGCGGCCGGTTCTTCTGGATGAACTCCTGCAGCGTGCGCCCTTGCTCGTATTCCATGACCATGTAAACCGTGTCATTGGCGCGGAAGAAATTCAGCACGCGGATTACATTCGGGTGGGAAAGCCTGGCCAGTGCCCGGCCTTCCTCGAAAAAACACTTCATTCCATAGCGGAATGTGGGCATGTGGTCTTCGCTAATCAGCGGTTTGATTTCACCTTCGCCACGCAAGGCGAGACTGTTTGGCAGATATTCCTTGATGGCGACAAACTTGCCCTGCGGGTCGGTTGCCAGATAGACGATCGAAAACCCGCCCAAGGATAGCTGATGCTCAATGCGGTATTCATCGAGTTGGAAACCTTCTGGAAGTGCATGGTTCGCTTGTTGCGCCATCGGTATCGAAGCTATCATGTAGTTATTCAATCATTCTCAGGCTTTGGCGGTGGACTGTAAAGCCGACTTCAAGCCTGACATCAATTCTTCAGGACTCCCATGATCTATAGCATGACCGGCTATGCCGCAAGAACACTTGATGTTGAACGCGGCGCACTGCATATCGAACTGAAAAGCGTCAACTCGCGCTACCTTGATTTCCAGTTTCGTGTCTGTGAGGAATTGCGTGTCGTGGAACCGGCGCTGCGTGAATTGTTCAGCGCAAGGCTGACGCGCGGAAAGCTGGAGTGTCGGGTGAATTTTGCCGCGGCCACCGCGCGCGCCCAGTCGCTCAACCTCAATACCGATTTGCTGCAGCGCCTGAAGGCCTTCGATGCGCAGATCCGCGCTGAATTGCCGCAAGCTGCGCCGCTGGCGGTCAACGATGTCTTGCGCTGGCCGGGGATGTTCGGCGACGACTCGCTGGACATCGAGACGCTGGTTCCGGCCTGCCTGACCCTGGCCAAGGACGCACTGGAAGACTTCACCGCCAGCCGGGCGCGAGAGGGGGCGAAACTGACAGCCGTGATTCTTGAACGGGTGGCTCGCATGCGCGAACTGGTGTGCGAAGTGGCGCCACGGATTCCGGCGGCACAGGCGGCTTTTCAGGAGAAGCTCAGGCAACGCCTGTTCGACGCGATCAACGCCGTCGACGATGAACGCATCCGTCAGGAGGTGGCCGTTTTCGCTGTGCGCATCGACGTCGCCGAAGAACTGGCGCGCCTGTCCACGCACCTTGACGAAGTAGAGCGCGTGCTGAAAGCCGGCGGCGCCAGCGGCAAGCGTCTCGATTTCCTGATGCAGGAACTGAATCGTGAAGCCAATACCCTCGGTTCCAAGTCGGTGGTCACCGAGGTTTCGCAGACGGCGATGGAACTCAAGCTTCTGATCGAACAAATGCGCGAGCAGATCCAGAACCTGGAATAGCGATGCTTGGACGTCTTGGCGGTAGTCGCAGGCTCTGGCTGGTGTTTTTTGCACTGGCCGCCTGTCTGCTAGCCGAGGCCTTGCTGCAGGGCGGCGCACTGAATACCCTTGATCAGCGTCTGCAGGATTTCTGGTTTCAGTGGCAGGGCAAACGGTCCGAGCCTCGACATGTGGCCATCATCGCGCTCGACGAGGATACGCTGGCAGCGTATCCGGATGACCCGATGGTGTTCTGGACAGACCGGCTGGCCGTTGCCGTCGCCCGTTTGCGCGAGGCGGGAGTGAAGGTGGTCGGGCTCGATATGCTGCTCAGCATCAGCCCCGAGCGCTGGCTTGGCAAAATGGGTGGCGATCTGCAACAGGCAGCACGCGATTATGACCGTCCTTTCCGCGAGCAAATCAATAGCGGACAATTGGTACTGGCGTCGACCCGTTCCGGTTCGGGCGGACGCGAAACGGATTATCTGCTGCCGAGCCCTGACTATCTGTTGGCGCTTCCTGACTTTGATATTCCCGGTCATATTGCGCTGGCCGACCTGCTTGATGAAGGGGATGGGGTTATACGCCGCTATCTGGTGGCACCGGTTGCGCGGGCCGAGCGCACACCGCTGGAAGGTGGCGTGCCGGTACTCGGCCTGCCGTCGCTTTTAGCGGTTCTTACCGCCGGACTCAATCCCCAGGCAGCAGGCTGGACACTCGGCGGACGTCAAGTGGCTCGGGAGCAGCCAGCCGAGCCGATTCCCTACATCGGGCCTCCCGGTAGCTTCCCGAGTGTTTCACTCAAGCAACTGCTGGCGGATGACGCCTTGAACGATCCGGCTATTGCCGCGCTACGCGGGAAGACGGTACTCATCGGAGCGACGGCCGCGGGCCTCAACGATGAGCATTTCACGCCTTATGCAACACGGCTGTTTTCTGGGCGCGGAGTCCTGATGAGTGGCGTCGAGTTGCACGCGAACGTGCTTGAATCGCTGCTTTCCGGCGAGCGCATGCAGCCGATGGGCGACGCTCTGCGCATCGTTACGCTGCTCATCCTGGCCGGACTGGCTGCCGCCTGTTTCGTGGCCTTGCCGGTCTGGGCTGGCCCTTTGCTGTGGCTGGTGAATCTGTTTGTGCTGGCGCTGGCAGGTTTTCTGGCCTTTCGCTCCGGCATACTGGTGCCGGTTTCTGTCTATGCGGTAGCGACGGCTCTGGCCCTTCTCAGCGTTCTTGGCTGGCGTTTGACTGGTGAGGAGCGCGAGCGATCGCGTGTGCGCCAGATGTTCGGTCGCTACGTTTCAGACCAGGTGGTCGAGGCGTTACTGAAGTCAGGTAACCGCCCTGAGCTAGGCGGCCAATCGCAGGCCATGACGGTTTTGTTCTCCGATATCCGCAATTTCACGACGATCAGCGAGCGTCTGAACGCCAAGGAAGTCGTCGAGATGCTCAATACCTATTTTGAGCGTGCCTGTGCGCCGCTGCTGGCGGAGGGCGGCAGTATCGACAAGTTTATCGGCGACGCCATCATGGTCGAGTTCGGGTCGCCGCTGCCCTTGGCCGACCATGCCATCCGCGGTGTGCGCGCGGCCATTGCACTGCGCGCGGTTTCAGAGGAGTTTTCAGTCTGGATGGCACAACGCTTTCCCGAACGTAATCTGCCAAAGTTTGCCGTCGGCATCGGCCTGCACAGCGGCGAGGCGGTTATCGGCAATATCGGTTCGCCAACACGCATGGAGTTTACGGCGATCGGCGATACGGTTAATCTGGCCTCCCGACTGGAAGGGATGACAAAGGAGATCGGCTGCGCTATCTTGGCAAGCGAGGCAACGATTGTCGAAGCGGGTAAGGCGGTCATTTGCGGGCGCAGCGAAGTCATCAAGGTCAAGGGGCGCGAGGAAGCAGTTCGCGTGTTTGAAGTGTTGAAGGTCAGGGCAGGAGGGCAGGAAAGTGATTAAAACAGGTTGGCTCAAAGTGGCGCTACTGGCGCTCGTATCGTTGGGCGCGACGGCGGCTGAGGTCGGTCTGGTGACCGCGGTTTCCGGAAACGTGAAGTGGCAGGAGGAAAAAGCAGCGGCCAGCGAACTGAAACCTTTCGTCAAGGTGCGCGAAGGCGATCGCTTGATGATGGAAGGTACCTCCCGGCTGCAAGTGGTTTATTTCGAGGGCGGACGACAGGAAACCTGGCAGGGCCCGGTTGCTCTGGAAGTGGGCAACGGATCGAGCAAGACGGTAAAAGGCAGCTTGCAACCCGAGGTCAGGACGCTGCCTGCAATTCTCGTCAAACAGCTTTCCAAAACCCCGTCAGCCGACGGCAACGTCAAGACCGGCATGATCCGCGTGCGCTCGATACCGCCGTATGACCGGCTGGAGACGGTCGAGAAGGAATATGCGGAAATGCGCAAGCAGGCGGACGCGAGTGACCGGAATCCGGAGCTTTATCTGCTCGCGAGCTATCTCGAATTGCGCGAGTTCGACAAGATTGAGACTTTGCTCAAACAACTGAACGAAAAGACACCTGGAGACCCGGATCTGGCATCGTTGAACATGCTTTACACACTTGCTATTCGCGAGGCGAAACGCTAGTGGCTGGGCCGAAGGAGATGTTCTTCGGCCTGCCTCTTCGTTTTATCTGAAAATGATGACTTCCTCGCGCGGTGATTCCTCGCGCGGGCGGTTGTTATTGCCCCCGCTCTCTTCCCCGTCGCTGTAAACTCCGCTTAACTGCTCTTCGAGTTGCCGGGCAACGTCTGCGCCAAGGCTCCTGGAAACTTCGGAAACGACCTTGCCCCGGTTCAGTACGACACGCCCGCCCTGACTGGTCAGCAATTTGACGTCCTGGCCCTCCCCTGTGGCGCTGAACGAAGACTTGATCGTAAAGTTCCTGGTGCTGATCAGACTGAATTCACCCACCAGTTCAAGACTCAGGGTATGCGAAACCGTATCGGTACTCTTGATGGGATTGGCTTCCTGACGGAATTCGATGCTGTTGATTGCGCCGAACAGGACGTAATCGGCACCGGGGTACATCCCCCGCTTGATGCGTCCAATGATGTCGTAAAGCCTTTCGTTGTTCTTGGCGTCAGTAAACGGCTTGCCCTGAATCAACTGGAAACGGCCGGTTTTCAGTATCCCGCCCTTGATATCTGCAGTGAACTTGCGCATTTCACCGCGATCAATGTAGCTGTAAGTGCCTTCGGAGGAGGAATAGTTGCTCTCCGACTTGGCGTTTAACGAGCCGCTGCTACGACGCGAATAGCCATAGTCCGACTCACGTTCGCTTTCGCGACCGGAGGCGCGCAGCGAGGACTTTTCCGAAGCGGAGACGTTGCGAAAATATTCGCTGACGCGCTCCTCGTAGGCCAGATCGGTCACGGCCACCTTGGGAGGTGCAGCTGACGCAGCAAGACTGACTGTTGCGAACAGGGTGCAAAGACCCACTCGGGTGAACCATTTGGCATTCATTTAAAGGGCTCCAGGTTGCCGTGACTTTGTTACTAGGTGACTGCTCGCAGAATCAACGTTTCGCTGATTTGCGAATTTCCTTCTCGTCCGACCATTCGACAATGCCGGTCTCGATTTCGATCAGGCGCAGGTTCATCTTGTAATAGACGTCCTTGATGTCACTGGTCTTCTTGACAATGGAAGAAATGCTGCCATCCAGACGGTACTTGGCGCCCTGCATCTTGCCCATCTTGACGGTTTTGGTTTTGCTGTACAGGCCGGACTGGTTCTGGCGAATCAGTTCATCCGTCTGATTCTGCATGTCTTCGCCTTCGATCACGTACTTGACGCCGTTCTTCTGCAGTTGCGTCAGCACGGTATCGGTGATCAGGCGGGTGTCAAAGTACTCACTGGTCTTGTTCTTGACCGGAGAGGCCATCAGCAGCTGGCGTTTCTTGATCAGTGTCTGGATTTCGGGAGTCTGGATCAGGCCTTGTGTCATCTTCTCCGAAATCATCTGAATGTCGGTCGAGCCGAGATCGGTAGTGACGGTTTCAACGGCTTTGGCGTCACCATAGCTCACACCGCTTGTTCCGGTGGTTGGTGAAGTTGTCTGGCAGCCGGCCAGTGCAAGAAGCAGAATGCCTGTTAGCAGATGCGTACGGTGATTGAAACCAAGCTTTGAGCCCATCGTTTTTCCCCTTGATTGAGATATGTGGTTTATTTCTTTCCGGTATTGAACCATCTCCGGAGTTGTTGCCTGAAATACAAATTAATTGCTGGTGCTGTCCGGACTCTGCAAAATAAGCCGGAAATCTGTCGCCTTGAAAGTCGGTGAAACAACGTTGATGATTTGCTTTTGATTACCGTAGACAATCATCGGTTTCCACGGCTCATCTTCCCAGACATTGAAGCCATCACGGTCCATCCACTTGAAGCGGTAGTAAAGTTGCTGGTTGCCGGCGCTGATGTTGGTTATTTCGGCTTGAATGCGCAGCAGATTATCCCGCTTCGTTGCCCGTAAATCGGTCACCTTCAGGTTGTTCATTATGCCCTGCTGTTCGAGCTTGCTGGCAATCGACGAGTTGCCGCCGCTGATGCTGCTGGCCGCAGGCGGTGGTGGCGGCGTTGAGCCCATGGCCAGCGGTGCCGGGGTGCTGGCGGTTGCAGGCGGAAGTGCCGCTGCTGGTGCTGACGCGGAAGCAGAATCGCTGCCGCGACTCACCGTCTTGCTCATCGCCGCAATACGGCGGGTGGCCAGCGGTGCAAACTGACCGCTCGGGTACTTGCTTAGATAGTCCTGGTAGTCTTCGGCCTCCTTGCTGTCCTTGATGCTGTCCCAGAAGGACAGTTCGATGGCTTTTGGATCGACCGACTGCACCACCGTCGTCGTGCCGCCCTGTGCTCCAGGCGACGTTGTCACGCTTTGTCCCGGTGCGGGGCCGGAGACAAAGTAGAAGTCGCCGTCGGTCTGGTCGTAGATGGCCGGTTGCTGTTCATGGCCGACCGACTTGGCTTTCTGGATCACCATCGAGCGTGTTTTTTTGAGCGCATCGGTCGAACTGACCCCGGGTTGGGAAATCATCGGAAGGAATTCACGGGTAAAAAGCCCGTTCGGATTATTGTCGTTGTTGCCGAGACTGTCGAGTGCCTCCTGATTGGCGCCCGCTGAGTAGAGCACGGTTTGCCCACTCGGGGAATTGGTCATGGCCAGGCCACGCGTTGAGCCAATCGAGCGTCCGGCCTTTTTGGGCAAGGGGTTGTTTCGACAGGCGTCGAGCACCAGCAAAGTGTACTTGGCCTTGGCGACGGCCAGTTTGTCCTGCAGCACAGAGACACTGATCGCCTGATCGGCAACATCATCCGCTTCGCGCGGCGGATCCATGTCGACCGGAACGAGGAAGTTCTGGTTGTTGATCTGCAAGCCATGGCCGGCGAAGAAGAAGACGCCAACGCCGCCGCCGGAGACTTTCTGAACAAAGTCGTTGATTACCTGATTCATTTTCTTCTGGCCGACATTGTTGAAAGCCTGAACCTCAAAGCCGACTTTTCGCAACTCGGCGGCAACGGAATTGGCGTCGTTCACCGCTTTTTCCAGCTTGCTGATGTTCTGGTAGTCATTGTTGCCAATTACCAGTGCAACACGACGCTCGGTCGCGGCCATCACGTTGCTGCCGAGCAGCAACGTGACAACCAGGCTCAAGCCAATGAGTAATGTGCGCTTCATGAGATTCTCCAACTGGGTTTGTGTCTGGTCTGCTCTTACGGGCTAGTCTTTTTAACGGGTTTCCTGGCGGGCTTCTTGCCGATTGAAGTATCAGCAACAACCTCAGACAAGCCACTTCCAAGCGTGTTCGGCTGACCTACATAAACCGTACCGCCGGTAATGCGGATCGGAATGATCGTGAAGCGGCTGCCGATATCCACTTCCTTGCTGTAACTCCCCGTGCCGGTTTGAAACTGGATCATCTGCTTTCCTTGCGGAAGCGTTGATCGAGCTACGGATATGCGCTCGGGCAAAGTGCGCCAGCTACGGTCATCCGCCTGCTCGCTAACCACGGTCGCTACGTTGGTCAGCACGCCCAACACCACCCCGCCCTTGTAGGCTTGATCCGTCGCGACGGATTTCACTACGGCACGGATAACCGTGCGTAAAAGAATCCCCGGCATCTGATCCTTGAGCAATCGCCTGGCCATCGTATCTAGATTGGTCAGTGTTTCAACCTGAAGCTGCTTCCCGGCAACCGAAACTGTTGAAGGAACAAAACCCGGGTTTTCCGATTTGATCAGGGGGAAGGAAAGCGGTGTAATCATCAACCCGCTCTGGCGCGGAATGGGAATCGGGATGGTCACTGACTTCCAGGACGGGGCAAAACCCGATTCGATCACAAACAGCACATCAGATTCCTTCGGTCCCGGTTTGCGACGACCGACTTCCTTCAGCCCGGCCTGAACGATCCGGGAATTCGGCGCCAGCTTCAGGGCGTTTCGATAGCCCGGTTCGGCCAGAGAGGATTCTCCGGTTACTTCGAAAAAGTAACCGGCCAGATAATGCGAAAAGGCGTTCTGGAAACCGTTTTTGAGATTATTGACCTCCGGTGTATCCAGTTCACCCATCGGATACTCCTTCATCTGCTTGACATCGACGGTGACGTTTTTCGTTTTGGCGTCTTCCTGCAACTTGTCGTATTCCTTCTCGCGGAAGGTCTCGATCAGCTTTTCCCGCTCATAGGTTTTCTTCATCTCGATGCGGGCGAAATCGTAGTTGCCCAGCATGATGTGGCTCAGGGTCAGATTGGTGGACAGCATCACCTTTTCGTAATCCTGGCCATCGTAGCGCCGCGTTTTGTCATTGACCAGGAAGCTTCCGATGTCGCCAATCACCTTGGCAGCATCGGTCCTGACGTTGTCTTCCCAGTCGCGGACAACCTCGTCGGCCTTAAGCCAGGAATCCCGTCCGGGCGCATAGCTGCTATCCAGCGTCAGCAACTCGCCTTTCTCGAAATAATAGAGGATATCCTTGTCCTTGGACATGACGCCCGGCGTGTTGTTCTTTTCGAGCTGTTCTATCGCCTGCTTGACCGCACCGTTCTTGACCAGAGTTACGGTCTCCTTCAATTCGCCATCGTACTGACGCATCGGGTTTCCGGCACAACCTGCCAAAATGGATACAAGAAAAAGAAGCGCGGTCAATCCCCTGAAATTCATGATTATCATCCCCAAAGTACCAAAAAACAGGCAGCGACGCCCAGACAAAAAAATATACTAACATTACTACTTCCCAGTATTGACAACAAACCGCCTACGCCATCAAACAATGTTGCAAGACAGCACTGCAATCACCAAGTTGTTGATTATTAGGGTTGTATGCTTCAAGAAAAACTTCTGGCTGACCTCGTGCCAACAGTTAACCGGGAGCTTTCCTACTTGATTATGGCTTCGTTGCGCCCTGAAAACTTGTCGCTCATGCGCAGTGCGGCATCACTGAAGTCACCAAGGGGTTTCTCTACGCAATATCGATCGACGAAGTTTTCCACAGTTCCGCTCGATACAGCAGACACCTGTTGGCTCTGGTTGGCGTAGTTGTGGCCGCTCAGCACCCCGCGTATCCAGGCCAGGTAGATTCTCCGTTGTTCCGCGTCGTCTTTTGATTTAACCCAGGCGCGGCAGGACATGTCGTCAAAGCCAACGGTTTTTACCGGTGCCGCAACGGTGCCTGTCGCAATGAGGATGGCGACCAGGAAAAACCGGGACAGCAATGGCATTCTTCGCGACATAAATCTCCCTTGACCAAAAAAACCCAACATTGAACTGATTCTCGTCCTTATGCCCCGTGTCGTCCAGAAAAGAGATTCAGAAGATTTCGCAGGTACAATTCAAGAAGTCAATCACCCGCGAATTATTGCAGGCATAAGCTCATGATAGGTCATCTTTACATTGTTGCAGCCCCGTCGGGAGCAGGAAAAACAACGTTGGTACGTCTGCTGATCGAGAAGGATTCTGGAATTGGTTTGTCCATCTCGACGACTACCCGGGCACCGCGACCGGGCGAAAACGACGGTCGCGAATACCATTTTGTCGATGTTCAATATTTTCTCGAGATGGTCAGCCGTGGCGAGTTTCTTGAGTGGGCCAAGGTGCATGGCAACTACTATGGAACTTCGAGGCGCTGGATTGAGGCAGAAATGACTGCCGGGGGTGATGTACTGGTGGAGATCGACTGGCAGGGCGCGCAGCAGGTGCGCAAGGCTTTTCCGGAGGCGATAGGAGTTTTCATCCTGCCCCCCTCGCTGGAGGCGCTAAGAGAACGGCTTTCCGGCCGGGGAACCGACTCCGCCGCGACCATCACCCGCCGAATTGCCGCCGCGCGAGACGAGATGCGGCATGTGGATGAATTCGATTATGTTATCATCAACGACGATTTGCAGCAGGCGCTCGACAATCTTCTGTCAGTGGTTAGCGCCTCGCGGCTCCAATACGCAACCCAGCGCCAGCGGCACTCTGCGCTGTTCGCGAAACTACTCTGATTATTAGGAAGAGAAACATGGCACGAGTAACCGTAGACGACTGCATGCGCTTCATCCCGAACCGTTTCCAGATGACCCTGGCGGCCACCTATCGCGCCCGCCAGATCACTTCAGGCGCAACACCGATGGTCGAAGCCGATCGCGACAAGCCGACGGTCATCGCTTTGCGCGAATTGGCGCTTGGCCTGTATGGTCTGGAAGTTCTTAACCGCGGTCACGCCTGACCAATCCAAGAAGGCTGCGTGGTGCGCCATCGTGAATCCCGACGCCACAGCCGCCCTCCTTGTCCCCGGCTCAGCTGATCAGCCCGAGCCGGAAAACGCAATCTATCGGAATGAAGATCCGGCTTACCAGGTCTTCGTCGATACCCTCAGCTATCTTGATCCCGACGAAATAGCGCTCATCATTGAGGCCTATCGCTTCAGTGAGGAAGCTCACCGGGGCCAGATGCGCCTCTCGGGCGAGCCTTATATAACGCATCCGCTGGCCGTGGCTGGTGCTTTGGCCGAGTGGCGCATGGACGCCCAGGCCATCATTGCCGCCCTGCTGCATGACGTCATGGAGGATACGGCGGTATCCAAAGCCGAAATCATCGCCCGTTTCGGCAAGCAGGTGGCCGATCTGGTCGATGGACTTTCGAAGCTCGAGAAAATTGAGTTCCAGTCCTATCAGGATGCGCAGGCCGAGAATTTCCGCAAGATGTTGATGGCCATGGCGCGCGATCTGCGCATCGTTCTGATCAAGCTTGCCGATCGCCTTCACAACCTGCAGACGATGGCTCCCATCCGCCCTGAAAAGCGCCAGCGCATCTCCCGCGAAACACTTGAAATCTACGTTCCGATCGCCACCCGACTCGGTCTGAACAACATCTCGCGGCAGTTGCAGGATCTTTCCTTCAAGCACGTCCATCCGATGCGTTTTCGGGTCCTGACGCGGGCGATCAAAGCTGTGCGCGGGAATCGGCGCGAACTGCTGTCCAAGATCCTTGACGGAATCCGCAGCAAGCTGCGTGAGGCAAACATCGATGCGGGGGTGTTCGGCCGGGAAAAAAGCCTTTATTCAATTTATCGCAAGATGGTCGACAAACACCTCAGCTTTTCGCAGGTGCTCGACATCTATGGCTTCCGCATCATTGTCCGGGATATTCCTACCTGCTACCTGACCCTGGGTGCACTGCATTCGCGTTACAAACCGGTGCCCGGCAAATTCAAGGATTACATTGCCATCCCCAAAGGGAATGGTTATCAATCCCTGCATACGACGCTCATCGGCCCCTATGGCACGCCTATCGAGATTCAGATCCGCACCCAGGCCATGCACCATTTGGCAGAGGAAGGAATCGCCTCACACTGGCTGTACAAGGACAGCGAAGAAAGCGGCGCCCACTTGCAGGTCAAGATGCACAAATGGCTGCAATCACTGCTTGAACTGCAAAGTTCGAACGGTGATTCTTCCGAGTTTCTTGAGCACGTCAAGGTTGACCTCTTTCCCGACGAAGTCTACGTATTCACTCCCAAGGGCAAAATCCTGGCGCTTCCGCGTGGCGCGACGGTGATCGATTTTGCTTACGCCGTGCATACCGATGTCGGCCACCGTTGCGTTGCTGCGCGTATCGATCATGAACTGATTCCGCTGTCTGCCGAACTGGCCAATGGCAATCAGGTCGAGATCATTACTGCGCCGCATGCCAGTCCTAATCCTGCCTGGCTGACCTATGTCAAAACCGGCCGCGCTCGCAGCAAGATTCGCCAGTTCCTTAGAGCCATACAGCAGGATGGATCAAGTGCGCTTGGTGAAAGCATGCTGCATCAGGAGTTGCAGGCTCTCGGCGTGCTTCCGTCCGAGATTCCGGCGACCATATGGGAGCGCGTGATTCACGAATCGGGGAAGAAATCAAGGCGGGAAATTTTTGCCGATATTGGTCTGGGCCGGAGTCTGGCCGCCGTTTTTGCCCGTCGTCTGGCAGCGCACGACGAAGTGCAACAGACAGAAGTGAATGTGTCTAAACCGCTGGTCGTCCGCGGCACCGAGGGAATGGCCATCCAGTTGGCGTCCTGTTGCCAGCCGATCCCGGGCGACCCGATTATCGGCTTTCTGCGCAAGGGACAGGGCCTGCAAATCCATACCCATGCTTGTCCGGCGGCCAGAAAATCGCGCAGCAGCGAGCCGCAGAACTGGATACGCGTCGAGTGGGAACCGGACCCCGGCCAATACTTTGACGTACGCATCAAAGTTACCGCCAAGAATGTTCGCGGCGTGCTCGGTCGCGTCGCGACAGGCATATCGCTGGCCGGGGCCAACATTGAGCATGTGAGCATGGACAGGGAAAACGTGGGCATGTACACGGAGTTGCTCTTTCTTGTCCAGGTTTCGGGTCGCCAGCATCTGGCAAAACTGATGCGCGGTCTTCGTCGTATTCCTGACGTTGTGCGTATTGTTCGCGAACAGGAGTAGTTTTTGAAAGTCATGATTTTCGGCGCCGGTGTCGTTGGCGTCAGTTGCGCCTGGTATCTGAACAAAGCCGGTCATCAAGTCACGGTCGTTGATCGGCAGTTGGCCGCCGGCCTGGAAACCAGTTTCGCCAATGGCGGCCAGATTTCCGTTTCACACGCCGAACCCTGGTCCAATCCGCATGCTCCCTTGCGCGCCCTCTCCTGGATGGGGCGCGAGGATGCGCCGCTGCTTTTTCGTCTACGCTGGGATCCGGCGCTTTTCGACTGGGGCCTGCGCTTCCTGCGCGAATGCACCCCAGGGCGAACGCGCGCCAACATCCGTGACATCGTGGCTCTGGCACTGTATAGCCGGAACCAGTTGCAAGCCTTGCGTGATGAAACGGCTATCGAGTACGACCATCTGGAACGTGGCATTCTGCACATCTATACCGACCACAAGGAGTTTGCGACAGCCGTCGAGGCTGCCAAAGTGTTGCGCGAGTTCGGCTGCGATCGGCGAACGATCGATGCCGATGAGTGCGTGGCGATTGAGCCGGCACTTAAAACCGCGCGCCCGTTACTGGTTGGCGGTGACTATACTGCGGCAGATGAATCGGGTGATGCCCTGTGTTTCACAAAGAATCTTGCCGCACTGTGCTGTGCGCGCGGCGTCACCTTCCGCTACGGCACCACGATTGACAAGCTGGAAACGGCGGGCGGCCAGATTTCCGGTGTGTTGCTGAAAGCGTCTGGCGGTAGCGAGATGCTGACCTCCGATGCTTACGTCGTCGCGCTTGGCAGTTATTCTCCAATTCTGTTGCGTCCGCTGGGCATACGTCTGCCAGTTTATCCGGCCAAGGGCTACTCGGCGACGGTAGCGCTCGCCGAATCGAGTATTGCACCCACGGTGGCCTTGACCGACGACGGCCACAAACTGGTTTTCTCACGCCTTGGCCAACGCCTGCGCATCGCCGGCACAGCCGAATTCAACGGTTACAACACTGAACTGAACAATGTGCGCTGCCAAGCCTTGATGCAACGCACGCATCAGCTTTTTCCCGAATTGCGACCGGCCGGAGAACCTGAATTCTGGTGCGGCCTGCGCCCGTCGACACCCTCAAATGTTCCCTATATCGGTCGGACCAAGCTGACCAATCTGTATCTCAACACCGGGCAGGGAACACTGGGCTGGACCATGGCTTGCGGCTCTGGTAAGGCGCTGGCCGATATCATCAGTGGCCGACCACCTGAAATCAAACTACGCAGCTTGTAGCCCTAACGGGCATGGCTTTGAAAGGCGCCCCAAATTATGAAAGTCATGCCCGTTTCCCTCACCCCCGACCCCTCTCCCAGAGGGCGAGGGGAGGTTCGAGAGTCGCTCACGCGACTTCCACGCTAAACTATTTACACCTTTGGCAGGAGATGGCATGAGTGCTGTGATCTACGAAATTTGCGATAACGTCGCCACCCTTACACTTAACCGGCCGGAATCGCTCAATTCGGTCAATCCGGCGATGATCGATGCCCTGCTTGAGACGAGTTTGCACGCTGCCAATGATCCTGCCGTGCGTGCCGTCATTGTGCGTGGTGCTGGCCAGCACTTCATGGCTGGCGGCGATCTCAAGTGGTTTCGTGAGCAAACCGGGCTACCCGTCGAGAACTGCCGTGCTCGCTTCAATGGCTTGATCGAGGGGGCTCACGCCTCGGTGCTCAACTTCAAGCGCATGAACAAACCGGTGATCGCCTCGGTGCAAGGTGCGGTTGCCGGATACGGCCTGTCGCTGATGCTGGCCGCCGATCTGGTGCTGGCTTCCGAGAACACCTATTTCACCCTGGCTTACAGCAACATCGCGCTTTCGCCGGATGGTGGCGCGACCTGGTCCTTGCCACGCCAGGTCGGACTCAAACAGGCCATGGAAATCGCCTTGCTGGGTGAGCGCTTTGACGCAACTCGGGCACGGGAACTGGGCCTGGTCAATCGCGTCGTTCCGCTTGATCAACTGGATGCCGAAACGCTGAAGCTTGCCAGGCGTCTTGCTGCCGGGCCGGCCAAAGCGCTGGCGCATACCAAGGCGTTGCTCAACCAGTCATTCGAAAATTCGTTTGATACCCAATTGCTTGCCGAACAGGGCTTGTTCGCGGATTGCGCCACACATTCCGATTTTGCAGAAGGGCTGGCCGGCTTCTTCGAAAAGCGCAGACCGAACTATCGCAAAGACTGAGAGTTTGTGAAAATATCAAGAATCCATGGCCCGAGGCCAGGCTACGCGCCTCTGCGGTGGGTGTTTCGGCATTTTTTCACCACCTCTGACCCCTGCGCATGCTGATCGACACCCACTGCCATCTGGACGCTCATGAGTTCGATGCAGATCGGGATGCCGTGGTACTTGCCGCGCGCGAGTCAGGGGTTTCGGCAATGCTCATCCCGGCTGTCGAAACAGGCAATTTTTCGGCTGTCCGTGATTGTTGCACGCGCTACCCTGGGTGTTTCCCTGCGTACGGAATGCACCCTCTTTACGTTGAGCGGGCAAGCGAGGCCGATCTTGTCATGTTGGGCGAATGGCTGGAGAAAGAGTTAATCGGGGCGTCGCATCCCGTCGCAGTCGGTGAAATCGGACTTGATCACTATGTGCCGGGTTTTGATGCGGCGCGTCAGGAACACTTTTTTGTTGAACAGTTGAAGATCGCCCGGGATTTCGACTTGCCCGTACTGTTGCATGTGCGGCGTGCCGTCGATCAGGTACTGAAATGCCTGCGCCGGATCAGCGTCCGGGGCGGCATCGCCCATGCCTTTAACGGAAGCCGCCAGCAGGCGGATGAATTCATCCGCCTTGGTTTCAAGCTGGGTTTTGGTGGTGCCATGACCTATCCTGGCTCTACGCGCATCCGGCAACTCGCCGCCACCCTGCCGATCGATTCCATTGTCCTTGAGACTGACGCGCCGGATATGGCGCCGTACTGGCTGGCTGGCCAGCGCAACAGGCCGATTGAGCTATTCCGGATTGCCCGAACTTTATCGGAATTGCAAGGTCTTTCAATGGCCGAAGTACAGGCAACTACTTCGGCCAATGCTGTGGAACTTTTGCATTTGCCATTACCCGTTTTACGCACATGAACTTGCCTTGAATGGCAATTTGATGGCGAATGGCAGGGACATTTCCGGCACGGCGATACTTACCCAAAGTTGCCGGAGAATCCAAATAACGCCATACTCCAAGGCTGTTGAGCATAAAGCGCCGCCAGAATTCACTCTGTCGGATGTTTGATTTGCGCTGGTTGTAGCTGTGTTCGCGTTTAGCGAGAAAGGATTTGGCGTGGAAATTTTCAAGGCTGATGTAGTAATTGTGGGCGGCGGTGGAGCTGGCTTGCGTGCGGCGATCGCCGTAGCAGAGTCCGATCCGAAATTAAAGATCGCGCTGGTCTCCAAGGTTTATCCGATGCGCAGCCACACCGTGGCCGCGGAGGGTGGCGCTGCTGGCGTCAAGAAGCCGACCGACAGCTTCGAGTATCACTTTCACGATACGGTGGGCGGCGGCGACTGGCTATGCGAGCAGGACGTCGTCGAGTACTTCGTAAAACAGGCGCCCGTTGAGCTGACCCAGCTTGAACACTGGGGCTGTCCGTGGAGCCGTACCGAAGACGGTCACGTCAATGTACGCGCCTTTGGCGGCATGAAGATCGAGCGGACCTGGTTTGCGGCGGATAAATCCGGCTTCCACATCCTGCACACGCTGTTCCAGACCTCGATCAAATATCCATCGATCAAGCGATTCGACGAACACTTCTGCGTCGATCTGCTTGAAGAAGATGGTCGCTGCCAGGGTGTCGTGGTAATCGAAATGGGTACCGGCGAATTCTCGATGATCGAAGCCAAATCGGTGATCATTGCCACTGGTGGTGCCGGCCGGGTATTCCGCGAAAGCACGCTCGGCGGCATCGTTACCGGCGATGGCATGGCGCTGGCATACCGTCATGGCGTTGCCTTGCGCGACATGGAGTTCGTGCAGTATCACCCGACCTGCATGCCGGTTACCGGCTTGCTGTTTACCGAAGCCTGCCGCGGCGAAGGCGGATTTCTGGTCAACAAGGATGGCTATCGTTATCTGCAGGACTACGGCCTCGGCCCACTGCAGGACAAACCGAAGAACAAATACATGGAACTCGGTCCGCGTGACCGGCTCAGCCAGGCTTTCTTCTTTGAACAGCAGAAAGGCCGCACCATCGAACACCCGACACTCGGCTCGGTGGTTCACCTCGATCTGCGTCATCTCGGCGAAGCGTATCTGCGCGAGCGTCTGCCGCTGATTTACGAAATGGCCGAAACCTTCATGGGTCTCGACCCGGCTAAAGATCCGATCCCGGTTCGGCCTGGCGTGCATTACACCATGGGCGGCATCAAGACCGACGGCAACTGCGCCGCATCGCTCAAGGGCCTGTACGCCATCGGCGAATGTTCCAGCGTCGGCATCCACGGCGCCAACCGCCTGGGTTCCAACTCGCTGACTGAACTGCTGGTCTTTGGCAAGGTTGCGGGTGTCGATGCGGCCAGAAACGCCCAGTCCACTGCTCCCGGTAATTCCGCCAGTCTGCACAAGCAGGCACAAGCCATCGAACAGCGCATCATGGCGCTGAAGACCAAGACGGGTGGAACCGAGAGAATCTCGGTTATCCGCAAGGAAATGGCGCAAAGCATGGAAGATGGCTGCGGTATCTACCGCATGGAAAACACCATGCAGGCCACCTGCGACAAACTCGCCGAACTGCGCGAGCGCTTCAAGAACATCAGCATCGACGACAAGTCCAGCGTCTGGAATACCGACTGGCTGACCGCCATCGAGCTTGACTATCAGCTTGACGTGGCGCTTTCGATGGCCCATTCGGCGATCAACCGCAAGGAATCGCGCGGCGCTCACCAGCGTCTCGACGGTTTCGAGCTGCGTGACGACGTAAACTACCTGAAGCATTCGGAAGCCTACTACGTCGCTGGCAGCGCACCGCGCATTGCTTATGGCGATGTGAAAATCACCACGTCTCAACCGGCCGCGCGCGTCTATGGCGCTGCCGGCGAAAAAGCAGACCAGGAAAGGAAAGAATCCCATGTCTGATAGCCAAAGAATCATTGAAATCGAGGTTCTGCGCTACCTGCCGGAAAGCGATAAGGAGCCTCATCGCGAGGTTTATAAAGTCCCTTTCACCGACGACATGTCGGTGCTGCAAGGTGCGCAGTACATCAAGGATCACTTTGACGGTTCGCTGACCTTCCGCTGGTCGTGCCGGATGGCCATCTGCGGCAGTTGCGGCATGATGATCAACGGCATCCCCAAGCTTTCGTGCGAGACCTTCCTGCGCGATTACTATCCAAACCGGATCAGTATCGAAGCGCTGGCGCACTTCCCGATCGAAAAGGATCTGGTCGTCGATTTGAGCGGTTTCATCGAGAAGCTTGAGAAAATCCAGCCCTACATCATCCCCAAGGAACCGCGCACGCTGGCCCAGGGCGAGTACCTGCAAACGCCCGAGCAGTTCAATGCGTATATCCAGTTCACCTCATGCATCAACTGCACGCTGTGTTACGCCGCCTGCCCGCAGTTTGGTCTGAATCCGGACTTCATCGGACCCGCCGCCATCGCCCTGCTGCACCGCTACAACATGGATTCGCGCGATGGTGCGACAGAGCAACGGATGGAACTGGTCGCTTCCGAAGAAGGCGTCTTCAACTGTAGCGCCAATGGCTATTGTTCGGTTGTCTGTCCGAAACACGTTGATCCGGCCAACGCCGTCAATATCAACAAAACCAACGCAGCGAGGGACTACTTCCTGAGTTTCCTGTCGCCGAAAGGGGGTTCCAAGTGAGCAAACGCAAGCCCTATGTCCGTTCGATGGACGGTTGGTGGAAGAAGAATCCCTACTACGTCGAATACATGATCCACGAGGCCACGGCCCTGTTTGCCGCGGCCTATGCCTTTGTTTTACTTGTCGGCCTGGTTCGCCTGGGTCAGGGCGAGGCGGCGTGGAACGGCTGGCTGGAAGCGCTGAAAAGCCCGCTTTCGCTGGTCTTTCATGTGGCATTGCTGGCGGGTATCGCCTATCACACCTATTCCTGGTTCGTGATCATGCCCATCACCCTGCCGCCGATCATGGTTGGCGGGAAGAAGGTCGGCCCCGCTGCGATAACCGGCGGCGGCCTGCTGGCGACCGTTGCGGCAAGCGTTGTCATGCTTGCCCTGGTTTGGAGGATTGCACTATGAATACTGGACTGAAACGTTCCAATGCCCCCATTTTCTGGGGTCTGTTTGGTGCCGGTGGCATGCTGTCGGCGCTGTTTGGCCCGGTGCTGGTGTTCATTACGGGCATTGCCGTTCCGCTCGGACTGCTGCTCCCGGCTGATACGATGAGCTATCCGAAGATGCTGGCTTTTGCCCAGAACTTCATCGGCAAGGGTTTCATCTTTGCCATCATCTCTCTCTTCCTGTGGTTTGCCGCACACCGTATTTTCCACTCGCTGCACGAGATTGGCATTCATGCCGGGATGGGCGCCAAACTGATCTGTTACGGGTCGGCCTTCGCCGCCACGGTGATTTCGGCTTACGTTCTGCTCGGCCTGGGCTTCTAAGCCGGGAGTAACACGGTCATCTCGGAGGAAGTCGTTCAACGCCTATAAGGAGCAAGACATGCCTTACAGAACGGAGAGTGACTTCCTCGCCGAGCGCAGCATTTTCGACTACGTCTCGTTCCGCATTCAGATTCAGCGCGTACTCGCGAGATGATTCCTTCGTTCGCTGATTCGTGAAACTCCGGCATAGCAACATCCAGAAACTGGACCAGGATATTCACGATGTCCTGATCATTGGCGGCGGGATCAATGGTGCTGTCGCGGCGGCAGCGCTATCCGGCAAGGGAGCGAAAGTCGCGCTGATCGAACAGCGTGACTTCGCCGGTTTCACCAGTCAGCAATCAAGCAATCTTGCCTGGGGAGGCATCAAGTATCTGGAAAGCCATGAATACGGGCTGGTCAGAAAACTTTGCCTGAGCCGGAATCAACTGATCGAGAACTATCCGTCCAGGGTAAAGGAAATTCGCTTTTATTCGACGATTGAACAGGGCTTCCGTTTTTCCCCCTTGTTCCTGTGGCTGGGCACCTGGGTATATTGGTTGTTTGGCAGCGGCTTTACGCAAACCCCGCGCTGGCTGACCAGGAAAGCCGTCAATGCCGAAGAACCGGTCATTGATACCGGCAACTTCTGCGGCGGCTTTGAATACTCGGATGCTTACCTGCACGACAACGACTCGCGTTTTGTATTCCAGTTCGTTCGCTCAGCCATGGATCGTGGCTGCATCGCAGCCAACTATGTGGCATCGCTCGGCGCGCGTTTTGAAAGTGGTTGCTGGGTTACCGATGCCCGAGACGTGCTTACTGGAACGAAACTGGAAATCCGCTCCCGAGTCCTGATCAATGCCGCCGGCCCGTTCGTGGACGATCACAACAAACTCACTGGAGAAACGACCGAACACCGCCACCTGTTCTCAAAGGGGATTCACCTGATCGTTCCCCGGATTACGCGCAACCATAAAATCCTGACTTTCTTTGCCGATGACGGGCGCTTGTTCTTTGTTATTCCGATGGGTGTGCGAACCTGCATAGGAACCACCGATAGTCGAGTGGATTCGCCGTTCACCGAGGTCACCGATCATGACCGGAAATTTGTGCTCGACAATATCAACAAGCGCCTGAATCTTGCGAAGCCGCTGACAAAAACCGACATCATTGCCGAGCGTTGCGGCGTTCGACCGCTGGTGGTTAAAACGGGGATTAGTGGTGCCGACGCCGGTGACTGGTTACAAATGTCGCGCAAGCATGAAATTGATGTCAACCGGGACAAGGCGCATCTCAGCATTTTCGGCGGCAAGCTGACGGATTGCATCAATGTCGGTGACGAAGTCGCTGAAATCGTTTCCGGGCTGGGAATCAGGCTGCCGCATCCAGAATATAAGTGGTACGGCGAGCCCCATCCCTCGGTACGCGAGGAATACATTCACCAGGCCCGGCTGATGAACCTCGATGGCTACACCTCGCCTGATTCCATCGAAAGCCTGAGCAGCCGATTGTGGCGTCGCTACGATCAACAGGCCTTCGAGTTGCTGGCCGAGATTCGGGAAGATCCACGCCAGGCTGAGGTTCTGATCAAGGGCACGGATTACATTCGTTGCGAGATACGGCTGGCCAGGCATCAGGAAATGATCATCAAGCTTGAGGACTTCCTGCGTCGTCGCTCAAAAATTGCATTGGTTGTGCGCCATGAAGATATCCGGCACGCGGAAGGCCTGATGGAAGCGTGCGAAATCCTTTTCGGCGACCAGGCAAAGGAAAAATACGACGAGTATTTTCAGGAATTGCCTCAGTAAGCAGCTTCGCCCAGCCTATCGTGGAGAGACAAGCATGAACCAGAAATACGTATTGGCCCTTGACCAGGGTACGACGAGTTCGCGCGCGATACTGTTCGACCAGAGCGGAAACAGCGTTGGCGTCGCCCAGAAGGAGTTTCCGCAAATCTATCCGCAGGCCGGTTGGGTGGAACACGATCCAATGGAAATCTGGGGCACGCAGAGTGGCGTTGCGCGCGAGGTTCTCGAAAAGACGGGTATTCGCCCCGACGACGTGGCGGCCATCGGCATCACCAACCAGCGAGAGACGACCGTCGTCTGGGATAAAGCTACCGGCAAGCCGATTTGTAACGCCATCGTCTGGCAATGCCGTCGCACAGCCAGTATTTGCGATGATCTGAAGGCCAGGGGGCTTGAACCTTATATTCGCGAGAATACCGGTCTCGTCGTCGATGCGTATTTCTCTGCGACCAAGCTGAAATGGATTCTCGATAACGTTGTCGGCGCCCGAGAGCGTGCAAAGAATGGAGAGCTGCTGTTCGGCACCATCGATACGTGGCTGATCTGGAATCTCACTCGCGGCAAGGTGCATGTCACCGATTACTCCAATGCCTCGCGCACCATGCTGTTCAATATCAGGGATCTGACGTGGGACCGGGCGATTCTTGCCGAGATGGATATCCCGGCCTGCATGCTGCCCGAGGTCAAGCCGTCGAGTTGTGTCTACGGGCATACCGATGCGCAAACCTTTGCTGGCGCCGCAATCCCCATTTCGGGTGACGCGGGTGACCAGCAGGCGGCCCTGTTCGGTCAGGCCTGCTTCAGCGACGGCATGGCCAAGAACACCTACGGTACGGGCTGCTTCATGCTGATGAACACCGGCACGCAGCGCATTCCCTCACTGAACGGCCTGTTGACGACCATTGCCTGGGGCGTCGAAGGCAAGGTTGAATACGCGCTTGAGGGTAGCATCTTCGTTGCCGGTGCTGCAGTGCAGTGGCTGCGGGATGAACTGAAGCTGATCGAAAATGCAACGCAAACCGAAGCGTTGGCAATGGCCGTCCCGGATAGCAATGGCGTTTATGTGGTCCCGGCCTTCGTCGGGCTCGGAGCGCCTTACTGGGACATGTATGCGCGAGGCGCGATTGTCGGACTGACGCGCGGTTCAAACCGGAATCACATCATTCGGGCCACGCTCGAATCGATTGCCTTCCAGACGCGAGACGTGCTTCAGGCGATGGAAGAGGATTCCGGCATCAGGCTGAAGGCACTCAAGGTCGACGGGGGCGTAGTTGGCAACAACTTCCTCATGCAATTCCAGGCCGACATCCTGGGTGTTCCGGTGGAGCGTCCGGTGCTTACGGAAACTACGGCCTTGGGCGCTGCTTTCCTGGCCGGTCTGGCGGTCGGGTTCTGGAAGGACAAGGCAGAAATTGCCGCCAATTGGAAAGTCGAACGAACTTTCAAACCGGCCATGCCAGCAGACATCCGGGAGAAAAAAATTAAGGGCTGGACAAAGGCCGTCGCGCGCTCACGCGATTGGGAAGATGCTGAAGACTGAGGCACTCCGCTCCCAGGAAGGGCAAAAATGCCGTCATTTGTCCTGGAAAAAGCAGTTCGTCCACGAAAAACACCAAAAGCACGAAAAGAATCAAGGAGATAATAAGCTGAAGATCGCCACCCAAAGGGTGAATAGAGAAAATACATCAAGCTGTTGATTTTGTTCGTGTCTTTCGTGATTTTCGTGGATAGACTGAGGTTTTCAGGTTTATAGAAGCCGAATCCTTATTCTCTTGCGATCGTTCCTGTCCGGGTCAGTCCAGGCCAAAACTGAGACTCAGCCAGTCGTGGATCTTCTGCGCCACACTGGGCCACTGAGGGTCCATCATCAGCATGTGTCCCGCTCGCGGGATAACGCAGGTTTCGGCGTTCCAGCCGGTCGCCGTCATGTAAAGCCGGTTCGCCGCAAACAGTGCATCAAGCTGCCCGCCGATGACCAGCGCGGGGATTCGCGGCCGCTTCACCGGCATGCGCATGGCAAGCGACATCAGTTCAGTCAGCGCCCACGTTGACTCTTCCTGAACCATGGGTTGAAAGACGGCAAACTGCTCTGCGCTTACGTCTGGCGAGAAATACACTTCGCGCATCACCCTGATCGTTTTTTCGGTATATTCACCGCGTACGGCGCGTGACGCTTCAGCAATGAAGTCAGGTTGCCGAATCGCCAGTTGTACACCCGCCGCCGCCAAGCCGGTCGGCGGAACAGGAGCCATCATGACCACCGCTTTTGCGTGCGACTTTTCAAGATAGCGCTGCACCACAATCGCACCCATCGAGTGGCCGATCAATACCGGCGCAGCATCCAGGGAGGCGACGAGTTCCCGGACATCTGCCGCGTAATCGTCAAGCCCGAAGCTGTTCAGCTTTTCAATCCCGCTGCTCTTGCCATGTCCGGATAGATCGACTGCGTAACAGTTGTAACCGCGCTCCTGGAAAAAGGGGAGAAAGTTTACGTCCCAGCATCCGGAGTGAGTGTAGCCACCGTGAACGAAAACCAGTGGCGGGTGGCCTCTGTCTTTATGCGCAGGACGATCAAGTGTGAAAAGTTTACGACGCATTCAGCAATAACTCCCAAGCTGTAAAATAAAATAAGAATAGGGCAAGCACCGAGGTACGACAATACAACGATAAGCCTTACATTATGCGCCTGCCAGTATAATCCTCATCCGTGGAATACACCCAAACACAGCCCCCCAAGACCAACGGCTTCGCCTCAGCGTGGAAACGCTGGCGCGGACGTGCCAACGACAGGCCATTGGTGGACGGCCTGCCATGCATTCCGGTAGCGACCGAACAGTTCAAAACCTTGACCAGCCCGGAAGACTTCCGTGAAACCCTGCTGGCGCAGATCGCTCAGGCCAGACATCGCATTCTCATGACCACGCTTTATTTACAGGACGACGAGGCCGGCAGGGAAGTGCTGTCAGCCCTCTACGCGGCCAGGAAAGCTCAGCCGCAACTGGAGATTGCGGTCTTTGTCGACTGGCATCGTGCACAGCGCGGACTTATCGGCAAGGCTCGCTCAGAAGGCAACGCGGCCTTGTACAAGGATATGGCGCGCCGCTTCGGGCCGGGTGTCGAGATCTACGGCGTACCGGTGCAGCGGCGCGAGTTCATGGGCGTCATGCATCTCAAGGGCTTCATCATTGACGACAGCGTTCTCTATAGTGGCGCCAGTCTCAACGACGTTTACCTGCAGCAGCACCAGCGCTATCGCTTGGACCGCTACCATCTGATCCGCAATCGAATACTGGCTGACAGCATGGCCGACCTGCTGACCGGGGTCTTGCGTGACAACCCGGCAGTGCACGCCCTCGATACCGGCAAAGCACCGAAAACGATTGCCATACTCAATGCGATTGCCAGATTGCGCCGTACGCTCGCCAAAGCCCTTTATCACTTCGCTGATGGTTCGATCAAGCCGGGTGAAATCGGCATCACGCCCTTGCTCGGTCTCGGCGTACGCCATAACGAACTCAATGCCACGCTACTGAAACTGATCCGTCACGCAGAACAGCGGCTGGTGTTGTTCACCCCCTATTTCAACCTTCCCGGCCCGATTCGCAAGGCCGTCGATACCAGGATCAAGGCTGGATGCCAGGTCACCATTGTGCTCGGTGACAAAACCGCCAATGATTTTTATATCCCGCCTGACGAGCCTTTCAAGACCATTGGTGCGCTACCCTACCTCTACGAAGCCAACCTGCGCCGCTTCTGCAAGAGTCATCAGCGGGCCATTGATGCCGGGCAACTCAATGTGCACCTCTGGCGCCACGCTGACAACACCTTTCATCTCAAGGGTTTGCTGGTTGATGAGGACTACGCGTTATTGACCGGCAACAACCTCAATCCACGTGCCTGGCGTCTCGATCTGGAAAACGGATTGGTCATCCACGATCCGCAAAAATTGCTGATCAATCAGCATCTGGCCGAACTGGAAGGGTTCATGGCGCACACGCGGCGCCTCGATCACCATAGCGGACTGGATGCCGTGGACACCTACCCGCTTCAGGTGCAACGCTTGATCAAGCGACTTGCGCGAGTCCGGGCGGATCGCCTGGTCAATCAGGTGATGTAAAGCAGAATCAGAAATCCGAATCAGAAGTCCGAATCAGAAATCCGAATCAGAAATCCGAATCAGAAATCCGAATCAGAAATCC
>NZ_JBMOJE010000024.1:0-49070 GCF_049316945.1 Propionivibrio sp. | reverse complement strand
GCTGGTGTGAAAAGTGCCAAACCAATTGGGTCCTAACAGAAGAAATCTGAGTCTGCGCCTGTCTTGAGATTGCGCCGGGCAGATGATTCGCCGATAATGCTCTGTTAATAGTGCGAGCGCTTGGGCGTCGCCTTGGCCTTTTCCTGGCGAGGCCCGAGGCTTCGTTCGGCACCTTACTGATTTCCATGAATTTTCTGGCCTCGCTGTCGATCCCATGAATATCCAATTCCAGCGTGCCGTTGACCGTTTCATCGGCGTTCCGATCTGTGTCCTTCTTTCACTGATCGACCGGCTTTTCGCGAAGCAGCCCCTTGCCGGCCCGCCGCGCCGCATTCTCGTGATCCTGTTGTCCGAGATGGGTAGCCTGGTGCTTGCCCAGCCGATGTTTGCCCGGCTGAAGAAGAAATACCCCGAGGCGTCGATCCACGTGATGCTTTTTGCCAAAAACCGCGAGGTACTCGACTTGCTTGGCGTGGTTCCTGCCGCCAACGTATTGACGCTGGATGACCGCTCGCTGGGCAGTTTTGTTACCGACAGCCTGCGTGCCGTCGTTCGTACTCGTGCGCTCAAGCTTGATGCGGTAATCGATTGCGAATTGTTTTCGCGAGTCAGCAGCATATTCTCTTACCTCTCCGGTGCCCGGCTGCATGCCGGTTTTCACCGTCATACACAGGAAGGTTTGTACCGCGGCTCGTTCATCAATCGCCCGGTGCTCTACAACCCCTACCGGCATTTGACGTTGCAGTTATTGACCATGGTTGCGGCGCTTGAATCGAAGACTTCTCCGCTCGCCAAGGATTTCCCGGTAACGATGCCCAAAGATCCGCCGCATCTGGTTTTTGCCGCGGGTGAACTGAGGGGTAGTGAGGTGCGCCTGCACTCCGACTTTCCGGCCGTTGCCGGCAAGCGACTGGTGCTGGTCTACCCGAGTGGCGGCATGCTGCCGATCCGTGCCTGGCCTTTTGCTTCGTATGCCACGCTTTGTGCCGGGCTGTTGGCCGAGGGTTATGCGGTCGGCGTGATCGGCATGAAGGATGACCGCCCGCTCGGGCAGGCCCTGGTCAAGCAATGTGCCAGTGCGCTGTGTATCGACCTGACCGGCTATACGAAAACGGTGCGCGAACTGCTGGCGCTCTTCCATCGCGCGGCACTGCTCATTACGAACGACGGTGGTCCCGGCCAGTTTGCCGCGCTGACGCCGATTCCTTCGATCGTATTTTTTGGGCCGGAAACGCCGCAACTCTATCGCTCCCTGTCGAGCAATGCGTACTGCTTCGATTCGGCCCTGTCGTGCTCGCCGTGCCTGACTGCCTACAATCACCGGTCTTCGCCTTGCGATGGTGACAATCAGTGCCTGAAGCAGATTTCCCCCGATCAAGTGCTCGGCAAAGCGCGCGAAATGCTCGCACTGCCGCCCGGACTGAGCGCATGACCGGGAATCTTGGTCTGCTCCACCGTCTGTACGCGCATCCGTTGGCGCAGTGGCTGCTCAGGCACCGTTTCCTCAAGTTCGGGACGGTCGGTGCATCGGGAACATTCGTCAATCTGGGTGTTCTATATCTCGCTCAGGAATACCTGTTCATTTTTATCCAGCCCGCAGGCATGCGGCTCAATGTTTCGCTGGTGCTGGCGATCTTTTTCGCGACGGCCAATAACTTCTTGTGGAACCGGGCGTGGACTTGGCGCGATCGCAAGCATCTGCACCGGCATCGCTCGCGGCTGGCCCAGTTCGGCCAATATGCCATGGCCTGCTGGGTGGGCATCGCGCTGCAAATCGTATTTACCAAACTGCTGGTGATCTATTTCCATTATCTGGTGGCCAACGCGGTGTCCATCGTTCTCGCCAGCGTGTTCAACTACCTGGTCAACGATCTGTGGACGTTCCGCCACCACAAGACACCTGCCGCAAAGGCTGAAGACTGAGAGCCTGTGAAAATATCAAAAATCCACCGCAGAGACGCAAAGGGGCAAAGAAGACGCAGAGGAACCCCATTGTTTGCAAAGGTTTTCTTTGCGAAACCTTTGCTCCTTTGCGCCTTTGCGGTGGGTGTTCAGGCAACCCTTCACAGCCTCTGATATGAAGACCGACGTGACCACCGCTACTATGGCGACCGGCAATCCCCGTGTGCATTGGCTGCTCTACGGGCTGGCCGTGCTGCTGGCGGTGGGCGTTTACTTCTTTGATCTCGATGGCCAGCACATTCCGAAAAACGGCGACGAGAATCCGTATGCGCACATTACCCGCCTGACCGCCGCTTCCGGGCATTTCCTGCCGCTGCAGTCGGAGTTGCTGGAGATGCGCAACACCAAGCCGCCGCTGCTGTTCTGGCAGGGCATCGTGACGACGCATTGGGGCGCGGAGTGGACGCTGTGGCACTTGCGCTATCCGGGCGTGATCTACACGCTGCTCACCGCGCTGCTGGTTTTCCTGCTCGGCTGGCGGCTGTCGCGCGAGCCGGGCAAAGGCTTCGTCGGTGCCCTGGCCTTTCTTGCTTTTTTCAGCACCTATCGCTACGGCCGGCCGTTCCTGACCAATCCGCCCGAAGTATTCTGGCTTTTTGTGCCGTTTTTCGTGCTGCTCTACTGGCGTTCGACGGCTTTTCTTTCACGCTGGGTGCCGCTCCTGCTCGGTGTTGCCGTCGGCATCGGGCTGCTCTACAAATCCTTCGCACTGCTGCTGCCGGTGGGGCTGGGCCTGGCCTTCTGGTATCTGCGCCAGCGTAACTACCGGCTGGCTCCGTTCATCCGCGAGGATGTCTGGAAGCTGGCGCTGGTGGCGTTGATTTCGCTGGGGATTTTCAGCTTGTGGTTTGTCCTCGACCCGCAGCCACAGGCCATCTGGCAGGAGTTCGTGGTCAAGGAAAACGCCGGGAAATTCGATCCGCAGAGTTCCGGCTATCTGGGCAAATTCCTGTGGGGCAGTTCCAGCGTCTGGGTGCTGGCGCTCGGCTATCCGCTCAACGCCGGCTTGCTGGCGTTTCCCGTATTCGGCTTGATGATCGATGCCGTGCGCCGGCGTGCGCAACTTTCCGACGCGGAAAGAATGCTGTGGATCTGGCTGCTCGTCATGCTCGTCGTGTTCAGCCTGCCCAGCCAGCGTTCGAGCCGCTATCTCCTGGCCGCCATGCCGGCGTTGGCGGTGCTGTGTGCGCTGGGCTGGGAGCGCATCGCGCGCCTGTGGTTCATCCTCACGCTGGTCACTGGCGCGGTCGTGGTCACCGGCCTGGCTTATCTTTCGTTCCGTTTGCAGGACACCATGCCGGGGGCCGATCTGTATCCGCTGGCCTACTGGGTGTTGCTGGCGGTGACGCTGGTTTTTTCGCTGGCGGCCATGCGGCTGCCAGCGTTGACGCGAGCGGGCACCAGCGTCGCCGTCTTGCTGGTATTCCTTTCGCTGGCGGCTTTCCTGCATCCGTTTAATGGCACGCTGGGTAATTACAGCGCCGAGACGCAGCGCCGCATGGTCGGCGCCGAGGTGTGGGTGCCCTACGATTTCAATGCCAAGTTCGAAGCCTATCGATTCCTGTTGCCCGGCGCCCGGATTCAGGGCTATCGCGAGCAACGCGAACAGGATGTTGCCGAACTGGCGCAGCGCTACCCGCTGTTCGCCGTGCGTGTGCCGCTCGGCAGCGCCGCCTGTGCCGGCTGCCGGGTTCTCGGGGAGCGTCTGGATTTGCGCGGGCGCCACACGCCGGCCGAATTGAACGCTATTCTGCACGGCAAGGTGTTCGAGAATCTTTTTCTCAAGGAACTGCTGATCGAGTCGCCGGGCAAAGCACCGCTGGCGGGCGAGGGCGGTAAACCATGATCCTTAAAATTGCTGTTGGATGCGCTGTCAATGCCGGAGGCCCTCATCCCCGGCCCTTCTCCCGCGGGGAGAAGGGTGTAAACCCCCTCGCCCTGCGGGAGAGGGTTGGGGTGAGGGCTAAACGCCCGTCAAACCTGGCTTTGCGGTCAATTAGTCGCGGTCAACTGCGGGTTTTTAGATGATGGCGGCGGAGCGCATGCGCTGGCTCTTGCTCGGCTTGACGCTGGTGGCCTTTATCGCCGGCTTTGCCAAAGCCTTGAATCGCCCGCCTCCGGTTCCTTTCAAGCCGCCGCTCATCACCACTCAGGACAACGCTTCGCCAACGCTGCGCACGCGCTTCGTTTCCACCTCAGCCGGCCCGCATCGCCATGCGCCGTCGCTCGTCGAACTCAGCGACGGCCGGCTGCGTGCCTTCTGGTTTTCCGGGAGCCGCGAGGGGGGCTCGGATGTTGAAATCCGCAGTGCCGTTTTCGATCCGCGCAGCGGCCAATGGGGCGCCGAGCAAACGGTGATCGACCGGCCGCGCACGCAGCGCGCCCTGCTGCGCTACGTGAAGAAACTCGGCAACCCGGTGGCCGAGCGGGCGGCCGATGGCACGCTGCACCTGTATTACGTGACCGTTTCACTCGGCGGCTGGGCCGGCAGTTCGATCACCGCCATGAGTTCGACCGACGATGGCGCCACCTGGAGCGCGCCCCGGCGCCTGGTGACTTCACCGTTCATCAATATCAGCACGCTGGTCAAGGGCGCGCCATTCCACTATGCGGATGGCAGCATCGGGCTGCCCGTTTATCATGAATTCATCGGCAAGTTTGGCGAGTTGCTGCGCCTGGATGGCCACGGCACGGTGCTCGACAAGCAACGCCTGACGCACGACCGGTGGGCCTTGCAGCCCGTCGTGCTGGTGCGCGATGGCGAAAACGCGCTGGTTCTCATGCGTCACGGCGAAGGCGGCCTGAACCGCGTCATCGGCAGCTCGACGGCGGATGGCGGCCGTCACTGGACGGCGCCGGCGAACACCGAACTGGCCAATCCGAACGCTGCAGTTGCCGGTGTGGCGCTGCCCGGCGGGGAACTGCTGGCGGTGCTCAACAACATCGAGGCGAATCGCGATGCGCTGTCGCTGGTCGCTTCGAACGATGGCGGTGCGACCTGGCGGACGCTCTACACCCTGGAGGATCAACTGGCCTTCAGCCAGCGCCAGCCGGACCGGGCGACCTACGCGGCCGCGGTCGAGGCGCAGGCGTTGGCAACCGACGCCGGCCTGGTCGACGCCACGGCTTTTGCCACGTCGTCGGTCGAGCACATGTGCGCTGCACAACGCTGCAACTTCGAGTTCTCCTACCCTTATCTGGTACTGACTGCAGGCGGCGATGCCCAGCTCGTTTACACCTGGAACCGCAGCTTCATCAAGCACGTCGAATTTTCCCGCGCCTGGATCGAGCGAAGCCTGAAAGAAACCTTCAAAGAGCGTGCCAATGGCCAACTTCACTGACCTGACGGGGCTCGGCGGGATAGCGCTGGCGCTGGCGATGCTCAGCGGCCTTGCGCTGCTGCGCCGGCAGGTGTCGAAGCGTCTGTCCTCCTTGCTTGCCGGCGCAATCTTTGTTGCGCTTCTTGTTCCATTTGGGGAATTGCCACCGGCGGCCTATGTGCGCGGCATGATCGGTGATTTGAGCGTCACCACGCTGTTCATTCTCGCTTACGTCTACGGCCATCGCTTGCTTGGTTGGCCAAGGCTCGAAGCGCAGCAGCGGAGTGGATTGCTGTTATTGCTGGTGCTCGCTGCGTGTGCGCTGTATCCGCTGGCCCTTGGCGCTGACATGTATGACCCCTATCGCCTGGGTTACGGCGAGCCATGGTTTCTGGTCCTGCTGCTGGCGCTGGCATTGGCCGGGGTGGCGTTGCGCATGCCGCTCGTTGCCCTGCCGATCAGCCTTGCCGTGCTGGCCTGGACAATCGGCTGGTATGAATCGGGTAATCTCTGGGATTATCTGATCGACCCGCTACTGGCGATCTATGCGGTTTTCGGTTGCCTGTCGGCGAGCTGTTCGCTATGCCGGAAACGGGGATCAGAGCACGGCTGAAAAATCCGGTTTGAACCGACAACGGCACCTCTGAACGCCGCGTCGATCGGCGTTCTACAAGAAGACAGGCTGGAGAGCCAATGAATAAGCCATTCTTCAGGCATGAATCGCGCAGATCGTTTATCCATGCGGTCTTCAGGCAAAGTCCTTGCAGGGCTGTTGTCCGGCTTATCGAGTTATCCGGTAGACCTGAAAAACCGGTTTGAGCGATTCATCCACCGGCCAGCGGAAAATTCTTGCGCTAGCCGCGAAGCGCTCGTCAAGGCCCAATCCCAATACCAATTCCTCGATGCCGGATTTGCCAAGTGCGACGTCAACCGGGGCGTCAGCCTCGGCGAGAATTTGTTTGAGTTGTGTCGTGTCGATGAAGGGGCGGAAGGTGCCAAGGCTTAACTGCAGCGTGGCCGGTGTGTCGATATGCTGCAGTCGGCTGGCGTCGAGTCCGCTGGCGATGAACGCTTCGGCGGCGAGTCTGGCGTCAGTGGCCAGTTTCATCTCGCTGGCGTAGCCCTGGCTCGGCTCCTGATTGCCGCTGTTTGCCTGGCTTGAATTTACCGCTGCGTAGATCGAGCCGATGAGGATGGCGCCGATGACGACGCTGATCCCGGCAAATCGGGTATTGCCGATGCGCTCCGAGACACGCGCCATTTCCCGTCCGGCGAGCAGTGCGCAGGCCGGCCACAGCGGCAGAAGATAGTCGGCGTGCTGGATTGCTGACAGCGAGAATAGCAATAGTCCGGACAGAACCCAGCAGCTCAGGAAGCGTTCGAAGCGTCGCTCGCCGGGGTCTGTCGCTGGATGGCGAATGACGCGCCAAAGGGCGAAAAAGAAGAACAGGCTGAAGGGCAGATAGCGAAGCAGCAGGAAAAATGTCGGCTGGAAGAGATTGCCAAACTGCCAGCCATTCCCGTTCTCGCCGAGGGCGTGGCCGAACAACTCGGCAAACAGCAGCTTGTCGATCAGCGCCTGCCCCTGGCTGATCCAGGCCGCGACAAACCAGCTGAGCGTCAGCGCAAGAAACAGGGCGATTCCGCCCGGTTGCGCGCCGTGAGGGGCGGGCTGGCCGGGGTTGCTGCGCTTTTCCCAGAAGTGGCTTAGCAATCCCCCGGCTGCCAGAGCGACACCGAGCGGGCCTTTGGTCAGCGTGGATAGTGCCGCCATCAGCCAGAAAAGGAGCCAGTACTTTCCCCCGTCCTTGCCGCGCTCCCAGGCAAAGAAGGCCGCCAGCGCCGCTACGGCGACGGTGAGCGTGAACACGGAATCCGGGCGAACCAGCGCCACCTGCTTGGCCATGGTCGGCACCAGAACGATGGCGATGGCGGCGAATCCTCCGGCCATTTCGCCGAAACGTCGGCGGCCGGCTTCGAGCACTATCAGGCCAAGCGCCAGCACCGAAAGGAAAGACGGCAAGGCCAGCGCCAGCCGGTTGAGACCGAAGATCGCGGCGAAAGGCGCCATCAGCCAGGTATGCAGCGGCGGCTTGGACATGATGCTGCCGTCCAGATCGTGCTGCACCAGCCAGTGGCCCTGCGTCATGAGATCGAGGATATAGCCGACATTGAGCGCCTGGGCGTAACTTTCCAGATCGCTGGGGCCGTAGATGCGGATCAGGAAGATGAGGCTGCCGAGCAGGCAGATCAGGGCCACCCGGAAGCGGAACGAAACTGATTTTTCAGGCACGTTCGTCAAGTCTGTTTGCGCCGGTGTCTGGACGTCCAGAAAAAGATGCCGAGCAGAAGGACGCCAGCGCTACCGAGCTGTACGGCCCCGGCCCACGGAACGTCTGCCGCCAGGCCGCTGCCGATGATGACGGCGACCACACCCTGCGGCAGGAAGCCAACGAGCGAGCCGAGGAGGAAGGCACGATCACCGACATGGCTGAGCGCCAGCCCGACGTTGATGATGACGTTGCTGACCGGCAGCATGCGCATCAGGGCGACCGAGGCAATGGTTGGTTTGGCGTGGACGATGCGTCCGAAAAAACGGCGCTGGCCGAAACGTTCGCTGAGCCATGCCTGGCCTCCCCAGCGGGCGGCACGGAAGGTAAGAAAAGAACCGATCAGGCTGCTGCACAAGGACCAGAGCAGTCCCTCCCAGAAGCCGAAGGCGAAGCCGCCAAGGGCGAAAAAAAGCAGGCGGGGGGTGCCGACCATGATCAGGAATGAGCTGATCAGGACAAAATAAACCGTGGCCTGAAAACCGCCGGCCTTGAACAGTTCGGCCAGCGAATCCCAGTTGCGCACCTGCTCGCCGAAGGGCGTGGTATGAATCACCAGCAGCAGGATGGCGCCGATCGCCAGCAGGGTCAGCAACTTGCGCGAAGTGTTCTGGGCCACCTGTTCCAGATCGGGAGCCTGTTCATCCTCCGGCGCATTTTCTTGCCGGTCCGGAATGTCCTGCCCGATGGCTTTTCCTTTCATCCGATAACCCGTAGTTGACCGCGATTCATTGGTCGAAAAACCAGATTTGATGCGTGTTTAGCCCTCACCCCAACCCTCTCCCGCGGGGCGAGGGGGTTTGCACCCTTCTCCCTGCGGGAGAAGGGCCGGGGATGAGGGCTTGCGGTATTGGCAGCATGACCAGCTGCGGATTTCAGGTTCATTTCCCGGCTTTGAGCAGACGGTCGGAACGTACGGCACGCTTGAGATACCAGCGGATGCCGAAGCAGTCCCTGATGCCGCGCCAGAGGCGGTTGTGTACGCCGTACTTCGAGGTTCCGCGCAGCCGTTCGCGGTGATTGACGGTTCTTTCGGCAACGCTGAAACCCTGACCGCGCAGCAGTGTCGGCAGGAAGCGGTGCATGCCGTTGAAAACGGGAATTTCACGCAGTGCCGCGCGCTGCACGACGCGGATGCCGCAGCCGCTATCGCTGACCTGATCGCCGGTGATCCAGTTGCGGAAGCCGTTGGCGACCCTGGACGAGAAGCGGCGAATGAAAGTGTCCTGCCGCTTCCGGCGCACGCCGGTAACGCAGTCAACCTTGTTTTTCAGTGCCTGTTCGAGCATCGCTGGCAGATCGGCCGGGTCGTTTTGCCCGTCGCCGTCGAGCGTGGCGACCCATTCGCCCCGCGCGGCCTGGAAGCCACTGCCGACGGCGGCGCTTTGCCCGCAATTGATGCGATGAAACACACTGCGCACGTTTGGATGCCTGAATTGCTCGATGGTGCGCGCCGTCGAATCCGTGCTCGCATCGTCGACCAGAATCAGCTCGAATCCGCCGGGAAGTCCGGCGAGCGCAGCGATGATCTCCTCGGCCAGGGGGACGATGTTTTCTTCTTCGTTATAGGCCGGTACGACCACGGAAAGGCGCACTCTCTCCTGTTGTTCCGGGGTGCTGGCGATCTGGTTTGTCATCATCAAGGTTTGGAAAGGCTTTTTCCGAAGGTTAAAGCGCGGCGATTGTACCGCAAGATCAGGTAATTACGCTGCATTCCGGGTGTATTCGCGGAACCATTCCGCCCAGCGCGCAATGCCTTCGGCGAGCGGCGTTTTTGGCTCGAAGCCGACGTCACGGCGCAAGTCATCGACGTCGGCATAGGTGGCCGGTACGTCGCCGGCCTGCATCGGCAGGAAATTCTTCTTCGCCTCCTGCCCAAATGCCTTTTCGATGGCTTCGATGAAGGTCATCAATTCGACCGGCTGGTGGTTGCCGATGTTGTACACGCGATAGGGTGCCCGGCTGCTGCCGGGGTCGGGCTGGTCGCTGTCAAAATCCGGGTTGGGCGCGGCGACGCGATCCATGGCCCGGATCGTGCCCTCGGCAATGTCGTCAACGTAGGTGAAATCGCGCTTCATTTTGCCGTGGTTGAAGACGTCGATCGGGCGGCCTTCAAGAATGGCACTGGTGAATAGCCACAGCGACATGTCCGGACGCCCCCAGGGGCCGTAGACCGTGAAGTAGCGCAGGCCGGTGGTTGGCAGACCGAACAGATGGCTGTAACTGTGCGCCATCAGTTCGTTCGACTTCTTGGTGGCGGCGTAGAGGCTGACCGGGTGGTTGACTTCGTCATGCACCGAGAACGGCATCCGCGTGTTGGCGCCGTAGACGCTCGAACTGCTGGCGTAAACAAGGTGTTCGACGCCGTAGTGCCGGCAGCCTTCGAGCACGTTGCCAAAGCCGACCAGATTGCTCTGGATGTAGGCCTGCGGGTTGGTCAGCGAGTAACGCACGCCGGCCTGTGCGGCCAGGTGGATGACCCGGTTGAATTTCTCGGCGGCGAACAGGCTGGCCAAGGCCGTGGAATCGGCGATATCGATCCGCACAAAGCGGAAGTTGGCGTATGGCTTCAGGCATTCGAGGCGTGCCTGCTTGAGCCTCGGGTCGTAGTAGTCGTTGAGGTTGTCGATGCCGACGACCTCGTCCCCGCGCTCGAGAAGCCGGCGGCAAACGTGCAGGCCGATGAAACCGGCCGCGCCGGTAAGCAGGATTTTCATGGCCGGCGACCGATGGGGAAGTATTCGAAGCCCTGCGCGCGCAGGGTCTGTGGTTCGTAAAGATTGCGCCCGTCAAAGATCACCGGGTTCTTGAGCAGGGATTTCATGGTCTCGAAGTCGGGGCTGCGGAAGGCCTTCCATTCGGTGACGATGAGCAGGGCGTCGGCGCCTTCCAGCGCCTGCATCGGGCTTTCCGCCAGCGTCAGATCGTCGCGCTGGCCATAGATGCGGCGCGTTTCGTCCATCGCCGCCGGGTCGTAGGCCGAGATGGTGGCGCCCATGCGCCAGAGGGCCTCGATCATGGTCAGGCTCGGGGCTTCGCGCATGTCGTCGGTGTTTGGCTTGAAGGCCAGACCCCAGAGCGCAAAGCGCATATTCTTCAGATTGTCGCCAAAGCGCGCCTGGATCTTGTTGACCAGTACGCTTTTTTGCGCTTCGTTGGCCAGTTCAACGGCGTCGAGTACGCGCAATGGAACATTGTTTTCCTGGGCCGTTCGGCGCAAGGCCTGTACGTCCTTGGGAAAGCACGAGCCGCCGTAGCCGCAGCCGGGGTACAGGAAGTGATAGCCGATGCGCGGGTCGGCACCGATGCCGTGGCGCACCTGTTCGATGTCGGCACCCAGCTTTTCGGCGAGGGTGGACAGTTCGTTCATGAAGGAAATGCGCGTCGCCAGCATGGCGTTGGCCGCGTACTTGGTCAGTTCGGCGGAACGTACATCCATGACCACGAGGCGATCGCGGTTGCGCTGGAATGGGGTGTACAGACTGCGCAGAAGTTGCGTGGCCTTTTCGCTGTCGGTGCCGATGACGATGCGATCGGGCTTCATGAAGTCGTCAACAGCGGCCCCTTCCTTGAGGAATTCGGGATTCGAGGCGACACAGAATTCGATGCTGAGGCCGCGCGCCTGCAGCTCTTCCTGCATCGCCACCTTGACGCGGTCTGCGGTGCCGACCGGAACCGTCGATTTGTCCACCACCAGTTTGAAGGACTTCATGTAGCGGCCGATGTTGCGCGCAGCGGCAACCACGTATTGCATGTCGGCTGAACCGTCTTCGTCGGGCGGCGTGCCGACGGCGATGAACTGGATCTCGCCGAAGTGCACCGAGGCTTCGACATCGGTGGTGAAGTTCAGCCGCCCGGCCGCCACGTTGCGCTTGACCATCTCGACCAGGCCCGGTTCGTAAATGGGAATGCCGCCGGATTTGAGGATGTCGATCTTGCGCGCATCGACATCCACGCAGAGCACGTCGTTGCCGACTTCGGCCAGGCAGGCGCCGCTGACCAGGCCGACGTAACCGGTTCCAATAACTGTGATTTTCATAGTGTCTTTCCAGGTTTTATTTCGTGTTTGAGAATATCGTTAAAGCAGGCTGTGATAAAGGCCGATGAGCTTGCCGGCCATGGTTTCCAGGTCGAGATCGAGGACCGCGGCACGCGCCGCCTCGCGCATGGCGTGCGCGGTTCCGGGCGTTGCCAGCCGGTCCATATGGAGCGCGAGCTGCACGGTATCCAGCGCGTCGCAGACAAAGCCATTCTCCCCCGCCGTGACGCGCGTGGCGATGCCGCAAGTCGTCGAGGTGATGATCGGCAGGCCGCAGGCCATGGCTTCCAGAGCAGCGTTCGGCATCGGGTCGTAACGGGTGGGCAGAACAAAAGAATCGGCCATGCCGTAATAAGGCCGCACGTCCTGCTGCGGACCGACGAAGTGCACTCGATTTTCCAGGCCAAGCCGCCTGGCCTGTCGTTCAAAAACGGCTTGGCGCCGGTCGCTCCCGACGATCACCAACTGCGCCTGTCGGGACTTCATCATGGCCAAGGCCGCCAGTAATTGCGGCACGCCCTTGCGCTCGAAGCCGCTGCCGACATAGAGGAAGACCGGGATGTCCGCCTCAAGGCCGAGTGCGGATCGCTGGCGTTCCCGCCATTCTGCGGCCAGGCGCGGATGATAGCTTTTCAGATCGACGCCGTTCTCGATGACTACCAGCTTGTTTTCCGTAACGCCGTAGTAGCGCTGCATTTCCTCGCGCACCAGAGCCGAGTTGCAGATGACCGCCTTCAGTGCCGGGCTGGCGAGCATCGCCGCTTCCTGTTTCAGGATATAGCGGTGAAAGGGCGAGTATCTGGCGAGCAGTCGTGCGGCGGCAGATTGCCCGCGTGCGCGATGATCGAGCCAGGCCGCATGCACGCCATCGCCGGCGCGGAATATCATGCAACCCGGAATACGCTCATGCGACTGAACGATGTCGTAGCCGCCCTCAGCCATTTCGCGCTGGGCGCAAGCGGTGAAACTCCGGTCGCGTGCCGTACGCCCCCCCGTAAACCTGGAGTAGCCCGGGTTGCAGATTTTCTGCCGGAAGCCTTCCTGCGGCGCGCCTTCCCAACTGCGCGTAATCAGCGTGACCTCCGCACCTTCACGCACCAGGGCGGCGAGTGCGCGTTCGACAAATCGTTCGGCGCCACCATAGGGGTTGTAGCGCTGGCGAACGACGGCGATCCTGATCCCCGATTTCAGGTTTTCTTGGCCTTCGATCATCCTAAAAACCTCAGTTGACCGCGACTAATTGACCGCAAAGCCAGGTTTGACGGGTGTTTAGCCCTCACCCCAACCCTCTCCCGCGGGGAGAGGGGGTTTGCACCCTTCTCCCCGCGGGAGAAGGGCCGGGGATGAGGGCTTGCGACATTGGCATTACATCCAACTGAGGTTTTAAGGATCATTGCGCCAGCAGTTCCTGTGCGGCACGGTAGACGCGATCAACCGGCAAAGAACTCAGACAGTCACTGACCTTGCCGCCGCCACAGCCATCGATGCCGCAAGGCCGGCAGGGGTGAACATCGCTGGCTAGCACACGGTGGGCAACGGCCCATGGCCCCCATTCCTTGTCGCCCGAGGGGCCGAATAGTGCAACCGTAGGTGTTCCCATCGCTGCGGCAATGTGCATCGGTGCCGAGTCGACACCGATGAACAGGCGCGCCCGTGCACTCAGCGCGGCCAACTCTTTCAGCGACAGTTGTCCGGCGAGGCTCAGCGCCGGCTGTCTCAGTTGCGCCTGAATGGCATCGATCATTGCCATTTCAGAAGCGTCTGGCGCGGCACTGAGAATGACCCGATGCCCCTCGCCCTGCAGTTGGTCAATCAGCGCAGCCATTTTTTCGACGGGCCAGCATTTGAAGTGCCAGCGCGAAGCCGGGTGGATGTGAATGAATGGCGTAGAAGCAATATTCTGTTGCTGCAAAAGCAAAGCCAGCCGCGCTTCGGCGTCGCTGCCGGCGATCAGGCAAAGGCGGCGCTCATCCTGGGTCGGGTACACACCGATACGCCGCAGTGCATCAAGATTGACTTCGACCGTGTGGCGAAGCGCGTTGCGCGGGCTTGAAACGAAATGAGTAAAGGCGTTGCGCCACCACGCTCCGCGTCCGGCAACCTTGCGCACGACTGCCCAGCGTGCGCCGCACAGCCGCGAAATCCACGCCCCGCGCGGATGATCGGTGAGGTGAATGATCAAGTCGTAGCGACGGCTACGCAAGGATTGGAGTAGCGCCCACTCGGCCATGACATGCGCCAGCAGCCCGCGTTTCTTCCAGTGCCGGTCGATTACATGGACGTTGTCGATGGCCGGATGCTGTGTCAGCATTTCCGCCGTATCGGCATAAACCAGCGCGTCAATCCCGACCTGCGGGGCGTGCGCCTTGAGTGCCGAAAAGACGGGGGAACTAAGCAAAACGTCGCCATGATGCCGAAGCTTGATGACCAATACGCGATGTATGGTGTCGAGAGGAATGGAGTCCTTGAGCATCCCGGCATTTTACCTGTTCGCGGGGAAGATCGTTGTCACTCTTCAGGGAGGCCTCCTGCAACCCTTGTGCCTGGCGGGGATTGAAAAATTCCAATGACACGACTCGGAAATTATCGAAAGCTATGAACATCTGCCGGCGATGCGTTCATTCCGGACTGGTGTTCCTTATCACTTGCCAGGCCAACAACTCGGAGCGGCGCAGCTTGTAACGCGCCACACTACCTTCATGCAGTTGCCTGAGTGCGTCTGAAAGCATCTGGGAAAAAGCCTCTCTGTCTGTCTCTGGCGCTGAATCACGGGACAAACCTGAAATGATTTCCCAAGTGGGCGGCAAGAGACCTTTGATCACTGCCTGCACCGCCTCGATCAATGCCTCACGGTAGCGGATTTTCAGCGGATCAGGTTCGACCATGGTTTGGGTGATGGCCAGGTAGCGCTGGCATGAGCGCTCGTATGCCCAGACGAACACATCGCGCAACAACTCCATCTGGTTGAGTTCGTACACGCCCAAGGTGCCTTCAATATAGGCCGCCTCAGGAACATCGATGAAGGACAGGGGGCACAGGTTATGTTTGATTAACGGAATGTTTGCGCCGATACGGGAAACCCGCTTATTTACATCTTCGAACGGCTGCAGGTAGGGCAACTGCACCATCAGGAAAAAAGCTTGCTCAAAGGGGTCGGTAATCGCTTGCGCCTTTTGCAGCAGCATGTGAAAGCAATCCTCAATGATCTGAGGCATGGCCATCGGCAGAAAAACCGTCCCCGAGATTTCTACCGGACGCCGCCGCAAGCGGCCACAGGCTTCTTCTTGACGCATCAAATTTTGCGCGAGCAGGGCATGCAGGTTCTGGAAGGTGAATGCATCAAATGCCACCTGGTCGACGTCCTCGATCAGCATCTCGATGGCCGCCTTGTGGTTCAGAATCATTTGTGTCTCTTGGGCATCCTTGCCTTGTGCGACCTGACCAAACTCAATCAGGTTCAGGGTATCCAGCCGGCTGTAGGTGTTGCCCTCCAGCCGCGATGAAGCCCACGACAAATCCACCAGCAGGCGATTGAGAACTTCTCGGGCATAAGTTCCTGCGGGTCGCTCGCCGATAGCCGTGCGTCCCAGTTCGAGCAACTGGGCACGGACAGATTCAGATAGATAAAAGGAAATCCCTGGCTCGTAAGCCTGCAGGAATTCACGCTGATAGCCCACCGGACGGCGGTGCATCAATGGCCGCCTGACGCGGTCACGGATGATCGCTCCTTCGGGTGAAACGGGTACATAGAGTTCAGCTTCAGACGTGCCTGCACTGGCAGATGCTTGGGTCGGGCTATTTTTGGGGACGGGCTTGTAGACCAATGCAATACTTGCACCCTCAGCCACAATGCGCTGGTCTTGGATCAAACGCCCCAGACGTCGCTGTAGCGTTCGTCGATTGAGCGTTGTGCTTGATCGTTGTGCGAGTGCGTTTTCCAGTGCAGATATCCCGATGCCTTGCGGGAACTCTGCAATGATGCTTTCAATGATGCTGATGTCTTCAGTCAACGTGTGGCGAGTCATGGCACATCTCCCTTCGGTGCGAGCAATTTGACGTTTTTTTCACGCACCCCGTCAGGCGCGACAATAGAGTGAGAATATTATGTCGCACAATTTGTCACGCTTCAACTTGAATGTGTCGCGCAATCGAAAGTTGTCACGCCCGGCCATCGCTGGCTGCTAGGGCTTAGGCTGGTTTGCGCAGGATGTAGATCGCCACTTCACCGTAGAACATGGCGGCATTGCGCATATAGTCCGGCAGCTTGACCTGTAGTTTCTTGCGCATCAGCTCTTTTGACAGGCTTTTTCCCGCCAGCCTGTTGGACGTGATTTCAACGACTTCCAGTCCAATTTTTCGTGCACTGTTCGTGACAAACATGGCATCCACCGGGAGCATGTGCCCCGAGTCCTTCAGGTCATTGTCGCCCGGGCCGAAATACTAATTCTTCCAGGCTGTGCTTCCAGCGCGCATCGCCGTTGTAGATCACGATCGGTAGCGCCGGCGACAGGCCGTCGGCCAGGTCGATCGCCTTGGTGCGCACCAGATGGTCGTAGAGTGCGGCCACATATTGCATCATCCGCACCGGCATGCCCCGGTCGATCGACGACTGAAACTCCAGCAGCAGGTAAAGATAGATGCGTTGGCCTTTGAGTTCGATCGACCAGACGATGTCGTCTTCGCGCTTCTTCATTGCCGGGGTGATGAAGGTGCCGGTCTCCGGGCGCAGCGTGGCGTAGTCCAGGAGTTCCGCCACGCCCGGCGGGGAAAAAAACCCCCAACAGTTCACGCACCAGATCGGCATGAGAGAAGAGGTATTTATAGCCGGTGTCGTGAAGGTGAACCATGGCGGCGATTGTAGTGCCTGAGAAGGGAGCGCAATTCGCACGGAGATGACAACAAAAACCAATAGGAGTCTGCCCCCTATTATTTAATTTGATTATTCGCCGAAAGGGACTTCCTTGACATTTTTTTGTGTGCGTCTACGATACATGAACTTGCAATGTAAGGATTTCGATTTCATGGCACGTCCAAGAATACATCCAGAAGGAACTACCGCCAGCCAACGTGTAGCCGCCTCCACTGCTGCACTAACCGCTGCTGGTGGTGCTCGGAAAACTTTTCGATTGTCTCCCGAGGCTAACAAGGCTTTGTTGGTATTAATTAAATCGAGCGCAATAACCGAAACAGAATTAATAGAAAAATTATTAATTGATGAAAAAACAAGGAGATTCGCATAATGGCTCAGAAATTGGCAATAAATACAATGTATCCGGACGAATTTCTTGGATGGGTTCAAAATCAGGAGCAACGCTTTGAGTTAGTTGACGGTCAACCTATGATGATGGGTGGAGCCAACAGAACTCATAATGAGATTGCGGGAAATACTTATGTATCTCTCAAATCGCAACTTAAAGGCAAGCCCTGCAAGCCCTATGAGTCTGATTTTGCTGTAAAAATTCCAGCCGGAAATATTCGATACCCTGACGTAAGCGTTGATTGCGGCAGAGCGGACGGGAAAGGTAAGGATTTGGTTTCGAATACTCCTGTTCTGGTTGTCGAAGTGCTATCTAACAGCACCAGAACTTTTGATTTTCTTAAGAAAGCGAAAGAATACAAAACGATTGCTTCGGTGGAATACATTTTATTAATAGACCAAGATGCTCCTTATGTTATTTTCCAGTGCTGTGATGATAATAGAAAATGGGACGAATTTCATATCATTGGAATTGATTCTAAAATTGAAATGCCAGCCATTGGGGTAACCCTTCAATTATGCGACCTGTACGAAGATGTAATGTTCGAAAACATTCTTGAAAATATCGAATCAAGCAATTTTAAACCATAAAAAAATTCTTCTTACGCTCCGCCGAATCGCTCTGATTCGGTGGAAATTATTGTCCGACGCACACTCTTTACTATCGGTGAGTTTCGGCGGATTCCTGTATGTCATACGCAGTATTCGCCATTTGCAAAAACAAATTCGTTTGCAGAAATCAGCCGAATTTCGCAAAATGAAAACCGCTGCAACCCTTGCTGTAACTAGCGTGTAGACGATTCGAAAAACCAAGGCCAAAAATTTATAAACACACTTTCGCAGGCCATTGGGTCTGACCCCTATTATTCTAGAGATGACAAACATGAAACAATAGGAGTCCGTCCCCTATTGTTTCAAATGGCACCCATTGTTACTGCTTTAAAAACCTGCACGCAGTTTCAATCGGTCACAGGCTTCGGCAGCTTCTTCGACCGAAATATCGATTACGTTGTGACTGGGTTTTTGTAACGTTTCATTCGGTACACCCCAGGGGTACCACTTGCTCGCGTCCGAATTCCCGAAAAAGCAAAGTATCGGTAAGCCCAAGCCAGCGCCCACATGCATGGCGCCGCCATCGGAGCAAACCATGGCCTGGCAGATTGAGAGGGCACCAATGAGCGCACCGAGATCTGTTGTCGGATAGGCCAAAACGGGCAGATCTTTGGTGGCAGCAATGATGCTTGCCGCTTTGCCGTCGTCCCCGGGATGCAGGGGGTTTTTTTCATCGCCCGGCGACCAGAGCAGAATGAAACGACAGTTCCATTTCTGGTGGAGTAGGCGCATCAGTGCTGTGAAACGTTCTGCCGGCCAGCGTTGAAGCACCTTCCGAGCGCTAATGTGGATGGCAACAAGTGTTTGCTTGACAAGATCGTCCTGGTTTATGCCAAGGGCCTGCAGAGCCGACTTCTTTTCCGCTGGTGTAGCATGTACCTGCAGGGCGGGCGGCGGTTCTGTGATGCCGAGTGGTGCGAGCAGGCGAAAAACATTTTCAACTTCGTGGCGCGCTATGTTGTCGATCGGGACCGGTGTATTGATGGCCGGAACTTTTTTGCCCTGTGGAACGAAGCCGATGAAGTTCTGTGGGCCGACCCAGCGTGCCAGATTCAGTGGGCGCATGTGAAAGCCGCAATTCGCCAGAATTACATAGTCATAGCGAAGCCGTCGTAAGGCGAGCATCAACTGGACGCGCCGCAAGTGGACACCAAGCACAGTTTCATGCCCCTCGCGATGTTTTGCCTTGGTGTAAGCATAGACGTTATCAAGATCAGGGTTGCCGGCCAGTACCGGCTGGTTGTAACTGTTGACGAGGGCGTCGATGCGTGCATCCGGAAAATGTTTCCTTAGTGCATGGATCAACGGGGTCGTGCACACCAAGTCGCCAATGTTATCGCGACGGATGACCAGAAATTTCTTCACGCGGATTCCTTATTGTTCGTCGTTGTTCCACGGATGCAGCCAAGCGTTGCGCCGATGATAATCCAGTAGAGATAGCCGCAGTCGCGGGTAAAGAAGTCGTCTGTCATGTTCTTGAGAAAAACTCCGAGCGCTATGGCAATACCAACGGCAGCGATTTGACGGCTGGCCGGATTGCTGTTCAGTCCCTCTCGCAATGCCCAAGGGACGGAAAAAAACAGAACAAGGAAGGCCAGCATACCGGGGATGCCCATCTGGACGCCCTTGTTCAGTACCATATTGTGGGCGTGCCACAGCATTGAGTTTGGCTCGAAATCCGGGAATCTCAGTTTGAACACACGCTGACCAAAGCCGCCACCGGTCATCGGGGATTTGCCAATTTCTTCCAGTGAAAACTGCCACAAACGCCAGCGCACGTCAGTTTTTACAGACTGTCCGACCGAATCCATGCCAACTATTGCGCTTATTTCTGGCGCTGGAGCTCTCTGCGCGGACACCATAAGAAACGCTACTGTAGCGAGTAATAGAGCAACTGCCAGAGGCCATGATTTTGATAAAGAAGTTTTTCCGGAAACCCTCATCAGCGCAACCACAACGCCAATTTCAACGATGAGTACCAGCACTCCTTGACGGTTCTGAGTGAAATAAAGCGAGGTGAGTCCGGCCAGAGCAAGTAGGCTTAGGACTAGCGAAAGTTGTCTCTGTCGGCTTGTCAAGCAGTGCCGGGAAAACAGGGCAATGAGCGGTATCACCGTGACCAGATAGGTGCTGTAGGTTCCAACTCCGGTGTTGATCGTTCCGACCAAGCCATCCTTGGTTGTTAAGCCAAGTGCAGTGATCGCCAAGCTATAAGTCACGAGAAACAGGTTGCCGATAGCCAGGATGGCAATAAAGCGAAAATAGTCTGATTCGTTTCTGACGAGGTTGAGCCCCAGCCAGAACAGTAACAATGGGTAGAGAAACTCGGCCCTCATTTCACCGAGCGAGTATGTGATGTCAATGGCGTAACCGAGCGCGAGGGCGATGACCGCGGCGTAGACAGCCCATTGTCGCCACAGCAGAAAGTCGATGTGGCGCCATCGGTCGCGCTGCAGAACGACAAAGCAGAGCAGCATCACCGCAAAGAACAGATTGCGTAACGCTATTGTTCCGCCTACGGGCAAAATCCACAGATAGCCAGCGAGCGCGACCCAGAGCAGGGTATGGATAGGCTGGCGTGTGGCGCTGGCTGGCCAGAGTGGCGGAAGTGTGGGGTTCATCTTGGGTCAGTTTGTAATGATGAGCACGGTCTGTGGCTCGCGACAGCTCTTTCCAGAACCTCCCGAAGGCGCGTGCCGCGGGCTTGCCATGTGTATTGTGCAGCAATCTGGTGCATGCGCTTCCCTAGTTTTTCCGCCAGGCCGGGTGACTCCACGCAGGCCCGGATTGCATCAGCCAGTGCCTTCGGTTGTTCCGGGGGCGCCCAACGGGCATCTTCTTCAGCCAGCACTTCACGAAAAACCGGCAGGTCGGTTGTGACGATCGCGCAGCCGGCAGCCATGTACTCGAAGAGTTTGAGCGGTGACGTAAAAGCGCTGACAGAACCGGCACGATTCGGAAGTACCGCGATGCATGCTTCGGCTAGCCGGCGCTGTACTTCGGCGTGCGAGACATGGCCACAAAATTCGATTTCGGCGCCCCCGTGCGGTACCTTTTCGCGTAGCGCTTGAATACTGTGCGGCTCGCCACCGATCAGCGTAATTTTGTAACCGGGAAGCCATTGTGCTGCGGCGACAAGATCTTGCGTCCCTTTCCAGCCGTACAGGCTGCCGCTGTACACGATATGTTGGCGGGCGTTTGCCCAATCCTTGTTTGAGAGAGCCTGAGGGCGCGATGTTGCGCTGGGAATCACCGTCATTGGGCGGGTGATTCCATAGCGTTTCTGCAGAAGACGGCCCAGTGCACCTGTGATGACGATAATCTCTGCAGATTTTTCCAGCACTTCCTTTTCCATGCGCGCCAGTCGCTTTGCTTTTGACGAGGATGCCCCATCCGAAAAGATTTCGTGTGCTTCGTAGACGATAGGGTAGCCTGGGTGTGTTTTCAGAAGCGCATAAGCGAGCTTCAGATGCCGTACCAGAACTACATGCGGGCGTTCGTTTGTCGCGGATACCCTCTCTATCCATTTGTTCAATCGCCACCGGAATAACGAACCCGAGCGAATGGGTAAGCAGTTCAATGGGCGTGGCAGGTTACGGGAAAAGGGGTGCACTGTTATTTTTTTTTGTTTGCTCAGGCCGTAGTGAGCAAAAGGATCTTCTTTAAGCGAGTATGTGATGTCAATGGCGTAACCGAGCGCGAGGGCGATGACCGCGGCGTAGACAGCCCATTGTCGCCACAGCAGAAAGTCGATGTGGCGCCATCGGTCGCGCTGCAGAACGACAAAGCAGAGCAGCATCACCGCAAAGAACAGATTGCGTAACGCTATTGTTCCGCCTACGGGCAAAATCCACAGATAGCCAGCGAGCGCGACCCAGAGCAGGGTATGGATAGGCTGGCGTGTGGCGCTGGCTGGCCAGAGTGGCGGAAGTGTGGGGTTCATCTTGGGTCAGTTTGTAATGATGAGCACGGTCTGTGGCTCGCGACAGCTCTTTCCAGAACCTCCCGAAGGCGCGTGCCGCGGGCTTGCCATGTGTATTGTGCAGCAATCTGGTGCATGCGCTTCCCTAGTTTTTCCGCCAGGCCGGGTGACTCCACGCAGGCCCGGATTGCATCAGCCAGTGCCTTCGGTTGTTCCGGGGGCGCCCAACGGGCATCTTCTTCAGCCAGCACTTCACGAAAAACCGGCAGGTCGGTTGTGACGATCGCGCAGCCGGCAGCCATGTACTCGAAGAGTTTGAGCGGTGACGTAAAAGCGCTGACAGAACCGGCACGATTCGGAAGTACCGCGATGCATGCTTCGGCTAGCCGGCGCTGTACTTCGGCGTGCGAGACATGGCCACAAAATTCGATTTCGGCGCCCCCGTGCGGTACCTTTTCGCGTAGCGCTTGAATACTGTGCGGCTCGCCACCGATCAGCGTAATTTTGTAACCGGGAAGCCATTGTGCTGCGGCGACAAGATCTTGCGTCCCTTTCCAGCCGTACAGGCTGCCGCTGTACACGATATGTTGGCGGGCGTTTGCCCAATCCTTGTTTGAGAGAGCCTGAGGGCGCGATGTTGCGCTGGGAATCACCGTCATTGGGCGGGTGATTCCATAGCGTTTCTGCAGAAGACGGCCCAGTGCACCTGTGATGACGATAATCTCTGCAGATTTTTCCAGCACTTCCTTTTCCATGCGCGCCAGTCGCTTTGCTTTTGACGAGGATGCCCCATCCGAAAAGATTTCGTGTGCTTCGTAGACGATAGGGTAGCCTGGGTGTGTTTTCAGAAGCGCATAAGCGAGCTTCAGATGCCGTACCAGAACTACATGCGGGCGTTCGTTTGTCGCGGATACCCTCTCTATCCATTTGTTCAATCGCCACCGGAATAACGAACCCGAGCGAATGGGTAAGCAGTTCAATGGGCGTGGCAGGTTACGGGAAAAGGGGTGCACTGTTATTTTTTTTTGTTTGCTCAGGCCGTAGTGAGCAAAAGGATCTTCTTTATCGCTGGTTGGCACATATGCAAAGTCGACGTGCATATCCTCCCGGGCAAGAGCGTCGACGGTGTTTGCGACCTGAATCCCCCGTGCTTTGGGTAACGGAAAGGGTTCTGGAAATGGGTACAGTATTCTCACGACGTGTCGCTAGATTCGCTTGGTACCCTCGATGATGATGCAATCGCCAAACAGTACGGCGTCCGATGTCACGCCGTTGTCGGGAAAGTTGCGGCGCCTTATGTTGCGTTTGATGAGTGAGGCGATCAAATTCTCCGTCCAGCGTTTGAAAGTCCGTTCGGCCTTCAGAAGTGTGTTTGATTCGATCCTGTCTATGATGATGTTGCCTTGAAGCAGAAAATAGTAGAGTTGCCAGAAATAGATAGGGCAGATGTGAGCATCATCGACATCCTGATTCATTACTGAAGAAGGGTTCTGCATCAGGGGGCGAAAGCGTGGAAAATACCCTGAAAACAGGTACTTCAGGCGAGCATCCACTGAGAAAGTATTCGGGGTGCTGATATACAGCTTCCCACCCGGCTTCAGAACTCTGCAGAGTTCCAGAATAAACGTCCATGGCGACGGGAAGTGCTCTATGCCTTCCAAGGAAAACACATGATCAAACGAGTTTGATGGAAAAGGCAGGGGGTTGTTCGCGTTATATTCGTGAAATCGGACTGCCTGGTGGAGTTGAAATGCGCTTGCGTTAATATCGAGGCAGTCGATGTCGTCGTAACCTCGCTGCAGCAAGGCTTGGGCAAACGCCCCGTGTCCTGCCGGAACGTCGAGAATGCGACCTTTGGGGGGCGTCCCCCACATCTTGAGGACTGCGGGGTAAAGGGCTTCGTCTGCCAATGCCCGGATACTTGTATCCGTCATGCTTGATGTTCCAGCCAGAAAGAGCCGATTCCCAGGCAGTCGACTCTTTTTTCCGAGAAAGCACGAATCGCTTCCTGCGGTGCGCAGACGATGGGCTCCTCGTGCACGTTGAAGCTTGTGTTGAGAACCAGGGGAATGCCTGACAGGCGATGATATTCCGAGATAAGCTTGTGATAGAGCGGATTGCGATCGGAGCGCACGAGTTGCGGTCGTGCCGTACCATCTACGTGCACGACCGCCGGAATCCTGGCTTTCCATTGGTCATTGACGTTGAATGTGATTGTCATGAATTCTGCGGCATGCCTTGCTTTGTCGACATCGATGAAAATATCGTCGGCGAATTCAGCGAGAACGCTAGGGGCAAATGGCATGAACTCTGAACGGTCCAGCCGTTGATTGAGCCAGTCGTTGATCTCTGTTTCTGTCGGCGCGGCCAGCATCGATCGATTGCCCAGCGCACGCGGGCCAAATTCCATGCGACCTTGAAACCACCCGACAACACGCCCGGCGTGAATCGCGCTTGCGGCAGAGGATACCAGCTCTGATTCGTCAAGTTTTCGGGCGTGGATTCCGGCCGTTTTCAGCGCTTCAGCAATTTCTGCATCAGAATACTCCGGACCAAGATAAACGTGCTCCATTGGCGCGTTATCCTTTAGCGCATCGGGGTTCTGGGCCACCAGATCAAGCAGAACGGCTCCGACACTGTTGCCTGTATCGCTCATTGCTGGAAAAACAAACATTGCTTCGACTTCAGGCAGTGCCGCGATACGCTGGTTGAGTTTGACGTTCGCGAAAACCCCGCCGTTTAGAGCGATCTTCTTTAGTCCGGTGCTCTGCAGGAATTTTTCAACCAATCCAACCACGACGTCTTCCAGCACCTGCTGAACTGCGGCGGATATGTCTTCGCGGGAGTGACCGACAATTTGTTGCTTGAGAAAGCTTAGTCGTGCTTCCTCGGGGCTTGATTTGCCGACAAACGACGAGGTTAGCGTGAAACCGTCGCTGCTCAATTTCAACGCTTCAGAGAATGCGCCATAAAGAGGCACCGGCTTGCCAAGCGCTGCCAAACCGACCACTTTCCCTTCGTGTCGCATCGGGACGAAACCGAGCAGTTTCGTTACGTGGCTGTAGAACATCCCGGCAGACGCGCCGAGAGCATCACTGGCATGAGTGCGCTCATAGTTGCCATCTCGCCAAATGCCCGACGTATGGTGAATGCCCCAGTCTCCGACACCATCCATCGTGACGACTGCACATTCCTGAAATCCGCTATAGAAAGCGGCCGGGAGGGCGTGAGAGTCATGATGATCGTAGAAACTGGTTGCCGCACTGCTGTTGAAACCTTCCTGCGAGACGAAGCGATCCTGTCGGAAATGGTCGGTGAATTTTTTTCCTTTGTGCTTGAGGCGCTGAAGGAAATTGGTCAATAGCATCTGAGGGCACGGTTCGCCGGATTTTTCCCTGCGTGCGCGTACGTATCTACGTTCCAGCTCCTTTGTCCAGCTTTCACGAATAAAATAGGATTCCGGGAAAAACGTGTAGAGCAAGGCAAGGCGGCTGATATCCTTGCGGTTTATGTCTGCGTTGCGGAGTAGCGCGTCAATCGCAACGGCGGAGAGCTTTCCCCCGTCATTCTTGATGCGGGTGATTCTTTCATCAGAGATCGCTGCAACAAGGCGCGTACCATCGAACAGCGCAGCGGAGGCCTCGTGGCCGGTTTGTAATCCCAAGGTTAGTGACATTCTGGCTCCAGCGTGACCTGACTTTTGCCAGGTGAGCTAAAAATATTGATCAAACGTTTGGCGATGTGATCAAGGGCGAATTCTGCAGCCAAGTGTTCGCAGTTTTTCTGCCAAGCAGCAAGTTGATCTTTGTCCTTTAAGCCGGAGATTATAGCATTCGCCAGTCTGTCGACTTTTTCTGCCGGGACTACGCAACCGGCATTAAACTTACTCACCCATGCCGCAACTCCGGCGCCGTCCGAGGTTACCGTGGACGTTCCAACTGAGGCTGCCTCTACGGTTACCATGTTCAGGCTTTCGCATAGGCTGGGGTTGACGTGGAGATCAGCTGACACAAGATGGTCGAAGACCTCTGCTTCATTCAGTTTGCCACTCAGAATGATTGCGCCTGAATTTACTGATTGTCTGATTTTTGGCAGAACACAACGCTCCAGCCATGGATCCTGAGGGCCGCACAGGAGCCAGTAGCAATCGCCAATGCTTCTCTTTACTTCATCCCAGCATTCAGCAAGGGTTTGCAGGCCTTTGCCTTTCTGATTGCCGGACAGCGTGATTATCACTGTTGCGCTTTCCGGAATTCCATACCGATTTCTTATGCTTTCCCGCCTTTCAGCTTTCTGTCTGATTATGTCTCTTAGCGTTGACTGGTCAGCGACGAGATGGCTGGGGCATATTTGAATTTTTGACTTTTCCGCCAGTTCTTTGCACAGCGCCTCACGTATTAGCGGCGAAACGGCACGTAGCGTATCGGCATGTTGAATCGGCTGGCGAATGAGGTAGGTGACGAGAGGCGTGCGACGTTTTCCGACATCGGCCTCAGGGCAATCCAGAATATCTCCGCCAATGTAGCTAACTACCAGTGGCTTGTGCAGGAAACCAAAGCGTTTGAGTAGCGCGGCCGGAATGGCATACGAAAATCCGTCGCTACAGACCACTACATCCGGCTTGAAGTAGCGGACTGCGAGCCAAGTAACCCACATTCGATGGGCCAGATTCCTGCCGTTGAATGAACGCTTGAAGAACTTGTCGATTGGCCAGGTAATTAGCCGGGCGAAACCCCTGGCGGGATCGTGCCAGAAGGTGTGTATCCGGTCGTCGCTCTGTCGAAAAAAAGACACATGGGAACGAATCGCCTTTCTGCCTGCAACCAGAAGCTGGCGTTGTTCCTCCAGCACACAGACCTCATGCCCTAACGCGGCGATTTTTTTCAGAACGGCATATTCGCCGGTCCATGAGTTTGGGTGTAAGTAGAGGATCTTCAAATCAGGGCGTCTGTGTAAGGGCTGAACCTAGCCGGCGGGCATTGCCATCCCATGTGAATTTCTCCAGTACTCGCTGCCGCCCCGCTACGCCCAGGGTCTTGCAGCGTTCTGAATTCGCAAGAAGGTCTTTTAGTACTTTTGCCCAACGGGGAAAGTCACCGCCTGGTAAAAGTTCTCCTGTTTCGCCGCCGATTACGATTTCACGTAATCCCCCCTGATCAGATGCCAGTACTGGAAGTCCGCAGGCCATGGCTTCAACGACACTGATGCCGAATGCCTCTTCACCGATCGAGGGTTGTACAAAGACATTGCCGGTTCGCAGATGATCGGGCAAATCGCGATGCGCCACTTCACCGGCAAAATGCACCCGGTCGCTGACCACTAGTTGCGCGCAAAGCTGTTCGAGTTTCTCGCGCTCAGGGCCATCGCCAATGATTAGATAATGGGTATTCGGGATGCCGGGCAGGGTTTCGATGATGATACGCAGCCCCTTCCAGCCGATTAGCCGGCCGGTGCTGACGATCAGGGAGGCTTCCACCGGAATGCTGAACTGTTCACGGATGCGCGAGTCTATCGTGCCCGGTTTGAAAATCTCCGGGTCGACACCGTTGTGCACGATGTCTACCGGATGGCCGTAACGCCCTTCGACCTGTGCTGCGTTGTAGGCACTGGTTGACAGCCAGACGTCAACTGCCCGCGCGAAGAAACGGTCGCCGGCATAGAATTCCGTGCCGCCGCTGCGCAGGGCGGTGACGCCGGAAAACCCCTGCCGCTTCAGCCACCAGAGGGCGGGGAAGTCGTAGGGTTTATTAACAATCACCGCATCGTAATTGCCATTTTTTAGCTCCGCCGCCGCGTGGCGGGCGAATGACAGCCGTTCGCAGAATTTCCGGAAGCGTGTGCCAAGGTTCGGAAAACGGCTGCGGGGTGTGTAAGGAAAGCTGATCAGTTTGACTTCGTCGTGCCTGGGTTTGCCGCCTTCTCCGCCAATGATGTGTACCTCATGCCCCTGACGCGCCAGGGCACGTCCGGCTTCCCAGCAGTAGGTTTCCAGCCCGCCGGTCTTGAAGCCGGCGGTCAGGTTGTAAAAACAGATCTTCATGACCGGAACGTCTTCTCGCACTTGAGTTTTAGGTACACCTTGCTGAGCAGGGCGGAACGATAAATGAACAGGCGTTTTGCCAGCCACGCTGCGGGCGCTTCTTTTACGACGACGCGGCCAATGTGCAGCGGATCGCCGTCAGCCAGATTTGGACGTTTGGCGGTCGTATAGAGGTGGTCGAATCCGGCTTGTTGCGCAATCTCGACGTAATCCGCGTCGTAATAGCCTTGCGGCCAGCAAAGGTGACGACTGGACTCATCCAGGCGTTCGTTCAGGCGGGCCCGTGACTGGCGAAGGTCTTCGGCCAAGGCTGCATTACGCTCGGCGCGATCGGGCAGTTGCTTGTCCCAGCGCGTATGGGTATGCGTGTGAGAGTGAAATTCGAATGTACCGGCCTGATGCATCAACTGGATTTCAGACCAGCGCAGCATGACGCTGTCGCTTTCGCCGGTGGCAATACGCTTCTTGCATTCACGATGGTCGGGGCAGTCGACATCGCCACTGCGCGCAGCGCCGTTGCCGATCCAGCCGGTTACGACAAATAACATTGCCTTGAGTCCGAATTCTTCAAGCACCGGATGCGCATGAACGAAATTGTCCAGATAGCCGTCGTCGAAGGTGATGGCGACGCTCTTTTTCGGTAGCGGATGGCCTTGGAAGAAAGCTTCGATTTCGCTGGCGCCAATGCTCTGCCAGCCATTTCTGGACAGCCACGACATATGCGCCCGAAAAGTTTCCGGCGCAACCGTGACCAGTCCCGGATTCAGTGTGACGTGGTGGTACATGAGTACCGGCAGGGCGTTCACGCCGCAGCTTCCAGCAGTTGTCCGTACAGCGATTCGGTAGCGTCGAGCATGGCGTCCATGCTGTAACGCGTCGTCGCGTGCTGCTGTCCAGCCAGGGCGAGTCTTCTGGAAAGTGCGGGATCGCCCACCAGTTCCTGAAGCGCCCTGGTGGTCAGCTCGACCGATTCTGCAGGTACTAGCAGGCCGGTTTCGCCATCCTTTATCAGTTCGGGAACGCCGCCGACGGCCGTTGCGACGACCGGCAGACCACAGCCCATCGCCTGCGTCACTGCCTGCGGCACGCCTTCCGAGCGTGAGGTGAGAAGCAGGCAGTCGGCGGCTTGCAGCAAGTCCGGCACGTCGTCGCGTTGTCCGAGAAAATGAATGCTTTCGCCGAGCTGCAATTCTGCGGCAAGACGCTCCATGTCGATCAGCATCGGGCCTTCTCCGGCGAGAAGGAGCGCGCAGTCCGGGTTGTTACGGCGCAACGCGGCAAAGGCACGCAAGGCAATCTCGTGCCTTTTGACGCCGCGAATGATGCCCACCATCAGCACGACAAACGTCGTGGGCTGCAGCCCAAGCGTCGCACGCACCTCGGTTCGCTCATGCTGTGGCCGGAATGCATTGAAGTCGATCCCCGTCGGAATGCTGCGCACGCTGGCCGGCGGGAAGCCCCGTTCAATCAGGATGCGCTGCATTTCCATGCCGCAAGTCACCACGGCATGCGGCAGGTAGTGCACAAAATTGAGCAGGTTGCGCTTGAGCGGCAGGTTGAGGTGACGGGTGCGCACCAGCCGGACACCGGCCCGGCGCGCAGCGATGCCCCCCGTCCAGCTGTCGATGCCGCTATGCGTGTTGACGACGTCGACGTGCCGGGTCTCGATCAGTTGAAGTAGTCCGCGAATCGTCGCCGGATGGAATTTTCCGGCAAAGGGCAGATGGTGCACCTCGATGCCTGCCGCACGCGCTTTTTCACTGAGGATCGCCTGCGGCCGGCAGGCAAGCAGCATGCGGTGGCCGCGTGCCTGCATGCCGATCATTTCACTGAGAATGCGCCGTTCCTGGCCACCCCAGCCATCAGACCACTCCGTATGCAGAATGGTCAGTGGTTTCATGTACTGACCTTGAACCGGTCGGCCCAGATAGAGAGGCAGAGTAGCGGCCAGAGACGTTTGCTGTTTGATCGTTCGCCGGATGCATGCTGGTCGAGAAAACGCTCGATGGCCGCACGATCAAACCACTCGCCGAGTACCGGGTTGCCGAGCAGGGTTTCGCGCATCATGGGTGCCAGATCTCCGCTTAGCCAAGTCGGCATAGGCGCAGAGAAACCCATTTTCGGGCGGTCGAGGAAACCCGGTGGCAACCAGTCCTTGAATGCCTCCTTGAGAATGTGTTTGCTGCGCCCCCGCACGTTCAGCTTGTAGGTGCTCGGCAGGCTGGCGGCAAACTCAAGAACCTGATGGTCAAGGAAGGGAGAACGGCACTCGAGTGACACGGCCATGCTGGCGATATCCACTTTGGCCAGGATGTCGTTTGGCAGGTAGGTGGTGGCGTCCACATAGAGCCAGCGATTGAGTGCGTCCGAGGCGCCCTGGCCACGCTCCCAGGCTTCACGTAGTGGAGACAGCGTCGTGTTTCCCGCATGTTCGCGGAAGGCGGCGCGCACGAGGCGCGCCTTGTCCTCTTCCGGGTAGTGGGCGACCAGGTGCCGGAAGCGCTCAGCACCCTTCATAGATAGCATCTGGTCAGCCTGGGTGTGGGGGAAAACGTGCCGACGGTCAGGGCGGACCAGCCCTTCGAAAGCTACGGTAGCGCGGCGCAAGCCCCGCCAGATGGGCACCAGTCCCATGCGTTGCAAAGCTTCGACGCGACGGATGTGGTAGTGACGCCGGTAGCCGGCAAAAGCCTCATCAGCGCCATCGCCGGTCAGTGCCACGGTGACATCGCGACGGGCAAAACGCGAGACGTAGTAGGTCGGCAGGATCGAGTTGTCGGCAAATGGTTCGCCGAGATGTCCGATCAGTTCGGGCAGCAGTTCAACCGCATCGGGCCGGCAGATTTCCTCGTGGTGTTCGGTGCCCAGATATTCGGCAACCTGACGGGCGTAAGGCAGTTCGTTGAATTTCCGATCCTCAAAACCGATGGCGTAGGTTTTAACTGGTTGTGAACTCAGCCTCGCCATGGCCGCTACAGTGATGCTCGAATCGACCCCGCCGGAGAGGAAGGCGCCCAGAGGGACGTCGGCGACCATGCGGATGCGCGTTGCTTCGAGAATCTTCTCGCGCAGCGAGTCACAGGCGTCGTTGAAAGAAAGCTCGCTGCGGCGCGAGTGGTCAATGTCCCAGTAGCGGAAGATACGCTCGATTTTTCCGTCGCGCACGATCATGGCATGGGCCGGCGGCAGCTTGCGCAGCGCCGAAAAACCGGTCAGCGGCGCCGGGACATACTGGTAAGTCAGATACTGATCGATTGCCGCATAGTCTGGCGTGCGGGGCAGGTCCGGTGCGAGGTTGAAGAGGCTGCCGATTTCCGAGGCAAAGACGAATCCGTCCGGCGTTTCGCCATAAACAAGCGGTTTGACCCCCAGCCGGTCACGCGCCAGCCACAGTTGTTTTTCATGGCGATCCCAGATGGCAAAGGCAAACATGCCGCGCAGCGCTGCCAGGCAGGCCTCAAAGCCACGGCGCATGAAGAGGCGCAGGAGAATCTCGGTATCCGAATGCCCGACAAAGGATTCGCCGGCAGCCTCAAGTTCGGTGCGCAGATCCGGGAAATTGTAGATCTCGCCGTTGAAGACGATGACGTAGCGGCCGTCCGGGCTGAACATCGGCTGATGGCCGGCTGGCGAAAGGTCGATAATGGACAGGCGGACAAAGCCCAGTCCGACAGCCTCTTCCTCCAGGATCCCGTGATCGTCGGGCCCGCGATGCGAAAGGCTGGAGACGGCTGTCTCGAGATGAAAAGCGCGCCTGGCAGATGCCGAAGGACGACGTAGGTAACCGAGAATGCCGCACATATTGAATTCAGGAAGTTGAAGGTGTGCCGGAGATTGACTGGCGCGTCAGTATCCGGTCATACATCGCTTCGAAATCGGCGGTGACCCGTTGCCAGTCAAAACGGGCCTCGATTATACCCCGAAGCCAGCTTCCGGCCGCCGTGCGTAACGCTGGGGAAGCCGCCAGTTCAAGCATGGCTTCTGCCATTTCTTCGGGCTTCGCCGGGTCGATGAAACGTTGCCCCGGGCAGTCCTGCAAAAACTCGGTGATACCACCGCGCGCACCTGCCACGATCGGCAGTCCGGCCGCCGCCGCTTCCAGCATGACAGTCGGAAACGGGTCGTCCCACAGGGACGGCAACAGAAAGGCATCGCCGGTCAGCAGGAAATTGTGCATGTCTGACGGTTTAAGACTGCCCACCCAGTTAACGTCGGCTGCGCTGCTTATACGTTCGATCATGGCCTGTCCGTACCTTGCCTTTTCGTTGCTGCTGTCCGTGCTTTCGCGCACGTTGCCGGCAATTAGCAGCCGGACCGGCTGCCCGAGGCGCTTGCGCACCAGCGCGAAGGCGTCGAGCATTTCGGCAACGCCCTTTTCCTTGACCAGGCGTCCCCCGAAAACAAAAACGAGGGCATTGTCGTCATCGACTCCAAAGCGCTGCCGCAATTGCCGACGCTCTGCAGCCGGCACTTGCCAGTAGGGTGCGCGGCCCGAGACATCGGTGCCGGTGTAGATCACTTCGATCCGGTCAGCCGGAACCTTGCAGGAATCCTTGAGCCAGTCGGCCATGAAGCGGCTGCATGCCACCCAGCGGGTGACAAGGGGAATCGCATCGGTCGGAATTGGTTTGTGATTGGCGATGTGCACAACAACCGGCAAGGGATTTTTCCGGAGGTAAGGTGCGAGGCCTACCAGAAGCTTGGGTTCATTGTGGATATGCAGGACGCTGGCGCCTTCTTCGCGGACGATCTTCCACATCCGATAGGCGTAGGGCAAGGGGTCAAGTCGCGTAATTTTCTGGAAGAGGCGGCGGTATAACGGCGAAAAGCGTATCCGTCGGATGCGCATACTGCCGATCTGTTCTGCAGTTTTCTCTCCCTTAAAACCGCCACAGACGACAAGCGAGCGATAGCGCGACTGGCGCAGGCTGACCTGTTCGACACGCAGCTCGGTGCCGGCTGGGTAGATGGGCGGAAAGGGATTGTAGTTGGGCAGCAGATGGGCAATCAGCGGGGATGTCATGGCGCTGGTCCTAGGAGAGTAAGCAGCGCGCCGGTAACCGTTTGTGCGTCAAACTGGGCCATGCATTTGACTGGTCGGTGCGGGCAACGCTTCTGATAGCAGGGCGTGCAGGTCAGCGGCTGTTCAAGAACGGTGACCGGCGCATGGGGTGCGCGCGGTCCGACCAGCGTCGCCTGCGTGGGTGAGTAGAGTCCGAGTACCGGTCGGTCGAGTGCCGCTGCCATGTGCAGAACACCGGTGTCCGGGCCGATGACGGCGGACGCCCCGGCAAGACAGGCGGCCGTGTCGGCCAGTCCCCAGCGTCCGGCGGCGAGGAAGACTTGCGGATCGTTTTGTCGACCGAGCAGTGTCTCCAGATCGGCGCGTTCTGCATTGCCTCCGGTCAGCACGATACAGTGGGTCTGCAGGCAGTTTCTGAGTTGGGCGAGCAGATCGACGAGCAGCGCATCCGGCAGGCTTTTGTAGCGATCAGCAGCACGTGGGTGGATGACGATGTAAGGACGGCCCTTCAGGGAAGGCTCGAGCTCTTCGAGGATGCGCTTACGACGCCCCGGGTTGACGTGCAGTTGCGGTGCGTAGCCCGCCTGTGAAATGCCAAGCGTATCAAGGATACGCAGCCGGTTGTCGACGTAGTGAAGGCCGGGGAGGCTGTCGTTGTCTTCGGTGCGGTTCCGGTTCGACAGCAGGTAGTCGAATCGGGTGCCCCGGACCGGAATGCGCAGGATCGTTGGCGCGCCCGCCAGATAACACAGCGGGATGATATCCGGATCGTTGCCGTGCAACACGAGGGCGAGGTCCGGTCGGGACGTGCGAAGTGCCTTGAGAGTCGAAAAAAAATGCCGGAACTTGCCGGGGTAGGGAATGATTTCGTCGATCGCTGGATCGTCCGAGAAAAGATCCAGCCATGCTTCCCGGCAAAAAAGGGTGATGTGAGCCTGCGGCATTGCCGTTCGGAGTGCCGGAAAAACTGCGGACGAGAAAACCGCATCGCCGATTCCGGTTGTCAGCGTGACCAATACCTGCCGCGTTTCCTTCAACTGAAACTCGCCAAGCGGCCTGACAGGGTGCCGTCGGGCTAGCCGGTGCACTTGCCAGGCCAACAGCGACTCGGCAAAGGGGATGTCCACTATCCCTCTTGGGACTCGATGGCGTACTGGATTCGATAGAGCCTGGCGTAGGCGCCGTCGCGAGCCAGCAATTCGTCATGGGAGCCAGTTTCGACGAGATTCCCCTTGTTGAGTACAACGATCCGGTCGGCGTTCTCGATCGTGGACAGGCGGTGTGCAATGACCAGTGTCGTCCTGCTCTGCATCAGGTTGTCGAGCGCCTGCTGGACCATCCGCTCGGACTCGGTGTCGAGCGCCGAGGTGGCTTCGTCGAGAATCAGGATCGGTGCGTCTTTCAGTAGTGCGCGCGCGATAGCCAGACGCTGGCGCTGACCGCCGGACAGCTTGACGCCTTTTTCTCCGATCAGGGTGTCGAAGCCATTGGGCATTTCTTCGATAAACTCCAGCGCATGTGCTGCCACAGCTGCAGCACGGATTTCCTCGCGCGTTGCCGAGCCGCTCAGTCCGTAGGCAATGTTGGCGGCGACCGTGTCGTTGAACAGAACGACCTCCTGGCTGACCAGTGCAATATTGTTGCGCAAGCTGGTTAGGCGAATATCTTGGAGCGGCGTTCCATCGACGCGAATCTCCCCGCCGTTGACCGGATAGAGGCGCGGTAGCAGGTTGGCGATGGTGGTTTTACCGCTGCCTGAATGACCGACCAGCGCAATGCACTCACCGGGGTGGGCGCTGAAGGTGACGCCGTGCAGGGCGGGGTGCTCGGTGCCGGGGTAAGTGAAGGTCACGTCATCGAATTCAATCCGGCCCGTGGTGCGCCCGAGGTCGACGGTCCCGGTGTCCGCTTCTGGCAATTGGTCGATCACATCAAAAACGCTTTCTGCTGCAGCCAGACCTCGTTGGATCGGCGCACTGATGTCGGTCAATCGCTTCAGGGGTGCCATTAGCATAAGCATGGCGGTGATGAATGAGACGAAGCCGCCGACCGTGGTTTGCTCGCTGCTCGCCTGCCGGAGCGCTACTGCCATGATCGTTGCCAGTGCAATCGCCGAAAAGAATTGAACGATCGGTCCCTGTGCGGCTGCGGCAACGGTTCCACGCATGTTGAAGCGACGCTGTTTCTGAACGCAGTCCGAGAAACGGCTTTCTTCATAGCGTTGTCCGCCAAAAATCTTGACGACCTTGTGGCCCTCAATAGCCTCCTGCAATACTTCGGTGATCGTTCCCTGCGATTGCTGGATGCCCCGCGCCACTTTGCGCAGGCGGCCGCTGAAGCCTCTGACGGCAATTGCGATAAAGGGCACCGTGACGAAGACTACCAGTGTCAGCTGCCAGTTCAGATAGAGCAGCCAGGCAATCAGGCCGACGACTGACAGGCTGTCCTTGACGAGTGTCGTCACCGCGCCGGTCGCTGCTCCGGCAACGCCACCCACGTCATAGGCCACGCGTGACATCAGCCGCCCGGAGGTGTTGTCGTTGAAATAGCTGGTCGGGAGATTGACTATGCGCGTGAACATAGCCTGCCGGAGTTCCGCAACCATGTTGTTCGAGACCCAACTCATTGCGTAGTCACCAATGAAACCAAGAATTGAACGGGCGATGAAAATTCCGACAATGGCAAGAGGGTAGAATAACCAGTTGTAACTTTCTTTGCCTTGTGTAAATCCGTTATCCAGAAGTTCTTTCATGATCGCAGGAAATACTGGTTCGACGATCGACGACAGGCCCATGCAGGCAATCGCGACGACGAAAGCCTTCCAATAAGGACGTACGTAACCGAGCAGGCGAAAGTACAGTTGTCGGCTCGTCAGTTGGGCGCTGGGTTCGTTGTTCATTGAGGGCGAGATTATACACGGCCCGCTTTCACTGGTGGTCAGGGTACTAGGCGAGCAAGATCCCCAATACTTGTCAGTTGATTAGCCATCGTGCCGAGTAAAATGTGGTCGGCTGCCTGCCGCTCAGACTGTGGGCGGGAAATTCGCCGAAATTGGATTCTTCAGAAAAGCGGCTCGAAGTAAGTTCAATAAAACCGCCCCTCCCCCTCCGGTCGGGTCTTGAACCGGCGATGAACCCAGTAATACTGTTCGGGCATGGTGCGCACGACATTTTCGATAAAGGCGTTCATGCGCCGGGTGTCGGCTTCGACGTCGGCCGTCGGAAAATCGGGCCACGGGTCGCCTATTTCGACGACATAGCCTTTTCCGCCTGGCAGCATGCGGGTGACGCAGGGTACGACGGCGGCTCTGGCCGCTCTGGAAAGGCGTGAGAGTCCGGTGATGGTGGCTGCTTGAACACCGAAGAAAGGCACAAATACCGAGTCGCGGCTACCAAAGTCCATGTCGGGCAGGTAGTAGAAAGGCCGGCCGGACTTCATCGCCTTGACGGTTGCGCGCGCGCCTTCCTGGCGCGACAGCATCAACTGGTCCCCGATTCGGCTGCGGCCGCGCAAGACTACCCGGTCGAATACCGGATTCTTCTGCGCCGAATAAATGGTCAGCGAGTCAAAACGCAAGGCAATGCCTATCCCTCCGGCATCGAGTCCGACAAAATGGGGGGCGAGCATGATGATTGGCCGACCGGCGGCGCGCAAGGCGTGCATTTTCTCTTCGCCGACGACCTGGATCAGCCGGTACATCCGCTCCCGGCTTCCCCACCAGAGAATGCTACGTTCCAGGATGCTGCGGCCAAGCATCTTGAAGTGGGCTTTGGCCAGATTGTTACGTTCTTGATCGCCCAGTTCAGGGAAGCACAAGGACAGGTTGACCAGGGCAATCTTTCGGCGACGTCCGGCCAGGTGAAAAAGCAGCAGACCCAGGCCTTGGCCCATAACTGCCAGAATCGGCAGCGGCAGAAAATGCAGCAGCCAGAGCAGGGCGACTGCGGATTGACTAAGGATGCGACTCAGCATGGTTGGCGCAAGTTGCTGCCGGGCGCATCTGCAGGACCAAGGTCATTTGAAATAAATGAAGAGATAAGTATAGTCATGCTGGCGTAGCGGATGGTGGCAGTTTACTGTTCGACTGCTCACATGGTTGTGTCACGGATTTGTAACGCGGCATTGTATTGCCATTCACACCCACTCACCACCCTTGCCTGAGTAAAGTTTGCATGAGCATCCAGATTTCACCGGTTACCAGCGCCGATGTCGAAGCTGTGGCGGCACTGGCGCGCATCGTCTGGCAGGATGCCTATCCGGGAATCATCACCCAGGCGCAGATCGACTTCATGCTGGAGCAGCGTTACAACGCCCCACGTCTGCGCGAAGAATTGGCCATGGCAGATATCTGGTGGGACAAGGCGACGGTCGATGGCGAACTGGCCGCTTTTGCCTCGACCCTGCCGGGCACGGCCGCCGGTGAAATGAAGCTTGACAAGCTTTATGTCGATCCGGCCCGGCAACGTCTCGGTCTCGGTGGACGCCTGATCGCACATGTATCGCAGCGGGCCTTGGGGCTGGGCTGCGACACCCTGATGCTGGCGGTCAATAAACGCAACGAGCGGGCCATTTCGGTGTACAAAAAACATGGATTTGTCGTGCGCGATGCCGTGCGTGTCGATATCGGCAACGATTTCGTCATGGACGACTTTATAATGGCCAAATCGTTGCGCTGATGCCGACTAGGCAGGCTGGATAACAATGAAACTCAAGTTTTCGAAAATGCACGGGCTGGGCAACGACTTTGTCGTGCTCGATGGTGTTCGCCAGTCGCTTGCGCTGACACCGGCGCAACTCCGCTTTCTTGGTGACCGGCATTTCGGCGTCGGTTGTGATCAGATTCTGCTGGTTGAAAAGGCCACTAGCCCGGATATCGACTTCCGCTATCGTATTTTCAATGCCGATGGCGGCGAGGTCGAACAGTGCGGCAATGGTGCGCGCTGTTTCGTTCGCTTCGTGCATGATCAGGGCCTGACCGACAAACAAGAGATTCGTGTCGAAACAATGAGCGGCGTAATCACCCCTCGTCTTGAAGCCGACGGAAGCGTCACCGTGGACATGGGCGTGCCGGTGTTCCTCCCGGAAAAAATTCCCTTCATCAGCCCGACCGCCGATCTCGTGCAGACGCTGATGATTGGCGATCAGGAATTGGCGATTACCGCCGTATCGATGGGTAACCCGCATGCCGTACAGGTGGTCGCCGATGTCGATGCGGCGCCGGTTGCCGCGCAGGGGCCGCTGATCGAATCACACCCGTGCTTCCCGCAGCGGGTCAATGCCGGCTTCATGCAGATTTCCAGCCGCAATGCGATCCGCCTGCGTGTTTTCGAGCGCGGTGCCGGTGAAACCCTGGCCTGCGGTACCGGCGCCTGTGCCGCCGTGGCGGCGGGTATCGCGCGCGGCCTGCTTGACTCGCCGGTGTGCGTTACAACACGCGGCGGCGAACTGACTATTTCCTGGGGCGGCAACGGCACATCCGTGCTGATGACCGGCCCGGCTGTTACCGTATTTACCGGAGAAATCAAGTTATGAAATCAGAAGAAGTCGCCAAGTATCTGCAGGACAATCCGCAGTTCTTCGAGGAGCATGCGGATCTGATGTCGCGCATGGTGATTCCGCATCCGCACAGCGGGCGAACGATCTCGATTACCGAACGCCAGATGCTGAGTTTGCGCGATAAAAACAAGCAACTTGAAGGCAAGATGGGTGAGTTGCTGCAGTTCGGCGAAGAAAACGACACGATCAGCGAAAAGATGCATCGTCTGGGCGTGGCGATGATCGCCGCGGCCAGCTTCCAGTCGGTGCTGCATACGCTGAACTTCCATCTGCGCGACGACTTTGCCATTCCGCATGTGGCCCTGCGCTTGTGGGTCCGTCCGGAAAACGTGGAAGAATTGCCGGAGTTTGCCGATGTCAGTGAAGAGTTGCAGGTGTTTGCCGAGACGCTGACCCAGCCGTATTGTGGTTCGACTTCCGGCTTTGAGACTTCATCTTGGTTCGGCGATGCCTCAAAGCACATCCGCTCGCAAGCGCTGATCGCCATGCGCAACGGTGGCGGCACGATCGGCATGATCGCGCTCGGCAGCGAAGAGGCGCAGCGCTTCTACGCCGGCATGGGCACCTTGTATCTTGAGCGTCTTGGCGAGATGGCCTCGGCCGCACTGGCTCGGGTGTTGCGCTGATTTCCTAAACGCAATAATCAACCACGAAGAACACGGAGAGCACGAAGAAAAAACTACTACCAAATAGCTCTGGTTTTTTCTTCTCTTCGTGGCCTTCGTGATCTTCGTGGTTAAACTGGTTCTTCAGGGTTATTGAATGGTCTCCAGCGAGTCGGTTAATACCTACCTCGACGAACTCGCCCAGCAGCGGCGACAGTCGCCGCATACGGTCAGCAACTACCGGCGTGACCTGCGCGTTCTGTGCAGTCTCATCGGCGAGTTGCCCGGCGCTTGCACCATCGACGCCGTCGAGACGCACCACATTCGCCGTTTCATCGCCCAGTTGCATGCCCGCGGGCTGGGCGGTCGCTCGCTGGCGCGCATGCTTTCCGCCTGGCGCGGCTTTTATCGCTGGCTCGGCCTGCACGGTGAAATGACGGCCAATCCGATCGAAGGCGTGCGTGCTCCCAAGAGCCCGAAGGCTTTGCCGAAGGTGCTGTCACCCGACGAAGCCAACCGCCTGCTCGATTCTTCCAGCGACGAAGTGCTGGAGATTCGCGATCAGGCGATGTTCGAACTCTTCTACTCCTCCGGCCTGCGCCTCGCCGAACTCGCCGCGCTCGATGTTTCGTCTCTGGAGGACATCCAGGCCGGCGAAGTTCGCGTTCTCGGCAAGCGCAGCAAGTTGCGCCTGGTTCCCGTTGGCAGCAAGGCGCGCGCGGCGGTCGTGGCCTGGGCGCAGCGTCGTTGCGAAGTGGCCGGTACGGAACAATCGGCGCTGTTCGTCGGGCAGCGCGGCGGCCGCATTCACCCGCGCGTGATCGAAGAGCGGCTCAAACAGCGGGCGCTGGCGCAGGGCCTGCCGACCAGCGTGCACCCGCACATGCTGCGCCATTCCTTTGCCTCGCACGTGCTGCAATCGTCCGGCGACCTGCGTGCGGTGCAGGAAATGCTCGGCCACGCCAGCATTGCCTCGACGCAGATTTATACCCACCTCGATTTCCAGCATCTGGCCCGGGTTTATGATTCAGCGCATCCGCGCGCAAAACGGAAATAGAGTCAGAGCTTGTGAAAATATCAAGAATCCACCGCAGAGCCGCAAAGGCGCAGAGATTTCGCAGAGAAAACCTTTAAACCTCAGTTCAAACCACGGCGACACGGCGACACGGCGAGCACAGCGAAAAGCTGCTGCGAAGCAAATACTCTTGGGGTGCACAGTTTTTCAGGATTTAACCGCTCACCCAAAGGGTGAAGCATGAAAACAGTGTAAGTCATTGTTTTTTCGCCGTGTTCGCCGTGTTCGCTGTGGTCAACTGCCTTTTCCAGGTTAAAAACAATGGGGTTCCTCTGCGTTTCCTCTGCGCCTTTGCGGCTCTGCGGTGGGTGTTAAAGCATTTTTTTACAGCCTCTCAGGAAATAGCCCCGGTCACTAGCCGGCTTACTTCTTCCCCCAAAGCGACTCTACCCGGCTGTCCCTGCCGCAGCCATTGCGGTAGTAGGCGTAGCGGATCGGGTTTTTCTTGTAGTAATCCTGGTGGTATTCCTCGGCCGGATAGAAAGCGGTGGCGGCGACGATCTCGGTATGGATTTCCTTGAACTTGCCGCTGGCCAGCAAAGCATCGCGGCTGCTTTCGGCGACCTTGCGTTCGGCCTCGTTCTGCCAGTAGATACCGCTGCGATATTGGCTGCCGACGTCGCAGAACTGACGATCCTTGACCGTCGGATCGATGTGTTTCCAGAAGAAATCAACCAGTTGGGCATAGCTGACCCTGGACGGGTCGTAAGTGACGCGTATGGCTTCGGTGTGGCCGGTGCTGCCGGCGCTGACCTGTTCGTAAGTCGGGTCGACCTTCTTGCCGGCGGTGTAGCCGGATTCGGCCCCGATGACGCCGGGCAGCTTCTCGAAATCGGCCTCGATGCACCAGAAGCAGCCGCCGGCGAAAATCGCGGTTGCCGCATTGGTAGCATTCGCCGGCTTGGCGGTCGAAGCGTCTGCAGCCAAAGAGTTGGTTCCACTGGCGACAACGCCAAGCGAGCACAAAATAGCCATGGCAATCCTCCTGATCATGTCCGCAACTCCGGCAGTTTATCGGCGCGCTCGACGAACTGCAGCGCAACGCCATTGTTGCAGTAGCGCTTGCCGGTCGGTTTCGGGCCGTCATTGAAGACGTGACCCTGATGTCCGCTACAGCGAGCGCAGTGATACTCGGTGCGTGGATAGATCAGCTTGAAATCGGTCTTGGTTACGACCGCAGCGGGCAGCGGCTGCCAGAAACTCGGCCAGCCGGTGCCGCTCTCGAATTTCGCTTTGCTGTCGAACAGCGGCAGGAAGCAGGCCGCGCAGATGAAGGTTCCATCTCGTTTCTCGTTGTTGAGGGGGCTCGTTCCCGAGCGCTCCGTGTCCTCCTCAAAGAGGACGCGATAGGCCGGCTGGGGAAGCAGGGCGGCCCATTCAGCCTTTGATTTGACAAGTTTCATACTGGTATCTTCCTTGGCTACTGCCAATTGCGTTGCCGGTACTGGCAGAAAAAAGGCGGATAAACCACCGAGCCACTTGAGCGATTGACGACGATCCATGGTGTTTTCCAAAAAAGCTGTTGATATTCGAGTTGAAGACAAACAGGCAACAATATTGCCTGCGCTTGTTCGGCAGTGAAGCGGCAGGACAGTTCCCTTGAGCCGGGAAGCACGGAACCAGCAAAGCCAGCGGCGAGTTCCGGTATATCGCTCTCCTGATTGACGCCACGAATCTTTGTCGTTCGAACAGCAGAAATACTTACAGCGACATGCGCCGCCAAAATGCATCGGGCTGCAACAGGCGTCGATAGGCGAATGTGGCATGGTATGGCCTGGGAGCCGCATGGATATTGGCTTCCCGGCAAGGCAAGCGCAAGATGCCCGTATTTATTGGCTTGCAGGCCGGATGAGAAAAAGGTTTTGATCTGGTTGGCCGTAGTCTGGCTCGATCTTTGGTCATCATTGCAACAATGTGGCATCCGGGGCTTGGCTATGGTTAAATCGTCAGACAAAATCCTCTGGCCGGATATCTTTTTTGTCTTCTCCCACTCACCTGAACGATGAAGTTGTTGCCGAGCACATTCGCCTCACCGGTGCGCGGGCGACGCCGGCGCGCATCCGGGTGCTGCAATTGCTGCGTGCGGCACCGACGGCGCTGACGCACAACGAGATTGAACTGGTCCTTGGTGAATTGGCGCTCGACCGCGTAACGCTTTATCGCGTGCTCGACTGGCTGGTCGAGAGCGCTCTGGCGCACAAGAATACCGACGCCCATCGCGTCTTTCGCTTCTCGGCCGCCGCTGCCGGGGAGCATACGACGCACATCCATTTTCGCTGCGAGCACTGCGGCGGGGTATTTTGTCTCGATGCCGCACCGCCTGCCGCGCCGATCCTGCCTGCGGGTTTCTCCTTGTCGCGCATGGATTTCGACCTGCGCGGACGCTGTGCCAACTGCACCGCGTCGAAGTAATAAACCTAAAAAGGGCAGTTGACCACAGCGAACACGGCGAACAGCGCGAAGCCTCCCTGAAGAGGGACAACGGAAAAACAAGAGCTTGCAATGTTTTCATGATTCACCCTTTGGGTAAGCCATGAAATCCTGAAAACCTGAGCACCCCACGAGTATTTGCTTCGCAGCAGCTTTTCGCCGTGCCCGCCGTGTTCGCCGTGGTTAAACTGAGGTTTTAAGGATAAATAAAGCAAAGTCCATCGTCTCTATCGTTGGCTGCTTTTTCCGGGATAATGAAGCCGGGGTTCCATGCCCTGAACGGAATACAAGCCAATAACCAAGGAGAACAGCATGGCCGGGTTTGAAGATTACGCTGCAACTGCCAAGGAAATCGAACAGGAAATCGTCAGGAAAGGCATCGTTCTCGGCATCGACTGGAAGGACGACGCGCAGGTGCGCGCCCTGGCCCACGCGGCGCTGGAGCACTCGGCGGAGGATTTGAAACGCGCTGCTTCCACGCATGTTGATCACCAGCTGATGGCAAAAATCGATCTTTACGGCCTGGCGGGGATGATGCTGCGAACCATGGAAGAAAGTGCCGGCATTGGCATCGAGAGCCACGGCGGCGTCGCATGGAAAGCTTTTGCCAAGGCCCTTTGGGCAGAAGCTGAATCGCGCAAGACAGCGTAACTTGCAGCCTGGTCAGCGCTCAGGTCGTGAATTAATTGGCACAACCTTCCAGACCGTCATTCCGGCGCAGGCCGGAATCCAGTGCGTGCCTCTGATATTCAAGAAAACAATCAGATAGACGAACTGGACCCCGGCCTTCGCCGGGGTGACGAGCGAGGAGATCAGGCTGAAATGGATTTTTTTCACCTGCGCTCAAGCCGGTGTCTCGAGCGCATTCGCCATCGGCAACTCAACGCAAAACCGGCAGCCCTGTCCTTTACCCGCCGACTCGACCCAGATCTTGCCATCATGATTTTCGGCGATCTTGCGGCACAGCGCCAGACCGATGCCGGTGCCTTCATAGGCGGCGCGTGACTGCAAGCGCTGGAAGACCTGAAACAGCCGGCTGACCTGTTCGGGCAGGACGCCGATGCCGTTGTCGGCAACACACAGGCGCCAATTTCCCCCGGTGATCTGGCTGCTTACGGTGATTTCCGGCAGGCGTCCGGCGACGCGGAATTTCACGGCGTTGCCGATCAGGTTTTGCACCAGGCGCAGCATTTCAACCGGGCTGACCCTGATGCGCGGCCACTCGCCGTCAATGCGCACAGCGGCCTGTGCCTCGGCGATCGCCGGGCGCAGAAACATCAGCGCCTCATCGAGCAGCGCGAGGCTTTCGATCCACGCCGCCGGTTCGCCCTTGTGGCCAATCCGAGCGTAGTCGAGCAGGCCAACCATCATCTGGTCGAGGCGCTTGGCGCCGTCGATGGCAAAGTTGAAATACTCCAGCTGCTCGCCATCGAGTTGATCGGCCAGGTCCATCTCCAGCAGTTGCAGGTAACTGGAAATCATGCGCAGGGGCTGGCGCATGTCATGCGAAATGGCGTAGCTGAACTGTGCCAGTTCGCTGTTGGAGCGCAGGAGTTCGGCCTCGGCCAGCTTGCGCGCGGTGATGTCGTGGGCAATGCCGAGGATGCCAACCAAGGTCCCGTGAGCATCGCGCATGGGGGTCTTGGTGGTTTCCATCAAGGCCTTGTGGCCATCGCTGGCGAAGGTAATCCTCCAGCCGCTCCCACTGGAAGAGCCGGACCATCTGATCGAAATTGGACACCACCCGCAACGATCCGCTCCGCGCGGCGTCCGGGCCGACAAACTGGCGCTCGGGGGGCGCACTCTTGCCCAGCGCATTTTCATTGTTCCGATTGCGCGCCAGGTACTCCCCGCTCTGCCGGTAAATCGAAATCGAGTCATCGGGACCCAGCAACAGCGAGGCCAGCGATTGCTGCAGATAGTCAGGCGACAGCGAAAGGACGATCACGCCAGCAAAGCGACCGTTGCGCTGGATCGGACGGGAGAACTGGATCGACCATTTCTTTGAAATTCGGCCGAGAACCGGCTGGCTGATGAACAAGCGCTCTTTATCAGCGCCCAGGTGCGCCTTGAAATGCTCCCGGTCACCCAGGAACACCGGCGCCTTGAAACCGAGACTGGAATAAGCGAGGTAACCCCTGGCGTCAATCACGGAAATCTGAAGCAGCGAGTTGGCCGGAAATCGTTGCTCGATCTGGCGCGCAGGCTGGTCAAACTCTTCCGGCTGGCCCGCATACCTGGCGGCCAGTTCTTGCGCAGCAAATCGGTATAGCGGATCAGCAGGGCAATCTGGTCTGCCACCGCGCCGTTCAACTGCCTGGACCGTAATTGCGCTTGCGCAACCGTTTCCGAACGTAGCTGGTGGTCAGCCGTGGACAATTGCCACCAGTAAAGTCCATTGACGATCAGCGACATCAGGACAACCAGCAAGGCAATTATTCGGATGCGCAGAGGATGAGTCATTTCATGATCCTGAAATTCTCGGTTGATAGCGACAAATTGACCGCAAGGCCGGGTTTGACGGGTGGTTGGCCCTCACCCCAACCCTCTCCCGCGGGGAGAGGGAGTTTGCACCCCTCTCCCGGCTCTGCACCCCAAGGGTATTTCCTGCGGGGCACATTTCCTTCGGTCACGGGGTTTGCACCCTTCTCCCCGCGGGGTTTGCACCCTTCTCCCCGCGGGAGAAGGGCCGGGGATGAGGGCCTGCGGCATTGGCAACACATCCAGCCGCAGTTTCAAGAATCATCGCGCTCCTCATGGCGTTTCCAGTTCCGGTGCCCCAAGCAGCGTGGTAAAGGCGTCCTGGGTTCGCGTCCACGCGGCCTCCAGCGCCGTGAAATCCTCGCTGCGGCGCAGCGGATCATCCGTCCCCTGCAGCGCCTGGGCCAGCGTGGCCTCCAGACGTGCCGCGGCAGCTTGCAGTTCGCTCATGCCGATGGTTCCGGCGCCGCCCTTGAGGGCATGCGCGAGTTGCCGCGCCGTTGCCACATCCTGCTCGTCCAAGGCTGCGCAAATCTTTTCAACGATGTCGGCGTTGCGCTCGCGGAACATGCCGAGAAAGCGATCGAGCAGAATGCGCTCGCCGTTCACCCGGGAAAGCGCCAGAGGCAGATCGAAGACCTCGGCCGGCACTTCAGCCGCTGCATCAACTGTTTCGTCAGGCGTCGCTGACGGAATAGCCGGTGCCGAAATCGCAGAAATCGCTGGCAATGTTAGCTCGCTGCTTGCCATCGCTGGCCCGCTGCGGCCCGGCAACCAGCGGACCAGCTTGGCGTAGAGAGTTTCGGGCAGGATCGGCTTGGTCAGGATGTCGTTCATGCCGGCGGCCAGCACGCGCTCTTTCTCCTCGCTGATGCTGTGCGCGGTCAGGGCGATGATCGGCAGATCGGGCCAGCGTTCGCGGAGGATGCGGGTGGCGCTGTAACCATCCATCACCGGCATCTGGATATCCATCAGGACCAGATCGTAGGCCCGGTTGGCGACGGCCGCCACCGCCTGCGCACCATCGTCGACCGTGTTAACGGTGGCGCCGGTAAGCTCCACCAGTTCGCGGCAAATCTGGCGGTTGAAATCGTTGTCCTCAACCACGAGGATGCGGACATCGCGCAGCAAGGGTGCCGATATGCGCAGGTCGAGCTTCCGCACCTGGACCGTATGCCCACTCAGGATGTTGAGCATGGTTTCGCGCAGCAGGGCGGTTGGCACCGGTTTGCACAGGTAAGCCTGGATCGCGTCGTTTTCCATCAGGGAGCGCGCCATCTCGGGCTCGTCACCGGAAATCAATATGATGGGGACCGGGTTGCCGGCGGCGCGAATGCCTTTGGCAGTGGCCAGGCCATCCGGTTCGGGCATGCGCCAATCCAGCAGAATGAGGTCGAAGCCGGCCCACGACTGGCAACGGATCAGCGCCGCCGCGCCCGAATCCGCCGTCTCCGCCGTACAGCCAAAGCCCTTCACCTGGCGGCTCAACAAAGCGCGCATGGCCGCGTTGTCATCGACCACCAGCACCTTTTTGCCGACCAGGCCGGGATGGCCAGGATGGCCGGACGTTGCGGTGGCCGCGCCGGCAACAATGCCGAAGCAGGCGGTAAAGCTGAAGCAGGAACCTGCCCCGGCTTCGCTTTCCACTTCGATCTGGCCACCCATGCAGCCCACCAGTTGCTTGCACAGTGCCAGGCCAAGGCCGGTGCCGCCGTATTTACGGGTGGTCGAACTGTCGGCCTGGGTGAACGGGGTGAACAACCGGGCCTGCTGTTCAGGCGTCACGCCCGGGCCGGTGTCGCGAACCGCGAAGCGCAAGGTGACGGTATCGGTGGTGACGCTCACCGGCTCCACGGTCAGGCTGATCTCGCCGTGTTTGGTGAACTTGACGGCGTTGCTCATCAGATTCACCAGCACCTGGAGCAGGCGGCCAGGATCGCCAACCAGCCTCTCCGGTACGCCGGGCAAGGTGCCGATGACCAGTTCAACGCCCTTCTTGCGCGCCCCGAGGCCAAACAGGCTGGCCATTTGCAGCAGGGTTTCGTCGACGTTGAAAGGAATGGACTCCAGGACGAGCATGCCGGCGTCTATTTTGGAGAAATCCAGGATGTTGTTGACGATACCCAGCAGCGATTCCGAGGCGCTGCGAATCTTGGCCAGGTAGTCGCGCTCGCGCGGCGCCATATCGAGATTCAGGCACAGGTTGGCAAAGCCCAGCACGGCGTTGAGCGGCGTGCGAATCTCGTGGCTCATGTTGGCCAGGAACTGGCCTTTGACCACACTGGCCGCCTCCGCTTCATCTTTGGCTTTTTCCAGTTCGGCGGTTCTTGAGAAGACGATTCGTTCAAGGTGCTGGCGGTGTTCGTCGAGTTCCTCCGTGATCTGCTTGCGCACGCTGATATTCATGAAGGTCACCACAGCCCCGACCGCCTTGCCATCGACTACCTGCGGGTGTGACCAATATTCGGCAGCGAAGCAGGTGCCGTCGGCACGCCACAGCACCTCATCGTCAAAGTGCAAGGTCTCCGCCTTCAGGAAAGCACGGATGATACGGCAATCCTCCACGGGGTAGTGGCATCCGTCGGCATGCGTGTGGTGGATCAGATTGTGTATGTTCTTGCCGATCAACTCGTCGACACGCGTGTAACCCAGCATGTTCAGGCAGGATGCGTTGCAGAACGTGCACTTCCCGTCCCTATCGATACCGAATATGCCTTCAGCCGTGGAATCCAGAAGCAGGCGCAGTTGTGCCCTGTTTTTGCGCAGGAGATTGTCCCGGTTTTGCAGGGCAAGGTCGCTCAACCTGCGTTCGGTGATATCGTAATTGACCCCGGTCATCCGTAGCGGCTTGCCGCCGGCATCGCGCACCACGAGGGCGGTGGCCTTGATGTAGCGCAGTTCGCCGTTTGGCCAAAGCACGCGGAACTCGGTATCGAACTCTTTTTCTCCGCGCAGCGCCTGGTTGCTCTCCTCGTCGCCGCGTGCCCGGTCATCCGGATGCAGGCCGTTCCTCCAAGCCTCATAGGCCCCGGAGAAATCTTCTTCACGCACGCCGTAAAGCGCATACATCCACTTGTCCCAGATGAGCTTGTTTTCCGGGACAAAATATTCCCACACACCAATCCGGGCCGAATCAGTGGCAAGGGTAAGGCGCTGGTTGAGTTGGGCAATATTGCCACCGAGTTTCGCGGTATCCCGTTCTCGCCGCACCACCAAGCCGGTGAGAAAAAGACCCGTGATCAGAACGGCCCATGCGGCTGCATGGCTGATGCCTGGTCCAGTCGCGACTTCATCAAATTCTATCAACCATTGCGTTCCATTGAAGTCGATCGAGCGTCGCTGAAAGAGCAAGGAATTCAAATGGGGTGAATGGGAGGGTTGGCTATCGAACATGAGTCTGGCAGGAGACGCCACATCACCGTCGTAGATTTGCAGATCGGTGAATCTTCCTTCGGAGTTACTCCAAGCGGAGAGAATGCCGCTCATCAGGTCATTCATGCGGAACGGGCCAAAGGCCCAGCCGGTCAGCGCCGCCCGCCGCTGCTCAAGCGTATCCATCGTTGCGCCGTTGCGGTAGACGGGAACATACATCACCGTTCCGGCCTGGACATCCTTGCCGGTCTCCTGTACCAGTTCGACCTTGCCGGAGAGCGACGCCTCGCCGGTGTCGCGTGCATGTTCCATGGCGGCTCGCCGAATGGGTTCCGAGAACATGTCGTAGCCGAAAGCGCGCAGGTTGCGGTCGCGAAACGGTTCCAGATAAATGATCGCGGTGGTCACCGGGCGCTCGCCGGCGGGGCGCACCGTGTAGTCGGGGAATCCTTCGCCACGAATCCTGGCGATGTGGTCGGCCAGTTGCTGCGGTGGAATGATCCGGGCAAAACCGATTCCCTGCATACCGGGAAGGATTTCGCTGGCACGCTGTGTTTCAACAAAGGTTAGCCACGCCTGGCGATCGACGCTATTCGATGCCGCGAACAGGCCGGCGCCGCTACGCAGAATGAGTGCGTAGGCACCCAGGCGCTCCTGGATTGTGAGCGCAACCTCGTCGCATTGATGGGAAAACTGCTCCACAGCGATTTCATCGATGCGCTGCTTGACCCAAAGGCTGGCAAGAATCGATAAGCAAAGCCCGACGCCGATTATCGTCCTGACGGCCAGCAAGGTAATTGTTTTGATGCGCGGAGGAGGCGTCATTTCATAGTCCTGAAAACCACAGTTGATAGCGACAAATTGACCGCAAGGGCGGGTTTGACGGGTGGTTGGCCCTCACCCCAACCCTCTCCCGCAGGGAGAGGGGGTTTGCACCCTTCTCCCGCGGGGGTTTGCACCCCTCCCGCGGGGGTTTGCACCCTTCTCCCGCGGGGGTTTGCACCCTTCTCCCGCGGGGGTTTGCACCCCTCCCGCGGGGGTTTGCA
>NZ_JBMOJE010000023.1:0-51638 GCF_049316945.1 Propionivibrio sp. | reverse complement strand
GAAGGGTCACCGCGCAACCAGCTGAATCTATTCGATTTTTAACCGGACAGTAGTGGTATCACACCCGTTTCGTGCCGAAGATCGGGCCGCTCACGCTGGTTGCGCTGCTGTTCACCATCGTGCTCATGTTCAGCTTGAAGGGCAAGCTGATCGTCAGCATTCCGCTCGATGTGGTGCGTATCGCCATTCCGCTGCTGATCTATTTTGTGCTGATGTTCATCTTTGCGTTTTTCATGACCATGCGACTAGGGGCGAGTTACGAAAAGTGCGCCACGCTCTCGTTCACTGCCGCCAGCAACAACTTCGAACTGGCCATTGCTGTCGCCGTGGCGGTTTACGGCATCGATTCGGGCGTTGCGTTTGCGGCGGTCATCGGGCCGCTGGTCGAAGTGCCGGTGATGATCGGCCTGGTCAATGTCTCGCTGTGGTTGCAGAAGAAGTATTTCGTGGCGGCCTGAGAACAGAACGGAAAAATTCGCCGAGCCCATCCCGACTGATTCACCCTTGGCCTGCCTCAACCGGGCGTACTGGTTGTCGGGTAGTTGAAAATACGGTGATCGGGGAATTCTTATTTGTCCCTTTGCTACGTATGTTGGAGCACTCCGATTGGGCGGCCGATTTCAGGGTTTATGGCGGGGCTCCTTCTGAGCGTATTTGACCTGCAACAAGCTTTTTTCCTTAATTTGTCCCTCTCGGGAGATCCGTCATGGCAATGGTACAAAGTCCGATGGTAGCCAGGCAATCCACTTACCAACCGGTGCTTTCGAGCGCCGCTGCACGCTCTTCCGCTTATTTCGTTTCCAGTAATAGCAAGCATCTGCTTGAAGGGGTTGTACGAGTTGGCCGGATGTGGGTGATAAGCCTCTCTGTCCATCAACCGGAGCGGCAGAACGCTAGTCGCCTGGTCGCCTTGGCCGAGTCGCTCATCAAGAATGAAGATGCTTCGTCACTTGGCATGTTCAATGCCCGGACCCTGATGTGCAGCAATTGCGACAGTCTCGATGCGGTCCACGGGCAATGTCCCGGGCGGTCACTGGATCGTTGTCTGTTGCTCAAGGCGCTACATCCGTCATCCTAGAATCCGCTTGGCCTTCGTTTCATCAGCAAAGTTGCATGGCGCACTCCAAGAGTGCTTCCTGTTCCTGCGGGGCTCATGGGTGTCTCCTTGCGTTCGTCGCGCCGTTCACAACAAGGAGAATTAACATGGAAAACGCCATTCACAAACTCGGCGATTTATTTCGCCAGCTCGGGTTGCCCGATGACCCGGCCAGTATCGAAGACTTCATCACCTGCCATCGGCCCTTGCCCCCCGAGGTTCATGTCGCCGAGGCAGCCTTCTGGACACCGAGCCAGGCGCTGTTTCTGAGGGACCAAATCAACGACGACGCCGACTGGGCGGAACTGGTCGATTCGCTGGCTGTGCTTCTCTCTCGATAAGTGTGGCTGGTTAGGCCGAGTTCGTGATCTCACCTTCGCTGCTGAAAACGGCCAATCCCCCGTGCGGGTTTCCTGAGTTCCCGCCGCTGGGCGTCATCGAGGAAGTTCACGGGCCGGTGATCGACATCCTGTGCAATCGCCTGCCACCGCTGCATCAGGCGCTGTACGTCTGCCTCGATGGCGAGCGCTACACCTTTGAGGTGCATCGCCATCTCGACGAATCCCGGGCGCGGGCCATCGCCCTGCACCGCACTTCCGGGCTGCGCCGGCTGCTGCCGGTTTTCGATAGCGGCGGGCCGCTACAGGTGTCGGTAACGCCGGATTGCCTGGGGCGGCTGCTCGATATTTTCGGTCATCCGCTGGACGGCGGTCCGCCACTGAATGCAACCGAATTCCGCCCGATTGTCGCCGCCCCGGCGCCGCTTTCCGAGGCGGCCGGGATGGGCGAAATCCTGCCGACCGGGATCAAGGTGATTGACCTGCTGTGCCCCTTCGTGCGCGGTGGAAAAACCGGCCTGTTCGGCGGCGCCGGCGTCGGCAAGACGGTGCTGATCATGGAGTTCATGCACGCCATCGTCCGCCTGCACCAGGGCGTTTCGGTCTTCGCCGGGGTCGGCGAACGCATCCGTGAAGGCCATGAACTGTGGCACGACATGCAGGACGCCGGCGTCATGCCGCGCACGCTGATGGTGTTCGGACAGATGGACGAATCGCCCGGCGTGCGTTTCCGCATCGGTCTGTCGGCGCTGACCTATGCCGAATACCTGCGCGACCACGTGGCCAGGGACGTGCTGTTCCTGATGGACAACGCCTTCCGCTTTGTGCAGGCCGGCAGCGAACTGTCCGGGTTGCTCGGGCGCATGCCGGCAACGGTCGGCTATCAGCCGACGTTGCTTTCCGAGGTAGCGGAATTGCAGGAGCGTATTTCCTCCACGCGCAGCGGCAACATCACGGCGGTCGAAGCCGTCTATGTGCCGGCTGACGACATGACCGACCCGGCTGTCGGCGCCATCCTGGCCCACCTCGACACCACCGTCATCCTCTCGCGCAATCAGGCCGCCAAGGGCATCTATCCGGCCGTCGATCCGCTGGCTTCAGGCAGTCGCTTGATGGACCGCATCACCCTCGGTGATCGCCATTATCAGGTGGCACAAAGCGTGCGCGAGCATCTGGCGCGCTACCGGGAACTCGAAGACATCATCGCCATGCTCGGCATGGAAGCGCTGTCGGAAGCCGACCGGCGCACGGTATTGCGTGCACGCCTGCTCGAACACTATCTGACGCAGCCGTTCTTCGTCGTGGCCGAGCACACCGGCATTGCCGGGGCCTCGGTGCCGCTGGAAACCACGCTGGCCGATTGCGAGGATTTCATCGCCGGTAAATACGACGCGCTGCCCGAAGATCGCTGCTACATGCGTGGCCGCATGGAGGGCGCGCAATGAGCCTTTTCACCCTGCATCTGCAAAGCGCCGTGAGGACCGAGCGCGTCGATAACGTCGCCAGCTTTGTCGCCACCGACGCCAGCGGCAGCTTCGGCATCCAGCCGGGACGGGCGCGCTTGATGACCGTTCTCGACTACGGCCTCTCGCGTTTCCGCACCACGGATGGGGACTGGTTCTACCTGGCCTGCCCCGGTGCGGTGCTGAACTTTGCCGACGACCAACTGACGGTGAGCACCCGGCGCTACCTGTGCGACCAGGATTACGAACGGATTTCCGCCCTGCTGGCCGGGCAACTGGCGCAGGAAGAAGATGCGCTGAAGAGCGTCAAGGACAATCTGCAAACACTGGAGCAGGAGTTGTACCGGAGATTGCGGACGCTTGATCGGGGGTTGTCATGAGGCTGAAAAAAGCAGTTGGGGATAATGCCATTGCTGCTAGCCCTCATCCCCGGCCCTTCTCCCGCGGGGAGAAGGGTGCAAGCCCCCTCTCCCCGCGGGAGAGGGTTGGGGTGAGGGCTAACCACGCGTCAACCCTGGCTTTGCGGTCAATTTGTCGCGTTCAACTGCGGTTTTCAAGATGAACGATGAAAAATGGCACCGCGTCGTAGCCCGCGACAGCGAAAGGCTCAAGGAGGCCGAACGTAATCGCCGTTCGCTGCTGGCCCAGACCGTCTTCCTCGGCAGCCTTTCGGTACTGTTCGTGGTTCCCCTGCTGGCGGGGGCCTATCTGGGTCGCTGGATCGACAGCCAGGCTGACGGCTACACGGTGGGGTGGACGATCAACCTGATCATTCTCGGCCTCGCGCTGGGGGTGTTCAATGTCTATTTCTTCATCCGGAAATACTGGTAATGGAAGCGGCAAGCGTTGTCTTCAGCCTCGGCTGGTTAAAGATCACTTCCACGGTGGTGACTACCTGGGGGCTGTTGCTGTTTTTCGGAACAGGTTGCTGGCTGGTGACCCGACGCCTTTCGGTGGACCAACCCGGCCTTGTCCAGACTGCACTGGAAGGTGTCGTCCAGTCCATCGAAGCAGCCATCGAATCCGTATTGCCGGGCAGCGCGCAAATGCTCCTGCCATTCGTCGGCACCCTCTGGCTGTTCATCGCCGTGGCCAATCTCACCGGCATCGTGCCGCTGTTGCGTTCGCCCACCGGCGATCTGTCGACCACCGCCGCGCTGGCCATTCTGGTCTTCCTGTCGGTGCATTGGTACGGCATCCGCAGCGCCGGCCTGAAGAATTATCTGCGCCACTACCTGACCCCCAGTCCCATCCTGCTGCCGTTTCATCTGCTCGGCGAGCTATCCCGCACCCTCGCCCTGACCGTGCGCCTGTTCGGCAACATCATGAGCCTGGAAATGGCCGCTCTGCTGGTGCTGCTGGTAGCCGGGCTGCTGGTGCCGGTACCGGTGCTCATGCTGCACATCGTCGAAGCCCTGGTTCAGGCCTACATTTTCGGCACGCTGGCGCTGATCTACATCGCTGGCGGCATGCAGTCGCATGAAGCTGTGAAGCCATGACAAATCCACCGCAGAGGCGCAAAGGGGCAAAGGAAACGCAGAGGAACCCATTTATTTATCAAGGTTTTCTTTGCGAAACCTTTGCCCCTTTGCGCCTTCGCGGTGGGTGTGGTTTTTTCCAGCCCTGAATCTACCAACAAGAAAGGAAATGCATCATGAGCGACATGCACTGGTTCACCCTGATCTCTACCGTGGTGGCGGCGCTGGCCATTGCCATCGGCGTCATTTTTCCGGCCATTGCCATGGGCAAGGCCATTACCCAGGCGCTGGAATCGCTGGCACGGCAGCCGGAAGCGGAGAAATCCATTACCCGCACGCTGTTCATCGGTCTGGCAATGATCGAATCGCTGGCCATTTACGTTCTGGTGATCGTGCTGATCATCCTCTTCCGTAATCCGCTGCTCGAATACATGTTGAAGTAGGAGTCGTCCATGGAGCTGGACTGGACCACCTTTGGTCTCGAAATCGTCAATTTCCTGGCGCTGATCTGGATACTCAAACGCTTTCTCTATCGGCCGGTGCTGGCCACCCTGGCCGAGCGCCGGGCCGGGATCGAACGCTCGTTGAACGAAGCGCGCGAGACGCAAGCCGGGGCCGCCACGCTGAAGTCCGAGTTCGAAGGCCGTCTGGCCGATTGGAGTCAGGAGAAGGCCGCGGCCCGCACCCGTTTCGAGGCTGAACTGGCCGCCGAGCGAGCGCGTCAGATGGAAGCGCTGACTAAAGAACTGGCCGCCGAGCGCGAGCGCAGTGCGGCTCAGGATGCACACCGCCAGGAAGCACTGAAGCGCGAAGTGGTGGCCCAGGCCGGCACCGAAGCACGCCAGTTTGCCAGCGTGCTACTCGGCAAGCTGGCCGGGCCGGATCTGGAAGCGCGTCTGGTCGACCTTTTCGTCGAGGAATTGGCGGCCTTGCCCGAGGAACGCCTGGCTCCATTGCAGACCGGCCAGAATAGTCATGGAACAGGAATAACTGCCGGCATCGTAACCAGCGCCTATCCGCTTGCCGAAGCGCAGCGCCAGTTGCTCTCCAACGCCATCGAAGCACGATTGGGCCGGCATGAGCCGCTTGCGTTTGTCGAGGACAGCACGTTGCTTGCCGGCATTCGGTTATCGCTCGGGGCCTGGCAACTGGACTTCAGTTTGGCTGGTGAACTGGGTGTATTTGCGGAGGCATCCCATCTTGCTCAATGACCTGTCTGCCTTAAGCCCCGGCCCTAAGCGAAGCCCGTGGCTAAACACATACCGGCCCCAACTGCGCGTCAGCGAAATCGGCAAGCTGGTGTCGATCGGCGACGGCATCGCGCGGATTGAGGGCCTGCCCTCGGCGGCGATGGACGAAATCCTGCGTTTTGAAGATGGGAGCGAAGCCCTGGTCTTCGACCTTGGCAGCAAACGCATCGGCGCCATCCTGCTCAGCCAGAAGCAGGGGCTGGCCGCTGGCGCTTCGGCGCAACTCACCGGGCGGCGGCTGGATATCGGCGTCGGCGATGGCTTTCTCGGCCGGGTGGTCGATCCCCTGGGGCATCCGCTCGATGGCGGCAAAGAGCCAACATCCAGCCGGCGCCGCGCCCTGGAAGTTGCCTCTCCACCGATCACGGCACGAGATTACGTCGAGCGGCCCCTGCTCAGCGGCAACAAGATGGTCGACACCATGATTCCCATCGGCAAGGGCCAGCGCCAACTGATCATCGGCGACGCCGGCACCGGCAAGAGTTCGCTGGCGCTCGATACCCTGGTTGCGCAGAAGGGGCGCGATGTCCTTTGCGTCTATGTGCTGATCAGCCAGAAGCGTTCGGCAGTGGTCGCCACCATCGAAACCCTGCGCCAGGCTGGTGTTCTCGACATCACCTGCGTTGTCGTTGCCGAGGCCACCACCACGCCCGGCCTCAAGTACCTCGCACCGTTTGCCGGTTGCGCCCTGGCTGAAGAGTGGATGTGGGCCGGGCGCGACGTGCTGGTGATCTACGACGATCTGACCACCCATGCCCGCGCCTATCGCGAACTGTCGCTGCTGCTGCGCCGCCCACCGGGGCGCGAGGCTTACCCTGGCGATATCTTTTTCCTGCATGCGCGCCTGCTGGAGCGGTCCACCTGTCTTTCCGTCCGTTATGGCGGCGGCAGCATGAGCGCCTTGCCGATCGTCGAAACCGAGCAGGGCGAGATTGCCGCCTACATTCCGACCAACCTGATCTCGATTACCGATGGCCAGATTTACCTCGATCCGGCCCTGTATGCGCGTGGCTTCCTGCCGGCCATCGACATCACCCGCTCGGTATCGCGCATCGGCGGCAAGGCCCAGATGCCGGCGATCAAGGCCGAGGCCGGGCGCATGAAGCTGGATTTCCTGCAGTTTCTCGAACTGGAAGTGTTCACCCGTTTCGGCTCGCGCCTCGAAGCCGGCGTCGAGGCCAAGATCCGCCGTGGCCGGTTGCTTCGCGAACTGCTCAAGCAGGATCGCCTGGCGCCGCTGTCGCCGGAGCAGCACCTGGCCTGGCTGGTGGCCTACAACGAGGCTTACTTTGACGGGTTGGAAGGGGCCGCCGTCCACTTACGGTTGAGTACGTTGCTGCACAGGGCGGAGGCCGGTGCGCCGGGGCTGGCCGCCGGTCGGGACGCCGTTGTCCGTTGGTTGCGCGAGATCGGCGATGAGCCGCCGGCGTGAGATTTCCAGGCGCTTGGAGGCGCTCTCCTATATTGCCGGCATCATGTCGGCAATGAAGGGCCTGGCGCTGATGGAAGTCCGTATCCTGACCGATTTCCTCGCCAGCCAGCAACGGATGGTGGCAGGCATCGAGGCGGCCGCCGTCGATTTCCTGGCCTGGCATCCCGAATTCGCCAACGTGCCTGTGGCCGGCCAGGAATTATGTGTTCTGATCGGCTCGGAACAGGGTTTCTGCGGCGATTTCAACGAGGCCTTGCTGGCCCGCATGGAGACTCTGTGCGCGGAGAAGAACACACCGCTACGCTGGGTCATCGTCGGCCGGCGTCTGGCCAGTCGAATGGGCGAACGCGACTGTGTCGACCTGGCGCTGCCAGGGGCCATCGTTGCCGACGAGGTGCCGGCTGTTCTGTTGCGTCTGACCCGGGAACTGAGCCGCTTGCTGGCCGGTTCTGAACTGGCCGGCTACGGGCTGTCCGCGCTTTACCACTGCGCTGCCAGCGGCGAGATCCGCCTGCGTCGTTTGCTGCCCCTGCGCGATTTTCCGACTCCAGAGCGCGCCTATCCTTATCCGGCGGAACTGAATCTTTCTCCCGAGGAATTTTTGCAAGGGCTGACCGGGCACTACCTCCACGCCGCGCTCAACGAGGTGCTCTACAGCTCGCTGATGGCCGAGAACCGCCAGCGTCAGGCGCACATGGATCGTGCCTTGCAGCGGCTGGATGAGGACAGCGCACGCCTGCGCATCAACTACAACACCCAGCGCCAGGAGGAAATCACCGAGGAAATCGAGGTCATCCTGCTCTCGGCCGATATGCTCAATGAAGCAGAAGAACACTCGCTGGAAGCCGCGCCGATTGGCGTTCTACAGGCAGGCATGCTGGAGAGGCAATGAATACGGCACTCTACAGGCGTGAGTGTTGTAGAACGCCTTTTAATGCGCTCTGCAAGGCTGCTGAAAAATTATTTTTGCAGGCGCTGCAGCCTTTTCGTGCTTCCTTCGTCTTCTTGTTCATTGAGGCAGTCATACCGTACACTTGCCACCAATCCAACGGAAAACGGACTAGCCGATGAGCACTCTCCCGCTTGAAAAACCCCCAGAAAAATTCAGCCACTGGCTGCTCGGGATCGCCCTCGCCGTGCTGGCCTGGTTTGCCGCCTACAGCCAACTAACCGCCTTGGCCGACTGGATCGTCAATACGCTGGGCCTTTCGCGGCAGACGCATTTCGGCGCGGCCGTGCATTTCTTTTTCTTCGACACGCCCAAGGTATTGCTGCTGCTGACCGGCATCGTCTTCGTCATGGGCATCGTGCAGACCTTCTTCGCTCCGGAACGGACGCGGGCCCTGCTTTCGGGCAAGCGCGTCGGCGTCGGCAACCTGCTGGCCGCAACGCTTGGCATCGTCACGCCGTTCTGTTCCTGCTCGGCGGTACCGCTGTTCATCGGTTTTCTCTCGGCCGGCGTGCCACTCGGCGTAACTTTCTCCTTCCTGATTTCGGCGCCGATGGTCAATGAAGTGGCGCTGGTGCTGCTCTTTGGCATGTTCGGCTGGAAGGTGGCGGCACTCTACCTGGCCATGGGACTGCTGGTGGCCATCGTGGCCGGGTTCGTTATCGGCAAACTCAAGATGGAGCGCTATCTGGAGGACTGGGTGCAGAAGCTCCAGGCCGGGCAGGTGGGGCCTCATGTGGGTGAAGCGATGAACTGGGTCGAGCGTTTCGAGGCCGGTTGGGGACACGTCAAGGAAATCGTCGGCAAAGTCTGGCCTTACATCCTGCTCGGCATCGGGTTGGGCGCCGCCATCCACGGCTACGTGCCGGAGGATTTCATGGCCTCCTTCATGGGCAGGGATGTGTGGTGGGCCGTACCCGCAGCGGTTGTGCTCGGCGTGCCGATGTACACCAATGCGGCCGGCATCATCCCCATCGTCGAAGCGTTGATCGGCAAAGGCGCCGCCCTGGGCACGGTGCTCGCCTTCATGATGGCGGTGATCGCGCTTTCGGCGCCGGAAATGATCATCCTGCGCAAGGCACTCAAGCCGACGCTGATCGCCACCTTCGCCGGTGTTGTCGCCACCGGCATCCTGCTCGTCGGCTATGTGTTCAACGCCGTACTGTGAATTTATCCAAAAAAGGAAAGCGCATTAAAAACGTCAAGGTTCTCGGCACCGGCTGTGCCAATTGCAAAAATACCGTTGCGCTGGTCGAACAGGTTGCGCGTGAAAAGGGCGTGCAAATCACGCTTGAGAAAGTCGAGGATCTTCAGGCGATCATGGGTTATGGCGTGATGTCGACGCCGGGCGTGGTGATCGACGGCGTTGTCGTGCATTCCGGCGGTATCCCGGCGAAGGGCAAGGTCGAGGGCTGGTTTTAGCTGGTGAAGTTATTTCGGGCGACTGAGAGGTTGTGAATTAATTGGCACAAGCATCCAAGACCGTCATTCCGGCGAAGGCCGGAATCCAGTGCGTACCTCTGATATTCCAGAAAACAATCAGATTGACGAACTGGACCCCGGCCTTCGCCGGGGTGACGAGCAAGGCGATTCGGCTGAAATGAATTTTTCACAACCTCTGAGATCGCGGCAGCACAAGCGTTGCACTCAAGCCGCCTTGCGGGCGGTTGGCGAGCAGAAGTTCGCCGCCGTGCATCAGTGCGATGTCCTTGACGATTGAAAGGCCCAGCCCGACGCCGCCGGTTTCGCGGCTGCGCGATGCATCGGGCCGGTAGTAGGGTTCGGTGACGCGGACGAGTTCGGCCGGCGCTATGCCCGGCCCTTCGTCTTCAACCACGATGCGCAGCACGGCCGGATCATCGTCGATGCGGATGCGAGCGCTGTGGCCGTATTTGATGGCGTTGTCGATCAGGTTCTGCAGTGCACGGCGCAACGCCGAAAGTCGGCCTCTGTAGGGCGTCAGTGCCGTGCCCTCGACGCTGATTGCGCGGCCGATAACCTCGGCATCTTCGGCCAGGCTTTGCAGCAGGGCGTTCATGTCGATCGGCCGTGCCACTTCGCTGTCCTGAAGTCCGCGCAGGTAATCAAGCGTGGCGTCGATCATGGAAGCCATTGCATCGAGGTCGGCGGCCATCTGGTCGCGCAATTTCTCGTCGTCGACCAGTTCGGCACGTAGTCGCAGGCGGGTGAGCGGCGTGCGCAAGTCGTGCGAAACGGCAGCCAGCGCCCGCGCACGTTCGTCGATCAGGCGTTTGATGCGGGCCTGCATGCGGTTGAAGGCTTGTGCGGCACGGCGCGACTCGGCCGGACCGGTTTCGGCAAGCGGCGGTGCATCGAGGTCGCGACCGAGCGTGTCGGCGGCGTCGGCCATTTGTTGCAGCGGCCTGGTTGCCTGGCGGACGGCGATCATCACGACGGCAGTGACGATGATCAGGGTGATCAGCAATTGGGCGATCAAGTCGCCGGGCAGGGCCGGGGCTTCGGCTTCGCGCGCGGCTGTGATCCGCACCCATTGGCCGTCGTTCAGGCGCAGATCGAAACTGCGCAGCGGGTTGCCGCGCTGCATTCCACCACCGCCACCACCTCTTCCTCCTCCTCCTCCTCCACTTCCAAGCGAGCGAATTTCGCGTTCGCTGCCAAGGCGGGCGCCGATGGCGGCCTGAATCGGTCCGCGCGGGCTATTGGGCGAAACCTGATCGGCGTCGATCACCGAAACCCGCATATCGTCGGATTGCAGCGCCGAGATAGTGGAACTGCGTCGTGAAGGGTCGCCAGCTTCGAGCACCCGGACCGCTTCGGCAATGCGGTCGGCAAGATGCAGTCCGCGTGCCTGCGCAACCACCGTGGCGCGCTCTCCCCACTGCAGCCAGAGGCTGGCCAATTGTGCGGCAAGCAGCCCGACCAGCAGGATCAGCGCCATGCGGGCAAAGAGGCTGGAAGGGAAGGCGCGCAGCAAAGCGTGCAAATTCAGGCGCATGAATTGCGTCCTTCGACGCTGGCAGCGAGAACGTAGCCCTCACCGCGCACCGTCTTGATCAGTGCCGGTTCGCGGCTGTCGTCACGCAGGCGCTGGCGCAGCCGGCTGACCTGAACGTCAATGGCGCGGTCGTAAGCTTCGGCCTCGTGACCGTGGATCATTTCAGTCAACTGGTCGCGGTTGAGCACCCGATTGGGATGGTCGAGCAGAATGCGGAGCAGGCGGTATTCGCCGCCCGACAGCGGGGTGGCCACGCCGTCCGGCGCCGTCAGCAGGCGTGCCGCCGTATCCAGGCACCAGCCGGCAAAGCACAGGCAGCGTGCCGCTTCGGGGCGCAGATTGGGCGGCAGCGCTCGCGTCCGGCGCAGGATGCTCTTGATGCGGGCGAGCAATTCACGCGGATTGAACGGCTTGACCAGATAATCGTCGGCGCCCATCTCGATGCCGACGATGCGATCCGTTTCCTCGCCACGCGCCGTGAGCATCAGCACCGGGATGTTCAGAGCGTTGGACGAGCCGGATTTCGCACGCAAGTCGCGGCACAGCGTCAAACCATCGCTATCCGGCAGCATCAGGTCGAGCACGATCAGGTCAATGGCGTGCCGCTCGAGAGCCTGCCACATCTCGCGGCCATCGCGCGCGGCAACGGCTTCGAAGCCATTGCGCGCCAGATAGTCAACCAGCAGCCGGCGGATTTCCGGATCGTCGTCTACGATAAGAATGCAGTCAGATTTTTCCATGGCCATCGATCAGAAAACTTCGTGGTTCAGCTTCGCACCTATTGTTTATATTCCTATTGCCCAGCTTAAGGCAGCCTGTTTGTAACGCACTGTAACGCAATGCCGGTCTGCAACGTTGCGATGCAATTCGGCAGGGGCGTGCAACACGCCGCTTACATCATTGAGCTTTAATGATACTCAAGGACGAAGGAAAAACCGACGCCCTGATTGAGTTAAACAACCCAGGAGATTAATCATGAAAACCACGATGAACTTTAAGAGCATTACTCTGGTTGCGCTGCTTGGCGCCGCATTGGCCGCGCCGGTGCAGGCGCAACCCGGTCCAGGAATGGGCGGCGGCATGGGCGGCGGTCCCGGCATGCAGAATGCCGGACAGGGTGCCGGCCAGGGAATGGGCCCAGGAGCAGGCGGCGGTCGAGGGATGCGTTGCAACCAGGGCAACACCACCGGCTGGTCGCTGATGACGCCTGAAGAGCGTACCGAGCACCAGACCAAAATGCGTGCCGTAAAAACCTACGACGAATGCAAGCTGCTGCAGACCGAGCATCACGCAGCCATGGAAGTGCGTGCCAAGGAAAAAGGGGTAACCCTCCCGACGCCACGTCAGAACGGCTGTGACCGGATGAAGGCAAGGGGCTTCATCAAGTAAGGCAGGAAGGAGCAGGTGGTTCCGTTTGCTGTAGTCGGGTTATGTCAGTCATGCGAAAAGCTGCTGGCACGACCGGGCTGAAAAGGTGCAATCCTCAGAGGGTAGGTCGTTTCTGGCTTCATCCCAGAAACAGCCTCAATAAGACCCCGGACTGGCGAAGTTCTCGAAACGCGTGTATTCGCCGACAAAGGTCAGGCGAACCATGCCGATAGGGCCATTACGCTGCTTGCCGATGATGATCTCGGCGCTGCCCTTGTCAGGCGTGTCGGGGTTATACACTTCGTCGCGGTAGATGAACATGATCACGTCGGCGTCCTGTTCGATGGCGCCCGATTCGCGCAGATCGGACATCACCGGGCGCTTGTTCGGGCGCTGTTCAAGCGAACGATTAAGCTGTGAAAGTGCGATCACCGGAACGTTCAATTCCTTGGCCAGGCTCTTCAGCGAGCGTGAGATTTCCGAAATCTCGGTGGCCCGGTTTTCGCCGTGCCCGGCGGACGACATCAGTTGCAGGTAGTCGATCACGATCAGGCCGAGTTTGCCGCACTGCCGGTGCAGCCTGCGTGCGCGCGCTCTCAGGTCGATCGGGTTGAGCGCCGGCGTTTCGTCAATGTAGAGCGGTGCTTCGTGCATCTTGCCCAAGGCGAAGGACAGCCGCGACCATTCGTCGTCGTTGAGGCGACCGGTACGCACGCGATGCGCGTCGAGTTTGCCTACCGATGAGAGCATGCGCATCGCCAACTGTGTGCCACCCATTTCCATCGAGAAAACCGCCACCGGCAAGCCCACTTCAACCGCTACGTGCTCGGCCATATTCAGCGCCAGCGAGGTTTTACCCATCGACGGGCGACCGGCAATAATCAACAGATCGCCCGGTTGCAGACCGGAGGTTTTTGCATCGAGATCGTGATACCCGCTCGGCACGCCGGTGATATCCGAAGGGTTATCACGGTCATGCAGTTCCTGAATGCGTTCAACCACCTGCGTAAGCAGCGGGTTGATGTGCTGAAAGCCACTCTGGTGACGGAAACCGCCCTCGGCAATGGCAAAGACCTTGGCTTCGGCCTCGTCGAGCAGTTGTTTCGGGTCGCGGCCGAGCGGATTAAACGCGCTTCCGGCGATCTCGTCGCCCGCCGTTACCAGTTGGCGCAGAATGGCCCGTTCGCGGACGATTTCAGCGTAGCGCCGGATATTCGCAGCCGACGGTGTGTTGGCCGCCAGTTCGCCGAGGTAGGCCAAGCCGCCGGTTTCGCCACCCTCGCCAGCCAGATCGAGGCTTTCCGCCACGGTAACCACATCGACCGGCTTGCTACGTTCGAGCAGTTTGCGGATCTGACGATAGATGCGCTTGTGTTCGTCGCGATAAAAATCGCTTTCACCGACCAAGTCGGCGATCTTGTCGAAAGCCGCGTTATCGAGCAACAAACCGCCAAGCACCGATTGCTCGGCCTCGATCGAATGCGGAGGAATGCGCAGATGAGCAATCGCCGGATCAATCTGCGTTTTCTGTGAGTAATTTGAATTGAACGGCTTGGCCATGAAATTTCCGGTACGTGAAGCGAAATTGACTCAAAAGCATCACCGCAGAGGCACAGAGTCGCAGAGGTTTCGCAGAGGAAATCTTTGAGGGAAATGGTTTCCTCTGCATTTTCTCTGCGCCTCTGCGGTGGGTGTTCAGGAATTTCTTCCCACCCCCTGAGCTTTTCAGGATTTACAAGACATAGAGTCTACTCCCAGCCATGCTCAAGACCCTACCCGGAAATAAAAAAGCCTTGCACCAAGGCAAGGCTTTTTTTGTAGCGCCTGAAAACCGCGCCGTGTTATTTCAAGCGCTTACTGCTCGCCGACCACAACCACCTTGATGGTCGCCAGCACGTCAGTGTGCAGCGAGACTTCCAGCGAGGACTCGCTGACCGTCTTGATCGGGCCCAAAGGCATGCGAATATCGGATTTTTCGATATCGAAACCAAGGGCCTTGAGGCCATCGGCCACGTCATGGTTGGTCACGGAGCCGAACAGACGGCCATCAACGCCGGCCTTGCGGGCAACGGTAACCAGCACACCTTCCAGTTTCTCGGCAAACGCCTGGGCCGCCACCAGCTTTTCAGCAGCCGCTTTCTCAAGCTCGGCACGCTTGCCTTCGAATTCCTTCATCGTCACCGGCGTGGCACGTTTGGCCTTGCCTTGCGGAATCAGGAAATTGCGGGCATAGCCATCCTTGACCTTGACCAGATCGCCAAGGCTACCGAGATTGACGACCTTCTCCATCAGAATAATTTGCATCGTCTATTCCTCGATTATTGGTGATTGTCGGTGTATGGCAGCAGAGCGAGGAAACGCGCACGCTTGATGGCCACCGACAGCAGACGCTGGTAGCCGGCTTTCGTACCGGTCAGACGAGCCGGCATGATCTTGGCGTTCTCAGCAATGTATTCCTTGAACAGATCGACATCCTTGTAATCGATGCCATCCATTTTCTCGAGACTGAAGCGGCAGAACTTGCGGCGCTTGAACAGCCCGCTGCCACGTTTCTTGACGTTCTTGTCATCCTTCTTCTTGAAGAACCTACCCATTTTGATTCCCTTCTACAAATTCGATCATAGTTACATGCAATCTCAACTGTTTGCTGTGCTGGCTTTTAGCGGCCAGGAAGCCGGTCAAATGAACCTTGACTCCCGGTGTCGCCGCCTGTAGCCACTTGGCTGTCTCGCCCAGACCAATGGCCTGGATTTCACACTCGACACGCCTGGCGCTACCCGCTTCAACCTGTTCCGACTGGTGCCCGATCACGCATTCCATGACCGGCACAGCGGCCGGGGTGAAACGCAGCGCTTTGCGCTCGATCAGGATTCCGGTGAGTTCAACGCGGTTCAGTTGAGTCTCGACAATCAGGCCGCCGGCTCGGCTTCGGCAGTGGCTTCAACCACAGCGTCTTCACGGGCTTCCATCATCGACTTGGACTTCTCTTCCTTCATCATCGGCGAAGGCGTAATAATGGCCTTCTTCATTTTGATGATCAGGTGACGAAGCACCGCGTCGTTGAACTTGAAGCCATGCTCGAGTTCAGCCAGCACTTCCCCATTGCACTCGATGTTCATGAGTACATAGTGGGCCTTGTGCAATTTCTGGATCGGGTAAGCGAGTTGACGACGCCCCCAGTCTTCCAGGCGGTGAATGATTCCGCCATGCGTGGCAATGACCGCCTTGTAGCGATCAACCATCGCCGGAACCTGTTCGCTCTGGTCCGGATGGACGATAAAAACGATTTCATAATGGCGCATGCACACTCCTTAAGGTTAAAGCCCCCCGCCATGCGAACGGTGGAGCAAGGTGGAAAAGCCGGCGATTATAGCTGATTAATGGCTTGAGAATCAATGCTTTTCGATGCTTCCCGGCGTCTCCGGACACCCCTTCCGGCTGAAAAATCAGGTGCGCAGGCGCAAGAAAAAGCCCTCCTCCGGGCTGAATGCGCCGTATATGACAGCGCATTCAACACGGGGAGGGCAAGTGGTCTGGCCACTCTACACAATCTACATCAGCTTGCTTTGAATCCCAGCGCCTTCTGAAGTTGTTCCAGCGCCGCCGGATCTTCGATAGTCGTCAGATCGCCAGGGTCACGCCCTTCGGCCAAGGCCTGAATGGAACGGCGCAGCAACTTGCCGGAACGGGTTTTCGGCAACACGGTCAGGAAGTGCACGCGACTCGGACGGGCAATGGCACCCAGACTGTTATCAACCTGCTTGAAGATAGCCTTCTCCAACTCGGCACGCTTTTCTGGCGTGGAGATCGAGTCCGCATCCTTGACGACCGCGAAAGCCATCGGCATCTGCCCCTTCAACTGGTCGGCAACACCAACCACCGCCACTTCGGCAATCGCCGAATGCCCCTGGATCGCCTCTTCGATTTCGCGCGTCCCGAGGCGGTGACCGGCCACGTTGATCACGTCGTCGGTACGGCCAAGAATGTAGTGATAACCGTCCTTGTCCTTGATACCCCAGTCGAACGAGGAGTAAACCTGCGGTTCCCTGAACAACGAGAAGTAGGTTGAAACAAAACGCTCATCGTCGCCCCATACCGTCGTCAGGCAACCCGGCGGTAGCGGCGGCACAATGGCGACAATCCCCTTTTCATCAGGGTCGCAGACGGTGCCGTCTTCACGGAAAATCCTCAGGTCGAAGCCATAGACCGGGAAGCTCGGCGTTCCGAAGCGGATTTCGGTTTTTTCGACACCTGGCATCGCCGAAAGGATCGGCCAGCCGGTTTCGGTCTGCCAGTAGTTGTCGATCACCGGCAGATTGAGCTCGCCCATGATCCACTGGTGCGTCGGCTGGTCAAGCGGCTCGCCGGCCAGGAACAGGTGCTTCAAGCTCGACAAATCATACTTGTGCATGTAAGCGGTATCGTACTTCTTGAGCACACGCGCAGCGGTCGGGGCCGAGAACATCACGTTGACCTTGTACTTTTCGACGATCTGCCACCAGATACCCGGGTCAGGACGCAGCGGCGTGCCTTCGTACATGATCGTGCACATGCCGGCGATCAGCGGCCCGTAGACGATGTAGGAGTGGCCGACGACCCAGCCGATGTCGGAGGTCGCAAAGTAAGTCTCGCCCTCGCCGCCACAGAAGATATGTTTGACCGACGAGGCCAGCGCTACGGCGTAGCCGCCGGTATCCCGCTGCACGCCCTTCGGCTTGCCGGTGGTGCCTGAGGTATAGAGAATGTACGAAGGCTCGGAGGATTCCAGCCAGGTGACCGGCACTTCGGCATCCATGAACTGCGTGCGCAGCGTTGCGTAGTCGGCGTCGCGGCCTTCGATTTTGCTGAATTCCTTGTCGAGGCCACGATCAATCATCAACACTTTGGCCGGCTTGTGTTCGGCCAGGGCAATGGCTTCATCAAGGAGATGCTTGTAGGGTACAGGCTTGCCACCACGCATGCCGGCATCGGAAGAAACGATCAGCTTTGGCGTTGCATCATCAATACGCGTGGCCAGCGAACCGGAAGCAAAACCACCGAACACCACCGAGTGAATGGCGCCGATTCGGGCACAGGCCAGCATGGCAAACATGGCCTCGGCGATCATCGGCATGTAGATCAGGACGCGATCGCCCTTGCCGACACCGAGACTTTGCATGATTGCCGCCATGCGCATGACTTCTTTCTTGAGCTCGGCGAAGGAATAAACGACTTCCTGGTCGGTCTCCGTCGAGATGAAGACCAGCGCACGGTCATTCGGGCGTTTGGCAGCATGGCGATCGACCGCGTTGTAGCAAAGATTGGTTTCACCACCGACAAACCACTTGGCAAAAGGCGGTCGCGAAAAATCGAGCGTCTGGGTAAAAGGCTTGTGCCAGTCAATCAGCTTGGCTTCCTCTGCCCAGAAAACGTCTGGGTTTTCGATCGATTGTTTGTGGAACTCCTGGATTGTTGTCATAATTTTTCCTTGTAGCTGATACCCTGCACTAATGGAAGCTAATCCTGCCCGGCGTCTTCGGTTTCCTGCGCCTGGTCAATCAAGCACTTTTCAATATCTGCCATGGGCAGACCTAACTTCAAATCACGTTCCAACAGTTTCAACAACGGCAACACCTGACGGCCGAGTACGGCCAAATGCGGCAAAACCTCTCTCTCGTGCCCTGACTTGATCATGGCGATGGCCAGATCAATCCTCGGTGCAACAACCATGGTCGATGCCTGCACATTGCAGGCAATGACCCGGTTACCACCCGATTGCTGCGCCACCTTCAGACGCGCCCCCGCCAATTCGATCAAGGCGCCTGCAGAAGTTACCCCGTCGTTCGGGCTATTGCTGACCCCGACACTCACCGACAAGTTCAAGCGTTGGCCATGTACCGCGATAATAGCCACATGAATGGCCTCGCGCAGACGATTGCCAAATGACTCGCAGGCCGGATAGGGCGTACCCGGGGAGATTACCACCAACTGGCTGCCGGCAAAATGGCCCAGGCTGTCTTCCTTGCGTATCTTGCTGACCAGCATTGCGGTAAAACGCTTTTGCAACTGCTGTACGACTTCTATTCCGTGTTCTTCGCGTAATGCGCCGATGTTATCGAAACCCATCACGATGGCGCTGACTTCGCTGCCATGCCGCATGGCATGCGACATTCCCTGCGCCGCCTGCAACTCGATGTACTTGCGGGTAAAAAGACCTGTTTCCGGATTCTGGACATTCTGCTCCAGGTTTTCCTTGAGCTGGTTCTGCGCCTGAGAAAGCTTGAGCAGCGAATCGATACGCCCAAGCAGTTCGGCTCCGCCCGTACTCCGGGTGATGAAGTCGGACGCACCATGCGTCTTGGCCCGTTCGAGCGCTTCATCATTGTCGCCGGAAATCATCAGCATCGGCATCTGGGAAAGACGCGGCAGCTTCGAGGAACGGACCCGGTCCAGCAAGCCATTGCCGTCGAGTATCGGCAGGGAAAGCGAGCAAATCACCAGTTGAATTGATTGATCAAGAACCAGCACCTGCCAGGCGGCCTCACCATTTCCCTCCTCGCGGAAATCGTAGAGATCACGGATGTGCTTGATGATCATCGCGCGCACCATACGCGATTCATCAACAATCAATACACGGGGCAACTGGGTCGAGCTTTCCATTCGTAACTCAGTCCGAGATCACATTCAACCTTGCACTCAGGTGCAATCTAGGCACCGGCCAGTTCAACGACAACACGGCCGCGCGCCTTACCTTTCAAGAAACCATCAAAAACGTCCGGCACTTCATCAAAACTGATCCTGTGCGCCATTTCAAGCAAATGTGCTGGCCGCAGATCATCCCCAAGACGCTGCCAGATGCGGCTACGGTAAGGTTCGCCAATGTAACCGGAATCGATGCCGAGCAGGCAGGCGCCGCGCAAAATGAAGGGCATGACCGTAGTATTCAGTGTGGGGCTTGCCGCCAGGCCGATGCTGGCAATCGTTCCGCCCTGCTTCATGGTGCTGGCGATCCAGGCCAGGACGTCACCCCCAAGATTATCCACCGCACCGGCCCACAGCGTCTTGTCGAGCGGCCGGATACGGGAAAGATCGAGCGCCGAGCGGAACATGACTTCAGCCGCACCCAGCCGCTTGAGGTAATCAAACTCGGCCTCCTTGCCGGTCAGCGCCGTCACCTGGTAGCCAAGCCTGGCCAGCATGTCCACCGCCAGACCGCCCACCCCGCCGGTAGCCCCGGTGACGATAACCGGCCCTTTGCCGGGCGCAAGACCGTTCTCCTCCATGCGGACAATCGCCAGTGCCGCCGTAAAACCTGCGGTACCCAAGGCCATTGCTTCAAAGAGGGAAAGACCGACCGGCAGAGGAACCACCCAGTCGGCAGGAACGCGTGCGTACTCGGCATAACCGCCATGGTGCGCAACGCCGATGTCGAAGCTGGTAGCAATTACCGGATCGCCGGGCTTGAAACGCGAATCCGTGCTTTTTTCGACAATACCGGAAAGATCAATGCCACCGACGCAGGGGTAGCGACGAATGATGCGTCCCGCTCCCGTTGCGGCCAGCGCATCCTTGTAGTTAACGCTGGAATAAGCGACCTTGATCGTCACCTCACCAGCGTCAAGTTGCGATTCGTTCATGGCGACGAAAGCGCCTTGGATCTTGCCCTCGACTTCTTCAATCAGATAAGCCTTGAAGGGGCTCATGAACACTCCTTGCCATGAATACAATTATCGGACGGCTTGCCCGCCAGAAGGCAGAATACGCCCTCACGTAAATGCGAATTATAAGCATAAAACAATAAAACGCTGTAGATAACACTTATAAGCCAAGCTTACGTAAAACTTACAATAACACCATTAATTCATGGCATTAGGTCATCAAACAAAGCACTGGCCGGCAGAAATGCGTACCAATAGGTTTACACCCGGTAGTTTTTCTTTTAAATTGCGTTCCCATGACCAGTAACAAATTCATAACAATCCTGCTCAGCACCGCCGCAATCGCCCTGTCCGGGGTTGGCGCAGCCCAGGCTACCGAACAGCCGCAAAAGCTCATCAATGATGAGCCTTCCCTGTTTGAACGCTACACGAGCAGTGCTCAGGATCTGATCCTCAAGGGTCTTGAACTTGTCGGCATAAACTACCGCTATGGCGGCACCGATGCCGACACCGGGCTCGACTGCAGCGGCTTTGTTCAGCTTGTCTTCAAGGACGCGGTCGGCTTGCTGCTGCCGCGCACGGCCCGGGAGCAGAGCGAAATGGGCAACGTAATCGACAAAAAAGAACTCAAAGCGGGCGATCTTGTCTTCTTCAACACCATGCGTCGTACCTTCTCCCATGTCGGCATTTACCTTGGCGACAACCGTTTCCTGCACGCTCCGCGCACCGGTTCTGAAATCCGGGTTGAGGACATGAGCCAGGGCTACTGGGTTAAACGCTACAACGGGGCGCGCCGCGTCGTAGAACGTTGAGATAAACGCTGAGATAGTCAAAAACTGTTCACCAGGACGCCAAGGCGTCCTTTTTTATTGCCGCATTTCCAGGGAACGCCCTCATTTACAGAACAATGGATGCTGATTAGCCGTATATTTGGCGAGTGCGCCGTGGCGCTTGCCAATACTGCCATGTGGCGCGCCTGATGCGCTCGGAGGATGTCATTCACGACGACCGCAGCGAATTGCAGGCCGAAGTCCTGAACAGCGCCTTCCATGGGGCCGAGGTGCTTTCGCTCGTCCCCTCGCACCACAATGACGCGATCGGCGAGCGCATCGGAATCCGCCTGGACGTCGACCCTGTCGTTGCCTTCCGGACTTCAGCAAGTAAATCTCAGGGTTTGCGAAAAATGACTGAACACCCACCGCAAAGACGACCGAAGGAAATGCAGATATTTTCACTGACGCTCAACCCATTGTTTTTCTGCGATGATTCCCTGGCTTGAACGCGCCGACGCCTTTCCCCCGCTCGAACTCGCCCTCAGCGAACCGAACGGCCTGCTCTGCGCAGGCGGCGATCTTTCGCCGCAGCGCATCGTTCAGGCCTACCGGCAAGGCGTCTTTCCCTGGTATTCGGCAGGCGAACCGATTCTCTGGTGGAGCCCCGACCCGCGCATGGTGCTTGTTCCCTCCGAGTTCAGGATTTCGCGCTCGTTGCGCCGGACCTTGCGTAACGGCGACTACCTGATCCGGCTCGACAGCAATTTTCCGACGGTCATCCGTGCCTGTGCAAAAACACCGCGCAACGGCCAGGCAGGCACCTGGATCAGCGCCGAAATGCAGGCTGCCTACTGCAAACTTTATGAACTTGGCTTCGCGCACTCGGTCGAAACCTGGGTTGATAATAAACTGGTGGGCGGCCTTTATGGACTGGCCATCGGCAAGATGTTCTACGGAGAATCAATGTTCTCGCACGCCACCGACGCTTCCAAGATTGCCATTGCCCACCTCACACGCTTTCTTGAGGCACAAGGCTTTGGCCTGATCGATTGCCAGATGAATACGCCGCACCTGGCCTCGCTCGGCGCCCGCGAAATTCCGCGCAACGAATTCATTGCCAGCCTGCACGAACTGACCGCCATCCCACCCCTGAAAGGCCGTTGGGCGAGCGATGGCGCAAGCCAGGGCTGGGTCTAGAAAAGCCGTCAATGTCACGCATTAACGACTCCGAACTCCCTCTATCGCTGTTGCAGTTCTACAGCACGGCCGCCTATCCGTGCAGCTACCTGTCGGGCGAGAAAGCCGTTTCCCAGGTCGCCACGCCGACCCATCTGATCAGCACCGAAGTCTACGGTGATCTGGTGCGCCGCGGCTTCCGTCGCAGCGGCGTCTTTTCCTACCGGCCCAACTGCGAGGAATGCCGCGCCTGCGTTCCGGTACGACTGCCAATCCAGCGTTTCCAGCCGAACCGCAGCCAGCGGCGCTGCCTCAAGGAACATGGAACACTGCGCGCGCGCGAACGGCCACTGATGTACGTCGACGAGCACTACCGGCTCTACCTGCGCTATCAGGCGGCACGGCACCTCGGCGGCGGCATGGATCAGGATGACCACGAACAGTACTCGCGCTTCCTGCTGCAAAGCCGCGTCGACACCCGGCTGATCGAATTCACCGAGAATGGCGTGCTGCGCATGGTGAGCATCATCGACGTGCTGAACGATGGCCTGTCTTCGGTCTATACCTTCTACGACCCCGATGTTGCAGGCGCCAGTTTCGGCACCTACAACATCCTGTGGCAGATCGCCCAGTGCGCCGCCAACGATCTGCCCTACCTGTACCTTGGCTACTGGATTCGCGACAGCCACAAGATGGCCTACAAAACCAGGTTCCGGCCGATCGAAGGGCTGATCGACGATGAATGGCGGGAGTTCGAGGACTCCGATCTCAAGGTCGGACAGCGATAGTTTCCAGATAGCTTCAAAAGAGCGGGTCTGCGACGCCCGCCAACTGGCGGTCCAGCCGGGCCATGCCGTAGCTGCCAGTGTTTACGCCATCCTTCACGGCAACACCTTGAAGATCGCCTATCCATGCGGCTTCCAGCGTTGATTCAGAAAAGAACGCCTGAGCCAATGATCGCGCATACACCACGCCCGCTAGTCGACCATCACTGATCATCAGAAAACCGCTAACGGCGTCTGGAAACCGGCTGAAACCCGGCTCCAGGCGCCGTTTCTTCGTCCAGGCTTTTCTTGCTCTTTCGCGCTGGCGATTTCCGATGGATGCCCGAATTACATAACCGGAGTAATATCGCGGTGATTCAAGCGCGTCTGCGCTTCCAACTGGAATAACGAACCTTCCCAAGGTGGCAACCAGCATGGCTTCGACGTTTCTTCCCAAGCATTCACTTAAAACCAGAATCACCCTGTTCACCCTGGCCATCTTCCTGGTCAGCCTGTGGTCGCTTTCGTTTTTTGCCAGCCGGCTGTTGCGCCAGGACATGGAGCGCTTATTGGGCGAGCAACAGTTTTCGACGGCATCGTTTGTGGCAGCGCATGTAGATGAAGAGTTGAAAGACCGGATAAATGCACTGGAACTGATCGCCCGCGCCATTGATCCTTCCTTGCTCGAAAATCGACCTGCCCTGCAGAAATTCATTGAGCAGCGTTTTATTCTGCACAGCCTGTTCAACGCTGGCGTTTACGCTACCGGCCCTGATGGCACCGCGGTTGCCTCTGTTCCAGTAGAGACCGGACGAATCGGCGTCAATTACATCGAGCGGGATCACATCGCCGCCGCACTCAATGAGGGCAAATCGTCGGTTAGCCAGCCAGTCATCGGCAAGCGGCTGCAGGCTCCGGTGTTCTCCATGGCGACACCCATTCGCGATTCTCAGGGCAAGGTGATCGGTGCCCTGGCGGGAGTGATCAACCTGGCCGAGCCCAATTTCCTGGACAAAATCACCGATAACACCTACGGCAAGACCGGTGGCTATCTGCTTGTCGCACCGCAGTACCGGTTGGTCGTTACGGCGACCGACAAAAGACGCATCATGGAAACGCTCCCGGCCCCCGGTATCAATCCGATCCTCGACCGCTTCGTCCAGGGCTATCAGGGGTCGTCCGTTCTCGTTACCCCGCTTGGCGAAGAAGTGCTGGCCTCGGCCAAAAGCGTTCCCGTGGCGGGTTGGTACGTAGTGGCCTCGTTGCCCACCGCCGAAGCCTTTGCGCAGATCCACGCCATGCAGCAACGCATGCTGCTCGCCACGCTGCTTCTCACCCTGCTGGCGGGGGGACTGACCTGGTGGATGTTGCGGCGCCAACTCTCGCCACTGCTGGCTACCGCGACAACGCTGGCCACGCTGTCGGATAGCCGCCAGCAGCACCTGCAACCCTTGCCCATCATCCGGCAGGACGAAATCGGCCAACTGATCGGCGGCTTCAATCATCTGCTGCAAACCCTGGGAAAACGGGAAGCGGCCTTGCTCGATAGCGAAGCAAGTTACCGGACGCTGTTCAGCGAGATGCTGAACGGCTTCGCGCTGCACGAGATCATTTGCGACGACCAGGGAAACCCTGCCGACTACCGCTTCCTGGCGATCAATCCGGCGTTCACCCGGATGACCGGCCTGCAGCCTGGAAGCACCGTCGGACGCACCCTGCTGGAGGTCATGCCCGGCAGCGAGCGGTACTGGATCGAAACCTACGGCAAGGTGGCGCTGACCGGCGAACCGGCCTTTTTCGAAAACTACTCGGCCGAACTGAAGAAATATTTCGAGGTCACGGCCTTCCGTCCGGCACCCAAGCAGTTCGCCTGCCTGTTCGAAGACATCACCACGCGCAAGAAAGCGGAGGAAGTCCAGACTTTCCTGGCAAAAACCAGCAGCACTGCTTCCGATGGCGCCTTCTTTCAAGTGCTGGCACGCTACCTGGCAGAAAGCCTCGGCATGTTCTACGTCTGCATCGATCGCCTCGAAGGCGACGGACTGAGTGCCCGCACACTGGCCGTCTGGTGCGACGGAAAATTCGAGGACAACGTCACCTACGCCTTGAAGGATACGCCCTGTGGCGATGTCGTCGGCAAGGAGGTCTGCTGCTTCCCGGCCAGCGTTTGCCAATTCTTCCCGCGTGATCAGGTGCTCCAGGATTTAAGCGCCGAGAGTTATATCGGCGTCACGCTCTGGAGCCATACCGGCCAGCCGATCGGCCTGATTGCCGTTATCGGACGCACCCCGCTGGTGAACCGCCCACTGGCCGAAGCCATTCTGAAACTGGTGACCGTGCGCGCGGCGGGCGAACTGGAACGACTACGCGCCGAAGAAGCGTTGCGCGACAGCCACGAGAACCTGCGCAGCATTCTGGATACAACGAAAGACGGCTTCTGGCGCGTCGATGTCCAGGGACATTTGCTCGACGTCAACCAGGCCTACTGTCAACAGTCCGGTTACACCCGCGAAGAACTGCTCGGCATGCGCATAGCGGATCTGGAAGCGGAGGAAAGCCCCGCCGATACCGCTGCCCGTGTGCAGTACATCATCGAACATGGCAGCGCGCAGTTTGAATCCGCACATCGGCGCAAGGACGAGTCGATCTGGCATATCGAAGTGAGCACCACTTACCGCGACGTGGGTGGAGGCGAAATGTTCGCCTTTCTGCGTGACATTACAGAGCGCAAGCAGACCGAGCAGGAACTTGAACAGCACCGCCACCACCTCGAAGAACTCGTCATCTCGCGCACCGCCGAACTGGCCAAAGCCAAGAATGCGGCCGAAGCGGCCAATCTCGCCAAGAGCGCCTTCCTGGCCAACATGAGCCACGAAATCCGCACCCCGATGAACGCCATCCTGGGTATGGCCCACCTGTTGCATAGGGATAACGTGACGCCCAGGCAGGGCGAGCGCCTTGAGAAAATAGACGCCGCCACCAAGCACCTGCTCGGCATCATCAACGACATTCTCGACCTCTCGAAGATCGAGGCCGGCAAGTTTGTCATGGAGGAAGCACCCGTCGCCATCGCCAGTTTGCTGAGCAATATCATCTCGATCCTGACCGAACGCGCCCAAGCCAAGGGCATCCGGCTAGAGATCGACAGCGAGTCCTTTCCGCCCGACCTGCAGGGCGACCCGGCGCGCTTGCAACAGGCATTGCTCAATTACGCCACCAATGCCATCAAATTCACCGGCCAGGGCACGGTGACCCTGCGTGCCATCAAACACCTGGAAAGCGCCGATTCGCTCATGGTCCGCTTCGAGGTCCAGGATTCCGGCATTGGCATCCCGCCCGAAACCCTGCCCCGCTTGTTCAGCGCCTTCGAGCAGGCCGACAATTCCACCACGCGCAAGTATGGCGGCACCGGTCTCGGCCTGGCGATCACCCGCCGACTGGCCGAACTGATGAGCGGCGAGGTCGGTGTCGACAGCACGCCGGGCGTCGGCAGCACCTTCTGGTTCACCGCCCGACTACGCAAGAAAGCCAGCCAGAAAACCCTCGCCCCGGTGGCCACCGCCGATGCCGAGCGGGTGATCCAGCAACGCCATCACGGCCGCCGTGTCCTGGTTGTCGACGACGAACCGCTCAACCTGGAAATAGTCAGGATACTTCTGGGGGATGCAGAACTGTGCGTCGATACGGCGGAAGACGGTGTTCAGGCCATCCATATGGCCAGGGAAAACGCCTACGCCCTGATCATCATGGACATGCAGATGCCCAAGCTCGATGGTCTGGAGGCAACACGGCGGATACGCGACCTCCCCGGCTACCTGAAAACCCCGATCCTGGCCATGACCGCCAACGCCTTTGCCGAAGACAAGGCACGCTGCTTCGAGTCCGGCATGAACGATTTCCTGGTCAAGCCGATAAACCCCGACCTGATTTTTTCAACCTTGCTACGCTGGCTGGATCAGGTGCCGGCATAGGCCAGCATCCGAGCTGCAACGCCCGTAAAATGGCGATCTACACACGCCATGCCGTGAGAGCCACTGTTTACGCCAACCTTCAAGCAAATTGCCTGAAGACAGCCAGATCATAAGGGTTGCAGAGCAGGCATCAACCGCTGTCAGGTTACGCTACGCTAACCCGACCTACACGCAGATAACAGGAAACCTGATGCCCACGCTGAACTGGATCGGCAAAGAAGCCGTCGTCAAACACCACAAGGAAGTCCCCTTTCGCCTGCTCGAGCCGGTGCCAGAACTGTCCTGCTCCCCTCGCCCGCTTGCGGGGCCGGGGGAGAGGGAAAGCACCAAAGACAGCGCCAACCTCATCGTGCACGGCGACAACCTGCACGCCCTCAAAGCCCTGCTGCCGCGCTACGCCGGCCAGGTCAAATGCATCTACATCGACCCGCCGTACAACACCGGCAACGAAGGCTGGGCGTACAACGACAACGTAAACAGCCCGGAAATCCGCCGCTGGCTCGGCGCTGTGGTCGGCAAGGAAGGCGAAACGCTGGACCGCCACGACCGCTGGCTGTGCATGATGTATCCGCGACTGGTGCTGCTGCGGCAGTTCTTGCGCGAGGACGGGGCGATTTTTATTTCCATCGACGATAACGAGGTGGCGACGCTGCGCTTGCTGATGGATGAAATTTTTGGGGCGAAGAATTTTGTCGCGACGGTGCTTTGGCAGAAGGTGTATTCGCCCAAAAATTCGGCTCGACACCTTTCAGAGGATCACGACTACGTAATTATCTACGCCGCAAAAGCCGAGACCTGGAAACCGAATCTCCTTCCGCGAACTGAAGAACAGAACGCCGCGTACAAGAACCCGGACAAGGACCCACGCGGAATCTGGAAAACCAGCGATCTTTCAGCGCGAAATTATTATTCCGCAGGAACCTATTCGATCACATGTCCTTCTGGACGAGTGATCGAATCACCTCCCAAGGGAATGTATTGGCGCGTATCGGAAGCACGATTCAAGGAAATGGATCTCGATAATCGAATATGGTGGGGCAAGGATGGCGGCGCTATTCCACAGACAAAACGCTTCCTGCACGAAGTAAAAGATGGTCGCGTTCCACAAACGATGTGGTTCTATAACGAGGTCGGACACACGCAAGAAGCCAAGAAAGAGCTGCTGGAGTTGGTGGACTTTGAGACCTCAGATGACGTATTCATCACCCCCAAACCCACTCGCCTGATCCAGCGCATCCTGCAAATCGCCACCGACCAGGATTCGCTGATTTTAGACAGCTTCGCCGGCTCCGGAACCAGCGGCCATGCGGTGCTCAAGCAAAACGCAGAGGACGGCGGAGCGCGCCGCTTCATCCTGGTCGAGATGGATGAACACATCGCCGCTAGCGTTACCGCCGAGCGCGTCAAGCGCGTGGCTAACGGCTATACCAACGCCAAAGGCGCTGTCGTCGATGGCTTGGGCGGCGGCTTCCAGTTCTGCCGCCTGTCCGCCGAACCGCTATTCACCGCCGACGGGCAAATTCGCTCCGACGTGAGTTTCGTCCAACTGGCCGAGTTCGTCTGGTTTGCCGAAACGGGAAGCGGACGCCCGCCTGACGCAAGCGAAGCACTGTCGCCCTTGCTCGGCGTGCATGAAGGCCGCGCGATCTATCTGCTCTACAACGGCATTCTCAAGGACAAATCGGTCGGCGGCGGCAATGTGCTGAGCGGCCCGGTGTTCGAGCTATTGCCCAAGTTCGCCGGCCCCAAAGTGATCTACGCCGCAGCCAACCGCATGGGCGCACGAACCGCTCGCGAGGGCGTGACCTTCAAGCAAACGCCGTATGCGCTTGAGGTGTGATCAATGCGGATTTTTCTTTCCTGCACGTGAGAACAAGGCCGATTTTCATGGCGCGCTTGCCGCGCTGTAACGTGCCGCTGACAATGTTTACAATGCGACCTTGGAATAGATCCAATAAAGGAGTGTGGATATGAACCTGCCCGATACGATTTACGCCCATGCGCGGGCACTACCCGCCGATCTGCAACGTGAGACGCTGGATTTCATCGCTTATCTCGAACAGCGCTACCACATTGCCCCAGCCACGCCCAGCCAACTGACGACAGAAGCGTTTATCAAACGCTTCGCAGGCAGTGTGGGTGATGATTTTCCGGACGCTATCGATACTACCGGACTGGCCTAGTCCCATTTTTGCTCAAGCTTCTTTGAAAGGAGATTCTCATGAGAACGGAAGAAATCATCGCGCAGGCGATCAAGCTCAAACCGTCTGAGCGATTCGATGTGGTAGAGAAAATTCTGCACAGCCTCGACCGCCCCAACCCGGAAATTGACCGCATTTGGCAGGAAGAAGCCGAAAAGCGCCTCACTGCGTACCGTGCGGGCAAGGTAAAGGGCATCCCGGCCGAAGATATTTTCGGGGAGTTCTGATGCGCCTGATTTTTTCCCCCGAAGCGAAGCTGGAACTGGAGGAGGCCGAACGTTATTACAACCGGCAAGAGCCAGGGCTTGGGGTGCATTTGCGCAAGGAAATCCGTTCTGCCCTGCCGCGCATTCGTGCCTGGCCGCTATCCTGCCCCATTGAACATGGCGATATTCGAAGGCTGACATTGAGCCGCTTTCCCTACAAATTGCTGTACTCGGTGGAAACCGATCATCTCTATGTGATTGCCTTGGCGCACCAGCATCGTGAGCCCGATTACTGGATCGACCGCACGGAATCGTCATGACCGCCTTCTCCCCGAAAACCTACCAGTCGCAGGTGCTTGAGAGCGTCGAGGCGTTTTTCAAGGCCTGTCATGAGCTGCCCTCGCCGTCGATAGCCTTTACCGCGACCACCGAACGCCTGTGGGGGCGCGGTCTGGCTTATAACCCGCTGGCGGGTTTCCCGGCTGACATGCCGTATTTCTGCCTGCGCGTGCCGACCGGCGGCGGCAAGACCTGGCTGGCGGCGAAGAGCGTGGCGCTGGCCAATACGCATCTGTTGCGTGGCGAACACAGCGTGATCCTGTGGCTGGTGCCGAGCAAACCGATCCGCGACCAGACGCTGCGTGCCTTGAAAAATCGCCAGCACCCTTACCACGCGGCCTTGCGCGAAGCCGGGCCGCTGACGGTGCTCGATCTGGACGAGGCGAAAAGCGTGACGCGCGCCGTGCTGGATACTTCGACGACGATCATCGTCGCCACCCGGCAGGCGTTTCAGGTGGAGGATGAGGAGTGCCGCAAGGTGTATCAATCGAGCGGCGCGCTGATGCACCATTTCGACAACCTGGCGCCGGTGCAGCGTGGCGAGTTGCTCAAGGACGGTGAGGGCGCCGGGCAGACGACGCCCTTCTCTTTGGCCAACGTGCTGCGCCTGCGCCGGCCTTTCGTGATCGTCGATGAGGCGCATAACAGCCGTACCGAGCTGGCCTTCGACATGCTGGCGCGCTTTCGCCCGAGCGGGGTGCTGGAGCTGACGGCGACACCCGATCTGGAGCGCACGCCGTCGAACGTGCTGCACAGCGTTTCGGCCGCCGAATTGAAGGCGGAGGAAATGATCAAACTGCCGGTGGTGCTGGAAACCGAGCCGGACTGGCAGCAGTGCCTGGCCGATGCCATCGGCCGCCGCGAGGCGCTGCATAAGCTGGCCGACGAGGAGCGCCGGACCGGTGCCGCTTATTTGCGCCCGATTGTGCTGATCCAGTCCGAACCGCGTCGGGCCGGTATTGAGACGCTGGATTTCGAGCGGGTGCGCCAGGAGTTGATTAGCAACCAGCGCATTCCGGCCAATGAAATCATCGTCGCCACCAGCGAGGAAAAGGGGCTGGAGAAGATCGATGCCGACTTCACGCTGGGCATTGCCGACCCGAACTGCCCGGTAAAGTTCGTCATCACGCAGAAGGCGCTGGCCGAGGGCTGGGATTGCCCGTTTGCCTACATCCTGGTCAGCATGGCCTCGCTGCATTCGGCGACGGCGGTCGAGCAGTTGCTGGGCCGCGTGCTGCGCCAGCCGGGCGCCAGCCATCGGGTGAACCGGCCGCTCAATCAGTCGTATGCCTTCGTGGTGTCGCGCAACTTTGCGGAAACGGCGAGCGCGTTGCGTGACCGTCTGGTGGCCGGCGCCGGTTTCGAGCGGCGCGAGGTGAGTGAGTTCGTCACCGCCGCCAATCATGACCAGGCGCGGCTCGATCTGGAAAGTGGCCGTGTGCTGTTCAAGCCGGTGCCGGTGGTTTTAACCGAGAAGCCCGATCTCCAGCGCCTGCCGAAGCCGATCCGCGACAAGCTGAGTTGGGATGGCCAGCTCAATACCCTGACCCTTATTGCGCCGCTGAGCGAGGATGAAACGGACGCGCTGAAGGTTTCGGTGAACTCTGAAGCGGCGCTGGCGGCCATTGTGCAAGCGGCAGAGGTGAGCCGGACAACGGCGATCGAATTTTTCCAGACACCGGCGGAACTGGGGGAACGCTTCCGCATTCCGCAACTGGCTCTGCGCTTGCCCTCTCCCCCAACCCCTCTCCCGCGAGCGGGAGAGGGGAGCAAGGCGGGGAGCCAGTTTGTATTGTTCGACGACCCGGAGGTGCTGGAATATCCGTGGGATCTCTCGCCTTACGATGCGGCGCCTACCGCGGACAATCTGAGCGCGCTAGGTGCCGGTTTGAAGGTTTCGGAGGGCGGGGAAATCGACGTGGACTCGACCTCCGGACGGGTCGTTTCGCGTTTTCTGCCCGAACTGCAACGCGATCTTGGCCTGGCTTACCAGCCGGAAAACTGGGACCTCGTGCGCCTGGCGACCTGGCTGTGCCGTAATCTGCCGGAGCCGTCGCTCACCCATGCCGCCAAGCAGGCCTTTGTTGCCGCGTGGCTGAGCGAGCTACTACGCCGGGAAAATTTCACTCTGGCCCGTGTCAATCTGCAGAAATTCCAGATCCGCAACCTGATCGAGGCGCGCATCCGGGAATTGCGCAAGCAAGCGGTCGGCAAAGCCTTTCAGCAGGTGTTGTTTGGCGATGAGGCCGCATCGCGCGTGGCGGTCAGCGATGTTTATGCCTTCGACTTCCACCCGCAGGCTTACGCACCGAGCCGCGACTACGATCCCAAGCGGTCGATTTTTGGCAGCTTCGATTTCCGCAAGCACTACTACGGTCGCATCGGCGACTTCGACAGCAAGGAAGAGTTCGAATGCGCCTGCTGGCTGGACGGGCAGGCCCAGAAAGGGCTGCTCCGCTTCTGGGTGCGCAACCTGGTGCGCCGCGAAGGTAGCTCCTTCTTCCTGCAGAAAGCCGATGGCCGTTTCTACCCCGACTTCCTGTGCCAGTTGCCCGGCGCAGGCGAGCAGCCGGGCGCCGTCCTCGCCGTCGAGTACAAAGGCGCCGACCGCTGGCTGGCGGCCGAAGATGACCGTCTGATCGGTGGTTTATGGGCCGGGCTTTCCGACGGCCGCTGCCGCTTCGTGATGGTGAAAGAGAAGCGCTGGGACTGGATTGAGGCTTTGCTGTGATGGCATGAGTTGCGGAGAATTCTACACCGAATGGCTATAGGCCTTATGAATAGGCGATCTACAAGCAATAAGTCTGAAGAGTGGCGTATTCATTGGCTCTTCGGCTTGTATACTTGTACATCGCCAATTGGCAAGGCTTTCAGCCTGGCAGGGTGCAATAAGCCCGCTGACAGGCCCCTTAAGGTAAAATCCGCCGATGCTTTATTCCCTGATCCGCAAGGTTTTCTTCTCGATCGACCCCGAAATCGCCCACGGCTTGGGGATGTCCGGCGTCGATTTCCTTAACCGTGCGGGGATTGCCTGCCTGCTGGCCAAGCCGATACCGCCTGCTCCGGTTACCGTGATGGGGCTGCGTTTCCCCAATCCGGTCGGGCTGGCGGCCGGGCTGGACAAGAACGGCGAGCACGTCGATGCCTTGGCTGGACTTGGCTTTGGCTTTATCGAGATCGGCACCGTCACGCCGCGCCCGCAACCTGGCAACACGAAACCGCGCATGTTCCGCATCCCGGAAAAACAGGCGATCATCAATCGCATGGGCTTCAACAACCAGGGCGTCGACCAGTTGCTGGCCAACATCTCGACGGCGCAGTTCCCCAAGCGCGGCGGCATTCTCGGCATCAACATCGGCAAGAATTTCGATACGCCGATCGAGAAAGCGGCCGACGACTACCTGATCTGCCTGGAACGGGTCTATACCGTGGCCAGCTATGTCGCCGTCAATATTTCCAGCCCGAACACCAAGAATCTGCGCGAGTTGCAGAAGGACGATGCGCTTGACGCGCTGCTTGGCCGGCTGAAGGCCGAACAGCAGCGGCTGGCCGACAAGTACGGCAAGTACGTTCCACTGGCGCTGAAAATCGCCCCGGATCTGGAAGACGCCCAGATTGAGTCGATTGCCTACCTGCTGCGCCAGCATCGCATGGACGGCGTGATTGCGACCAATACGACGCTTTCGCGCGACGGGGTACAGGGCCTGCCGAATGCCGACGAAACCGGCGGACTTTCGGGTGCGCCGGTTTTCGAGCGATCGACGGCGGTATTGAGAAAGCTCTCCCTCGCTCTGGCCGGAGAAGTGCCGATCATCGGCGTCGGCGGCATCATGAGCGGCGCCGACGCGGTCGCCAAAATCGAAGCCGGCGCCAGTCTGGTGCAGATTTATTCGGGTTTCATCTATCGCGGTCCAGCGCTGGTCGCCGAAGCGGCAGCGGCACTGGCCCGATTCAACAACCCAAAGCGGGCGCCGGCGCTGGCATAGCGTCACTTCGAAGAGGGTTGAACGCCCCCCGGCAAAAGGGGATAATTCCGGGGCTTTGAAGCCCTAGCCGCCCATGCAGCCTTTTCCTGCCTTGCCACGCGAACCATGACCCATTATTTGTTCATCATCATTGGCGCTGTTCTGGTCAACAACGTCGTGTTGGTGAAAATTCTTGGCCTGTGTCCGTTCATGGGTGTTTCCAAGAAAGTGGAAACGGCCTTCGGCATGGGCGCGGCAACCACCTTCGTGCTCACCGTGGCCACCGGCGCCAGTTATGTCATCGACCACTACCTGCTGATGCCGTTCGGGCTGGAATACCTGCGTACCCTTTCATTCATCGTCACCATTGCCGCCATCGTCCAGTTGACCGAGATGGTGATCCAGAAAACCAGCCCGGTCCTGCATCAGGTGCTCGGCATCTATCTGCCGCTGATCACCACCAACTGCGCGGTACTCGGCGTGCCGCTGCTCAACGTTGCCAACAAATACAACTTCGTCGAATCGCTACTTTTCGGCGCTGGGAGCGCCATCGGTTTCTCGCTGGTGCTGGTTCTCTTTGCCGGGATTCGCGAACGTGTGGAAGGCGCCGACGTTCCAGTCTATTTCCGCGGCGTTGCCATCGCCATGGTCACCGCCGGGCTGATGAGTCTCGCCTTCATGGGCTTTGCCGGCCTGGACAAGTACCAATAATGATGCGCACCCGATGATCACCGCCATCCTCATCATGGCACTCGGCGCCATCGTCCTCGGCGCCGCGCTGGGTTACGCCTCGATCAAGTTCAAGGTCGAAGGCAACCCGCTGGTGGAAAAAATCGAGGCCATCCTGCCGCAAACGCAATGCGGACAATGCGGCTATCCCGGCTGCAAGCCCTACGCCGAGGCCATTGCCGAAGGCGAAGCCGAGATCAATCTGTGCCCGCCCGGTGGCCAGGAAGGCGTGCGCAAGCTGGCGGACCTGCTCGGGCGCGAAGTCAAACCGCTCGACGCGGAAGAGAAACCCAAGCAGGTCGCCATCATCGACGAGCAGACCTGCATCGGCTGCACGCTGTGCATCCAGGCCTGCCCGGTGGACGCTATCGTCGGCGCCGCCAAGCAGATGCATACCGTCGTCGAGTCGTTGTGCACCGGCTGCGAGCTGTGCCTCAAACCTTGCCCGGTGGAATGCATTCGCATGGAAACCATCACCGAGAACATCGATAGCTGGAAATGGAAATATCCGGTGATCGAGTTGAAAAGAGTGGCATGAAGAACCAGAAAATCCACCGCAGAGGCGCGGAGGCGCAGAGGAAAAACAGAGAAATTACCGCATTCCCAAAGGTTTTCTCTGCGTTGCCTCTGTCCCTCTTCAGGGAGGCTTCGCGCCGCCTTTGCGCCTCTGCGGTGGGTGTTAAAGCATTTTTTCACAGCCTCTGAGACCGCCAGCGACAAACCGAATGCTCCAGCAACTTTTCAAATTCAAGGGCGGCGTCAAGCCCGACCCAAAAAAGACACCTTCGGTGCAGTTGCCGATCGGGATTGCGCCGTTGTCTCCGCTGTTGATCGTCCCGCTCCACCAAAGCATTGGCGGCATACCCAATCCCCTGGTTGAAGCTGGCGAACGCGTCCTCAAGGGCCAGTTGATCGGCAAGGCCGACAAGTGGATTTCCTCGGCGGTTCACGCACCCACCTCCGGCACCGTGCTGGCGGTCGAGGAGCGCATCGCCGCGCATCCTTCCGGGCTGCCGACGCTCTCGGTGGTCATCGAAACCGACGGCCGCGACGAGTGGATCGAGCGCACGCCGGTCGATTACAAGACACTGGCTCCAGAGCGCGTGCGCGAGATCCTGCGCGATTCCGGCGTGGTCGGCCTCGGTGGCGCCGTATTTCCCAGCCATGCCAAGCTCACCGCCGCAAAATCGGTGCCGATGGATGCGCTGGTGATCAACGGCGGCGAGTGCGAGCCGTTCATGACCTGCGACGATATCCTGATGCGCGAGCGTGCTGAAGGCATCGTTCTTGGCTCGGGAATTTTCCGTGACCTGCTCAACCCCAAGCGGGTACTGATCGGCATCGAGGACAACAAGCCGGAAGCCGTTGCGGCCATGAAAGTAGCCGTCGAAAAGCTCGGTGAAAACTTTGAGGTCATTGCCGTACCGACACGCTACCCGGCCGGTGGCGCCAAGCAATTGATCCGCGTTCTGACCGGCAAGGAAGTCCCGGCCAGCAAGCGCTCGCCCGAAATGGGCGTGCAGTGTTTCAATGTGGCGACCGCCTACACCGCCTGGCGTGCTCTGGCCCACGGCGAACCGGTGCTCTCGCGCATCGTCACCCTCACCGGCAACGTCGAACAGCCGCGCAACTGGGAGGTGATGTTCGGCACCCCGCTCAGGGACTTCGTTGCGCTCGGCAAGCCAAAACCCGATACCGACCGTTACCTGATGGGTGGCCCGATGATGGGCTTTGTCCTGCCCAGCCTCGACGCGCCGCTGGTCAAGGCCACCAATTGCATCATCGCCGGATCGCCGGCGCTGTTCCCGCCGGCGCCGCCGGAAATGCCGTGCATCCGCTGCGGCGCCTGTGCCGACGTCTGCCCGCACGAGTTGCAGCCTTTCGAAATGTACTGGTTCGCGCGCGCCAAGAACTTCGGCAAGACGCAGGAATACAACATCTTCGACTGCATCGAATGCGGCTGCTGCAGCTACGTCTGTCCCTCGCACATCCCGCTGGTGCAATACTTCCGCTTCGCCAAGAGCGAGATCTGGTCGCGAGAACGGGACAAGAACATGGCCGATGCGGCCAAGGCACGCTTCGAATTCCGTAACGAGCGCGACGAACGCGAGAAAGCCGAAAAAGCCGCACGTCTGGCCAAGGCGGCTGCCGCCAAGAAGGTCACCGCGGTTAGCAGCGAAACGCCTTCCGGCGAAGCTGCAACGCCCCCTGCAGCCGCAGCACCCGTCGATCCCGAAGCGGCCAAGAAAGCGGCCATCGCCGCCGCCATGGAACGTGCCCGGCAGCAACGTGGAAGCGTGCAACCGAAGAATACCGACGCCCTGAGCATCGCCCAGCGCAAGGAAATCGCTGAAATTGAAGCACGCCGCAGCGCATTGGAACAAACCGCTTCGAGCCCGGAGACACCGCCAACAACATGAACTTCACCACCCCGCCCTATCTCGTCCAGAACGTCAGCGTCAGGCGTGTCATGCTGCAGGTGCTGGCCGCGCTGCTGCCGGCCATCGCCGCCTACGTATGGCTGATCGGGCCGATTGTCCTGGTGCAGATCGCCATTACCACCGCTGCTGCACTGCTTGCCGAAGCCTTCATGCTGAAGCTGCTCGACAAGCCGCCAAGCCTGTTTCTGGGCGACGGCAGTGCCATCGTCACCGCCTGGTTGATCGCGCTGGCCCTGCCGCCGCTCGCCCCCTGGTGGCTGCTTGTCGTCGGCGCACTGTTCGCCATTGTCGTCGCCAAACATCTCTACGGCGGACTCGGCCAGAACCCGTTCAACCCGGCCATGATCGCCTTCGCCGTGTGCATCGTTTCCTTCCCGGCACTGATGTCGCAGTGGCCGGAGATCGACCTGAAGGCCGACTTCAGCCAACAATTGGCGCTGGTCTTCGGCATCGCTCCGCGCCTCGATGCAATGAGCGGTGCCACCCCGCTCGACGCGCTGAAAACCGCGCTCAAGCTCGGCGAAGGCCAAACCTCGGTCGCCGCCATCCTGGCCGATACGCGCGTCTTTGGCCGTTTTGCCGGCAAGGGTTGGGAATGGGTCGCCGCCGGCTATCTGATCGGTGGACTGTGGCTCTGGCAACGCCGGGTCATCAGCTGGCACGCGCCCTTCGGCTTCATTGCCGGGCTCTCGCTGCTGGCTGGCGGGCTCTGGCTGTGGAATCCGGATCAGTTCGTGAACCCGGTCTTCCACCTGTTCTCGGGCGGTGCCATGATGTGCGCCTTCTTCATAGTCACCGACCCGGTTTCCGGCTGTACGACGCCCAGGGGCAAGCTGATCTTTGGCCTCGCGGCCGGCGTAATGGCTTATGTAATCCGCGTTTTCGGCGGCTACCCGGATGGCGTCGGCTTTGCCATCCTGCTGATGAATATCTGCGTACCGCTGATCGATCTTTACACGCAGCCGCCCATTTTCGGCATGAAGAAGCAATGACGCCTCCGCTCAAACCGATTACCGCAGCGAAGATGGCCGCCCGCACGGCGATCATCCTGTTCATCTTCGTCGCCATCTTTACCGGCTTGCTGTCGAGCGCCTATTTGTGGACGCTGCCGACCATCGTGGCCGCTGCCGCCGAAGAAAAAATGAAGCTGATCGACGAGGTACTGCCGCGCAACCGCTACGACAACGATCTGCTGAAAGATACCGTGCCAGTCGCGCCAAGCGCCGCACTCGGCCTTGACGAAGAATCGACGGCCTATCGGGCGCGCAAGGACGGCAAGGCCAGCGCGCTGGTGCTTGAAGCCGTTGCCCCCGACGGTTATTCCGGCAAGATCCGCCTGCTCATCGCCCTTGGCGCCGACGGTGCATTGATCGGCGTGCGCGTAACGCAGCACAAGGAAACGCCGGGACTCGGCGATTACATCGAGCCGAAGAAGGACAAGAACAAGGAGCGCCCCTGGATCACCCAGTTCAACGGTCTGACGCCAACGTCTGCCGGCGAGCGCGAATGGAAGGTGAAGAAGGATGGCGGGCACTTCGACTCGGTGGCCGGCGCCACCGTTACGCCGCGCGCCGTGATCAAGGCGGTACGCAAGGCGGCCTTGTATGTCGCCGAGAACCGCGAACAGCTTTTCGACAAGCAATGAAAACCTTAAAAATCCATGGCCCGAGGCCAGGCTACGCGCCCGCAGAGGCGCAAAGGCGCAGAGGTTTCGCAGAGAAAACCTTAAGAAAATGGGTTCCTCTGCGTTTCCTTTGCGCCTTTGCGCCTCTGCGGTGGGTGTTCAGGCATTTTTTTCAACCTCTGAGCAGAACGATGTAAAAGGAGTGAAGCCATGATCACCCGTGACGAATTCCGCCAGATCGCCGCCAATGGCGCCTGGAAACAGAACACCAGCATCGTCCAGATTCTCGGCCTGTGCCCGCTGCTGGCGGTTACCACCAATCTGGTCAATGGCGTGATGCTGTCGCTGGCTACCATCGTGGTCATGGCCATCTCCGGGCTGGCCATTGCCAGCTTGCGCAACCTGATCCCGCACGAAATCCGCATCCCGGTATTCATCCTGATCGTCGCCGCATTGGTCACGGTAGTTGATCTGCTATTCAACGCCAACCTGCATGAACTGTATCTGGTACTCGGCATTTTCATCCCGTTGATCGTCACCAACTGCATCGTACTGGCGCGCGTCGAGGCCTTTGCCAACAAAAACCCGCCGCTGCAATCGATGTTCGACGGCATTTTCATGGGCGTCGGCATGCTGTGGACGCTGGCGCTGCTCGGCGGCATGCGCGAATTTATCGGTGGTGGCACGCTGTTCTCGGGCATCGACATGGTTTTCCCCGGCCTGCAACCGCTGCAACTGCTCCCGAAAGAGTACCCCGGCCTGCTGCTGGCCATGCTGCCGCCCGGCGCCTTCATCCTGCTCGGCTGCCTGATCGCCTGGAAAAACTGGGTCGAGGCACGTGCTGCGGCGCGCCAGCAACGCCGCGCGCCGGAGCCGGCACCCGCACAATGAACGCGGCCAAGCGTGCCGAAATATTCAAACGTCTGCACGCGGCCAATCCGGCACCCACCACCGAACTCGAATACGCGACCACCTTCCAGTTGCTGGTCGCCGTCATCCTCTCGGCTCAAGCCACCGACATGAGCGTCAACCTGGCAACGCGCCAGCTTTTTGCCGATGCGCCGACGGCGCAAACCATTCTTCTACTCGGCGTAGACGGGCTGGCCGGATACATCAACCGCATCGGCCTCTACCCGACCAAGGCGAAGAATGTGATTGCCACCTGCCGCCAGCTTATCGAACGCCATGGCGGCGAGGTACCGCACGACCGGGCAGAACTCGAAGCGCTGCCCGGCGTCGGCCGCAAGACCGCCAACGTGGTACTCAACATCGCCTTCGGCGAACCGACCATCGCTATCGACACACACCTCTTCCGCCTCGCCAACCGGACAAGACTGGCACCGGGCAAGACACCGCTTGAAGTCGAACTCAAGCTGCTAAAATCGGTCCCAGAGGAGTACAAGCGGGACGCCCATCATTGGCTGATCCTGCACGGGCGCTACGTTTGCAAGGCGCGCAAGCCGGAATGCTGGCACTGCGCCATCGCCGACCTGTGCGAATACAAAGAGAAAACTGATCCCTATAAAGAAGCCACGCCAAGATGACCGTCGCTACCGCCCTTGTTTCAGGCAATGACCCGCTGCCCCAGCTTGCTGAAGAGGCTGTCCATCAGGCGCTCGAAAAGGCCGGGCTGACGCACGCCAATGGCGTACTGCTGTTCCTGACTCCCGAGTTTTCCCGCCACGCCCAGCAAACCATAACCGCCGTCGCCCGCACGGCTCAATGCACCCAGGTTGCCGGTGGAATAGCCTCGGGGGTTTTTACCGAGTCCGGCTGGACCCTTGATCGCCCGGCAGCGGCGGTCATGGTTTTTGGCCGAGGTCTTTCACTGGGTCACCCGGAGGCCGGCAAGCACCCGGTGCTGAGCTATGCCGGGGGCACCTTCCCGCCGGAGTGGAGCAATACCGGGCCTCGTTTTGGCGGCAGTTTCTCCGGCAACGCAGGCTATGCCGAAGCGCTCGTCTGGCAACAGAGCCGGCTCAGCGAGCAACAGCGCTGTTGCGTGCAACTATTGGGCGCGAAGGTGGACATCGGGGTTTCCAGTGGATTGCAACTGCTCGGCGAAGCGCAAGTGGTCGACAGCAGCAACGGCTTCGACCTGGAAAAGCTTGGTGGCCAAACCGCTTTAAAAAGCCTGAACCGCTTGCTGCCAGCCGCGCTGCGCCATCCCACGGCCTTGCAGTTGCATCACGTTACCGCCGTGCTGATGGAAGGCGAAAACAACACCAGAAATGCGCTGGCCGAAGGTCGTTATCACCCGATTCCCATCATTTCCGCCAACCCCGACAACTCGCTGACGCTGGCCGAACGTGTCTTGCCGGGGCAACTCCTGGCCTGGGCCATCCGGCAACCGATCAGCAGCGAAGCCGACATGCGTCAAACGCTTGATCAGTTGGCCGATCAGTTGGCCAAAACGACCGACAAACCTGCCTGCGCCCTGATGTTTTCGTGCATTGGTCGCGGCCCCTATTTCTACGGCGGCGATGACCGCGACCTGGACGTTCTTTGCGAACGCTTCCCCGGCCTGCCCGTACTCGGCACTTACGGCACCGGCCAGATTGCACCGATGACCCAGGGAGCGCATTGCCTGAACCGGCAGACACAGAACAGCGTCGTCACCGCACTGGTCAGCAAGCAAACCAAGGATGACCATGTTCAATCCATCACGTGAGCAGGTTCGCCGCTTCTTCTGCGAAGCCTGGCGCAAACATCGCCAGCGACTGGTCCTCGAAGGTGCCGAAGCCACTGCCGCCGACCTGATCGAAGAGCATCCGGAATACCACGGTCTGCTGGACAATCCGGAGGCCGCCGTCGAACAGGAGTTCACCCCCGAAAGCGGGCAGATGAACCCCTTTCTGCATCTTTCGCTGCACCTGGCCATCGCCGACCAGATCAGCATCGATCAGCCGCCGGGAATTCGCGCCGCCTACCATACCCTGCGCGAGCGGCTCGATGTACACGACGCCGAACACGCGATCCTGGAGTGCCTGGGCGAAACCCTCTGGCGCGCCCAGCGCGAGGGCGGCACGATGGACGGCGAGCAGTATCTTGAATGTGTCCGGCGCGCTGCCGGAAGCTGAAACCAAAAATATATACTCGACCGGTACGAGACTTGCTGTAACGTTGAGGCGATTGTTATTGGAGGAAAATCCATGCCCGACTTGTCGAGAATCACGCTGGAAGCTGGAAAACGTGGCGGACGGTCGTGCATAAGGGGTCTGCGCATCACCGTCTATGATGTTCTCGCGATGCTGGCGGACGACATGAGCGAGGCCGAGATACTTGAAGACTACCCCGAACTGGAAGTGGCGGATATTCGTGCTTGCCTGGCCTTTGCCGCGCAAAGAGAGCACAACCATTACTCCCTCGCCGTGCAATGAAGTTGCTGCTGGACGAGTATCTTTCGCGGCGCCTGATCCCTTTTCTGCAAGCTGACTACCCTGGCAGTTCGCAAGTAAGCCTGCTCGGTTTGGAAAGGGCTACCGACCGCGAAATTTGGAACTTTGCCCGTAACAATGGTTTTGTGATCGTAAGTCGCGACGCTGACTTCAGCGAACTGTCTACCTTGCTTGGCCACCCTCCTCAATTAATATGGCTGAGAATTCCGAATCAATCCAAGGCCGCCGTACTGAACCTGCTTTGTTCCAATATGTCTCAAATTGAACACCTACTACTCTCGGATGAATTGGCATGCCTCGAATTGACCTCAGTAAAATAAACCGTCGCCGCCAGTTGCTGAAACACTTCGCCGCCGCCGGCTTGCTCGGCAGCGCAGGCCTCAGTGGCCTGATCCGCGATGCCTTGGCCAATGGGGAAAAACCCATCGCTCCCGGTGTGCAAAAGGTTACGGGAATTGTCACCATCAACGGCAAAGCGGCCCGGCCCGGGATGTCCGTCGGAACCGGTGACACGATCAACACTGACTCCGACAGCGAGGCCATTTACGTCATCGGCAAGGACGCCTATCTGCAAAGGGAAAGCAGTACAGTGAGTTTCTCCGGCGTCAGCGCAGACGTAATGCGCGTACTGACCGGCAAGATCCTCTCGGTATTCGGCAAAGGCAACAAGAAACTGGAGACAGCGACGGCCACGATCGGCATTCGCGGCACCGGTTGCTACATCGAATCCGAGCCCAGGCGGGTGTACTTCTGCCTGTGCTATGGCGCGGCGGATCTGATTCTCGCCGCCGACCCGAATCACGTCGAACGTATCGAGACAAAGCATCACGACCATCCGCTCTATATTTACCGCGATTCGTCGATGCCGATGACGGTCGATGCCTCGGTGATCAACCACAGCGACGAAGAACTGGAATTGCTGGAAAGCCTCGTCGGCCGCTGGCCACCGTTCATCCATGGCGGCTATCGCTACTGATGCCCTGCAAGGCGCATGGATAGGCAATCTTCAGCACATGCATCTGGAGATCCGCATGAATGCTTGCTCTCAGGGCACATCGCTTGCAGATCGCCATTCCATAAGCTCTACAGCCCGGTTGTATGGAGCATTAAAATCAGGCGCGCTCGGACGGAGGTGCGACCTTGAATACTTCGGCGAGCGTCGTGGTGCCGGCCGCTACCTTCATTGCGCCGGAGATACGCAACGGTTTCATGCCTTCGCGGTAGGCCAGATCGCGAATCTTGGCCACATCGGCGTTATCGCTGATCGCCTGCTTCATGTCCGGCGACAGCATCAATATTTCATAGAGCCCGACGCGCCCGCGATAACCGGTCATGCGACATTCAAGACAACCCACCGAATGATGGAACTGACTGGGGCGATTGGCTTTCCACGGGGCGACCAGGCGATCCCACATGGCTTCATCGTCGGCAGTCGCCGGATTGGCCTTCTTGCAATGCGGACAGAGTACACGCACCAGACGCTGCGCCATGATGCCCAGTACCGTGGCGCTGATCAGATACGAGGGAACGCCCAGATCGAGCAGGCGCGTTACCGCCGCAGGAGAGTCATTGGTGTGCAGCGTGGACAGCACCAAGTGGCCGGTCAGCGCCGCCTGGACGGTCACTTCGGCCGTTTCCAGATCACGGATTTCGCCGACCATGATGATGTCCGGGTCTTGCCGCATCAGCGCCCGCACGCCTTGCGCGAAATCCAGGTCGATCGAGCTCTGTACCTGCATCTGGTTGAATGCACCTTCGACCATTTCTATTGGATCTTCGATGGTGCACACGTTGACCGCTGGCGTGGCCAAGTGTTTGAGCGTCGAGTAGAGCGTTGTCGTTTTTCCAGATCCGGTTGGGCCGGTGACCAGAATGATGCCGTTGGGGCTTTCCGACATCGACTTCCAGCGCGTCTGATCCTCTTCAGAAAAACCGAGATCGGTAAAATTTCGTACCAGCACTTCGGGGTCGAAAATCCGCATCACCAGCTTTTCGCCAAAAGCCGTCGGCAGCGTCGATAGGCGCATTTCCGCCTCCTGCCCGTCGGCCGTTCGCGTCTTGATGCGCCCATCCTGAGGCCGTCGCTTTTCGACCAGATCCATGCGCCCAAGGATCTTGATGCGGCTGACCATCGCCGCCATCACGCTCATCGGTATCTGGTAAACCTGATGCAACACCCCGTCGATGCGAAAACGCACAATCCCCAGTTCACGCCGGGGCTCGATATGAATGTCGCTGGCGCGCTGGTCGAAAGCGTACTGCCAGAGCCAATCGACGATATTGACGATGTGCTGATCGTTGGCGTCAAATTGTCGATTGCTGCGACCCAACTCGACAAGTTGCTCGAAAGAAGACAGCCCGGCGCTTTGCCCACCAGCTTGCGTAGCCTTCTTGACCGAGCGCGCAAGGTTGTAAAACTCGATCAGATAGCGTGCCACATCGACCGGGTTGGCAAACACTCTGCGGATGTTCTTTTTTACAATCGGCCTGATCTCTTTTTCCCAGTCCCGCAGATAAGGTTCGGTTGTCGCAAAAACGACTTCCAGCGAGGTCACTTGCACCGGAAGAATGCCAAAGCGCGTCGCATAGGCGCTCGACATGACATCCGTCACGGCCGTGAAATCGATTTTCAGCGGGTCGATGTGGTAATACTCCAGACCGATTTTGGCGGCATACCATTCTGAAATATCCTCCAGAGTCAGAATCCGAAAGGGCGCCAGCAGCGATTTCCACTTCCGGTCAGCGACAATCACCAGAGGATGTGCGACCAGACGCTTCAGCCGACACTCGGCAACCAGCGCGGCGGCTTCGGTATTGTCGACGAGACCATCGGCCACCAGCAAACCGAGAACTTCCGCCACCGTCAGTCGATGGTCAGGCACGTTATTCACCATCGGATCGGGCATCAGGAACATTCCAATGAAGTCAATCGGAGACTATACCCGACAAGCCACAGGCGGCTCAATGGCAACGAGGGAAAGACCTCGGTAAATTTTTTCTCTCCTCGAGATCAAGGCGATAGAGGGCGAGTCGGGTTATCCTCAAAACCGCAGTTCTAACCACGGCGACACGGCGCAGGCGAGAGCCCGCGGGGCCTGGAGGATTGCTCAGCGCCCAGAGTGTGGTTAGCTACCATCCACAATCACTTTGTCTCGCCAGGACAGCAGCGTCGGCTGGTGAAACAATCGCTGGCAATAGGCGAAGCATTGATCCAGATGCAAAGCCGCCATGGCAGAAAGAGGGGCGCCCAGTTCAAAGCTCACCCCGGCCAGACAGAGGATGAAAGCCGGTGGCGGGGACGCTTCGTTCACGGTGACATAAAGACCGAGCAAGGATTCCGGTGCTACAGAATGCGTGCTGTGCCCATCCATTCGCTTCGCTCGGGCTTCATGAAAATTGAACGGCACCGGCGTCCCTTGCCCGGCATCGATGAACAGCACCAGTTGGCGATCCTTGATATCCAGCGTGTGCTCGATCTGTAACTGGAACTCCTCGATGATCTCGACCTGGCTGTCCATGCCGATGCTTTCCAGCCAGGTTTGCAAGCGACGGGCCAAAAATGGACCCAAGGCATCGTCGCCACGGCTTTCATTGCCGATCGCCAGCAGCAAGATCGGCTTTGGCATCACCCTTGGCAAAATTCGCCATCGCCGGACTTGGTGATGCGGCTGACTTCACGCCCCTCGACATCCAGCAACTTGATTTCCAGCGGCATTTTGCCCATCGCGTGAGTGGCGCAGGAGAGGCAGGGATCGAAAGCGCGAATCGCCACTTCAATATGATTGAGCAAGCCTTCGGTCAGCTTGCGGCCATTCAGATAACGCCTGGCGACGCGGCGAACGGCTTCGTTCATCGGCTGATTGTTGTGCGTGGTCGACACAATCAGGTTGCACATGGTCACCAGATCATTCTCATCAACGTGGTAGTGATGAATCAGAGTGCCGCGCGGCGCCTCGATGACGCCGACGCCCTCGCGCTGATGCGGGCCGGAAGCGACCAGATCGGTGCCCGAGAGGTCGTTGTCCTGCAACAGCTTCTTGATCGTTTCGGCGGCATGCAGCATTTCGATCATGCGCGCCCAGTGATAGGCCAGTGGTGCGTGGATCAAACTGCCCTTGCCGTAGTCCAGAAACTCAAGGCGCTCGGATTCGGCGCGGGGTGACGGGATGAAATCGCAGTTCTGCACGCGTGCCAGCGGCCCCACCTTGTACCACCCGGCCTCGGGGCCAAGCGAAGCCAGGAAGGGAAACTTCATGTAGCTCCACGGTTTGACTTCCTCGCGGATCAACTGGTGGTAGCACTGCACATCGGCGCCATCGACGATGATCTTGCCGTCGGCATCACGCGCGCGCAGTTTGCCGTCGTAGAAGTCGAGCGCGCCATTCGCGCCGACGATCGACAGGATATTTGACCGGAAGGTGCCGAATTCGTCGTACAACTCGGGGTTGGCTGTATGCAGGCCCTTGGCCATCTGCACCGCTTCGCGGCTCCAGTTGATGATCTGCTGGATATCCGCCAGTAGCCCGTCGCGCTCTTCGCGGCTGAGCGAGCGATTGACGCCACCCGGAATGGCGCCGGTGCCATGGATGCGTTTTCCGGCGGTCAGGCGAATCACTTCCTGGCCGAACTTGCGCAGCAAAATGCCTTTCCTGGCGACCTCGGGATACGCCGCGGCGACCCCGACAATATTGCGCTTGCCGACCTCGCTGTCAAAACCAAACAACAGATCGGGCGAGGACAGGTGGAAGAAATGCAGCGCATGCGACTGCAGAATCTGGCCGTAATGCATCAGGCGGCGCAGTTTCTCGGCCGACGGGGTCAGTTGCGGTGCACCGACCACCCAATCGAGTGCCTTGGAGGCGGCCAGATGGTGCGATACCGGACAGATGCCGCACAGGCGCTGCACCATCACCGGCACTTCCCAGTAGGGGCGGCCCTGAATGAATTTTTCGAAGCCACGGAATTCGACGATATGCAGGCGTACCTGCTGCACTTCATCGTTTTCATCGAGCAGCAAGGTCACCTTGCCATGCCCCTCGACACGCGACACATGGTCAATGGCAACACGGCGCAGTGTCTTCGGATCGGCGGAAGCAGTTTCCAGTTCAAAGCTCATGATTTCTCTCAGAAGTTGTGAGGGAATGGCTGAACACCCACCGCAGAGACGCAGAGGCGCAGAGAAAAAGCGGAGAAAACTCCCGCTTCGCAAAAAGGTTTTCTCTGCGAAACCTCTGCGCCTCTGTGCCTCTGCGGTGGATTCTTAAAATTGTCACAGGCTCTCCGTCATTCAATCGAAATGCAACATCGGATGGCCCAGGCGAGGTGTCCGCCCTTCGAGCAGATCGGTCAGAAACTTCCAGATCGCGTCGCCCGAGGGTGGGCAACCGGGAATGAAATAGTCGATGCGGACGATTTCGTGGATCGGATAAACCTTGTCGAGCGGCAGCGGCAACTCCGGGTCGTTGGGAATCTGCCCGTTGACGATGCCTTCGCCGGTCAGATAAACCTCCTGCAGGCATTGCCCGAGGTCAAGATGGTTGCGCTGCGCAGGCAGCCCGCCATTGACCGCGCAGGCACCGAGAGCGATCAGGATCTTGCAGTTCTGCCGGAACTCGCGCAACACATGCACATTCTCGGCATTGCACACACCGCCCTCGATCAGGCCGATGTCGCACGGACCGCAGTGCTTGATGTCGGTAAGCGGCATGCGATCGAACTCGACCAGTTCGAGGAGCTTGAGCAGGCGCTCGTCGATATCGAGAACTGACATGTGGCAGCCAAAGCAACCAGCCAGCGAGGTAGTGGCAAGTCGGAGTTTCTTTTTTTCCAGTACGGCGTCCATCTCAACCCTCCACTTTTGAGGTGCGTCCTGCCAGACGTTCCATCTGCTGTCCAATCGGCTTTTCATCGAACAGGCGCTTGCCGATAGGCACGGCAAAACCCTTGCGCTTTTCAAGTATGACGCCGACCGGGCAGACATGCGCCGCACGGTCCAGCAGCGAAAAATTCGTATCGGCCAGTCGGCCGGATTTGGCATTGACGATCAGATGCTTGGTCATGCCACGACCCGAAAGCGCGAAGACGTTCTTGCCGTCGACATCGCGACTGGCGCGCACGCACAACTCGCAAAGAATGCAGCGATTGAAATCGAGCAGGACATCCGGGTGCGAAGCATCGAGCGGGCGATCCGGGTAGAACTGGTCGAAATGCGGCGTCAGCATTTCGAGTTCGTAAGCCAGCGCCTGCAGCATGCAGTTGCCGCTCTTTTCACACGAAGGACAGAAATGATTGCCCTCGACGAAAAGCATCTGCAACATCGTCCGTCGCTTGTCGTTCAGATCCGGTGTGTTGTTCTCGACCTCCATGCCGTCCTTGGGGTGCATGGTGCAGGAAGAAACGTAGCGGCCATTGGCCTTGACAGTGCATAGTTTGCAACTGCCCTGCGGCTTGAATTCCGGGTGGTGGCACAGGTGCGGGATGAAAATGTCGGCCGCCATGGCGGCGTCCATGATCGTCTGACCTTCTTCAAAAGGTACCGGCATGCCATCCAGCAACATCGTGGCCTGTTTCATGATTGAACCCCCTGTTCCCTGGCCTGCAGACCGAAGTGTGCGCCCGGATCGTCGCGCCCGGTCATCTGGCGGGCCGCCGCCAGCGCTTCATCAAGATCGAAGGACGGCTCGAAGTCGAGTGAGCGCAATCGCCGCTCGTAAGCCGGCCGGAACTTCAGCAAGGTATCGATGATCGGATTGCACGCAGCCTGCCCCAGTCCGCAATGGCTCGCCACATTCATCAGGCGGTGAATCTTGAAAATCTCGTTGATCTCGTACTGCGAACCATGTTCATTGGCGATCTTGTCCATGAAATTGGCTACCAATGTAGTCCCGACACGGCACGGTGTGCAGAAACCACAACTTTCGTGGGCAAAAAAGTGGGAAAAATTTCGCGCCACTTCAAACATGTCGCGATGTGCGCCAAAGACCATGAAGGCGCCGGCCGTCGGTACATCTTCAAACGAGATATGCCGGGCAAACTCGTGCGTTGCCAGGCAGATACCGGAAGCGCCGCTGACTTGCACCGCTTGCGCGTTACCGGCACCGCAGTCGTTGAGAACCTGGGTCACCGAGACGCCGAAGGCATACTCGTAAATCCCTGGATTTTCGACATCGCCGGAAATGGACAGCAATTTGGTGCCGGTTGATTGCTTGGTGCCCAGACTGGCATACCAGGCGCCACCCTTCTGCGCGATGAGCGCCGCCTTGCACAGCGTTTCGACGTTATTCACCACCGACGGCTGCCCAAGATAACCGTAGGTTACGGGGAAAGGCGGGCGTACCCGCGGCACACCCCGCTTGCCTTCAAGCGATTCGATCAGCGCCGTTTCCTCGCCACAGACATAAGCGCCCGCGCCGACATGAATTTCAATATCGAAGTCGAAGCCCGCCTGCCCGCACACCGCCGTACCGAGCAGGCCATTGCAGCGTCGTCCGTCAAGGTTGGCCTGCAAAGCCGGCAGCAGATAAAGGTATTCGCCGCGCAGGTAAACCAGGCCTTTCGCTGCGCCAACGGCGAAACCGGCCACGGTCATGCCGTCGAAGACCAGATCGGCATAGCTGGTCAGGAGAACACGGTCTTTGAAAGTACCCGGTTCACCTTCGTCGGCATTGCAGATGATGTAACGCATCGGATTGTCTGGTTGGCACGGGGCGACCCGCGCCGATTCCCATTTGATGGCGGTGGTAAAACCGGCGCCGCCGCGTCCGCGCAGATTTGAGAGCTTCATTTCGGCCATCATTGCCTCGGCGCCGCGCGCGATGGCGGCCCTGATCGCCTCACCCACATGCCAGTCACCGGAGAGCAGCACATCCCGCCGACGGATATTGTCTTCAACCACGAAATACTCTGGTGGCCAGTCTGTAAGCGGCGTATTGGCGCGAATCAGTTCGCAGATACGGTCGATTCGTTCGGCCGACAGGCGGGTGATTGCACGCCCATTGACCAGTAGCGCCGGACCCTGGTCGCACATGCCGGTGCACGAGGTGGTATCGATGCTGACCAGGCCATCTTCCGAAATCTTGCCCGGTTCGACCCACAGATTGCGGCACATACGTTCCATCAGCGCCTGATTGCCCAGCATGCGGTCGGTAATGTTGTCGGAGAACAGTACACGGTATTTGCCGCAGGGCTGCAGATGGAGAAAGGAATAAAAGCCCGCTACGCCTTCGATCCTGGCGCGTGGCCATTTGAGCTTTTCACTCAGGTAATCAATGGCATCGGGGTGCAGGTAGCCGAAATGTTCCTGCGCTTCACGCAGAATCTGCACCAGATTCCGGGGCTGATGAGCATGGCGGATCAGGATCGGATCCAGATAGGAACTGTGGTTGGAATCTAGCATGAACAAGACCTCCGCCATTCGACTTCGGAAACTACGAATCAAGTGCTTGCGGCACCGCCAGTTTGCCTGGCAACATACGTGCCCCCGCGCCTTGCATCACATCCACCTTGGCCGGCTCAACTCAGGGCTTGGCCTCGAACCAGCCATCGAAATAAATTCTACATCAAATAATTGCACATCAAAATACGGTATAGACAAAACGTGGTTGGAAACGCCAAATTTTTGCCGGGTTTTTTGACCATCAACAAATTTGCGCATGGTTGGAATCCAGGGGCCGATTGATTTTATCGCTTTGGGTACTGTGGTCGGAAACTGCCGAAATGCGCAAACAGTTATACATCTGGAATTGCTGCGAAACCGGCCACTTTCGACCCTATGCACAGTTTGAAACTATGTGTAGTCGGTGTTCTTGGAAACCGTACGGACCAATTGTAGCAAGGGATACGTTGCAGTAGTTTGATGTAGATCTGGACATGGTTTTTTCGGAAAGGTGCAGTGATGGTCCCTCATAAGGAGATCATCATGAAACTCAAACTGCATGACATAAGTATCGTTTCTCGGCCAAAGGCAAGGCGGAGTCTGGCGGACAAAGAACTGAATCGCTACGGCGAGTATATGGATCACGTACGCGGCCTGGCACCCAAGACTCGGAGCATGAACTTGCGGATTGTCAGTCGGCTACTGACTTCTCAATTCTGCGATGGTCCCATCAAGATATCTGCGATCAAACCAGACCATGTACGACGGTTCTTCGCAGAGCAGGCCAAGCTTTACAGCAAGCCGGCGAATGCCGGAACAGTCGTTGCGGCGTTGCGCGGTTACTTTCGCTACCGTGCAACACGTGGCAATGCGGTACATGGGTTGGTTGGTGTGCTGTCCTACCCCGCCAACTGGCAACTGTCATCGTTACCCAAGACTCTGACGGCCGAAGAAGTGGAACAGTTGGTGAAGTCGCTCGGCCAACCCGGTCGTTCCATGCGGCGGGCTGACGCCATTGTGCGTTGTGCGCTCGATCTCGGGCTACGAAGCGGCGAGGTCGCTCGAATCAGCCTTGACGACATCGACTGGCGTGCCGGTACGATCACGCTCCGTCACACCAAGAGTCGCCGCGACGATGCGATGCCATTGCCGGCAACCACGGGCAAGGCCATCGCCGCTTACCTGAAGCATGAACGTCCCAAGACGGAGAGTCGTGCGGTTTTCGTGCGTCACACCGCGCCACGTGGTTTATGCGCCTATTACTATGACTATGAAGTGCGGGGCATACTCTACGAATGGCTGAATCGGCGAGGCAAGTCGGGGTGTTACAGTTGGGCGAAATTTGGAAAGCTGTTAGCTCGCTATTCATTGCCGACACCGAGAATCATGGTCAATCTGTTCTAACTCTGTGAAATGGTTCTAATGAGGAGCCGTGTGCGTTAATAGCGCAAGCACGGTTCTGTGAGGGGCTTGGTGACAATTAATGATGCACAGCAAAATCGTTTGCGATCACGTAGTAGCCGCGTGCGGCGAGGCGTCCAATAAAAGTGTCGACAGGTGGATAGCGCGGACTTCATTGAGAGAAACCGGTCTACTCGACGATGGAGTCAGCCACCCGTGAAAACTGAGGGGCTGCTTAGGAACGGCTACGAAATAACTTCCCGATTTTATCTTCTCACCTGCATTGAT
>NZ_JBMOJE010000022.1:0-51855 GCF_049316945.1 Propionivibrio sp. | reverse complement strand
CTCTGGCTTGACCGCGACGGCCAGAATCTCGCGGACTTCGGCTTCGGTACTGTGCCCATGTTGAGCGGCTCGCACCCGCAATGCGCGGTGCACCTCGTCGGGCAGATTGCGCACGGTTAGCATTGCCATAGCATCACCTCATAAAAATGCATTCGATGCCTTCATAGTATATGTTTGAAGACAAAAGAAACAGGGGCACGGTTTTCAGAGCCGAAATCGGCAGGCAAGCCGCGGCAGATCACGGATTTCAAGCTGCTGCTCTGCAGCCCGCACCAATAGGCTATCTACAGGTAGCCTGCCGTGGAGGCCTTATGGCTGTTGGTTCCTGGCGCATGCCATTTCAAGGTGCCCGTATCCATTGGCTCGCAGGCTACCTATTACTGAGCCACCGCGCTGCGCGACCATAGAGGGTCAGGTGCGCATTCTTTTCACTCCCTCTCTGGTGTACAAAAATCAACCTGCCCAGCACCATCAAACCTTGAGATCATAGGAAGTGCTCCGCCCCCCGGACTCCGATTTGCACAGAACGCCAAGCGCGACCAGTTCGTAGATGTCGCGCAACGCCGTGTCCGGCGAGCATTTGGCGATGGCGGCCCATTTGCTGCTGGTGAGTTTTCCTTCAAATCCGTCGAGCAGGCGGTTTAGCAGTTTCACTTGACGCTCGTTGATCGGTGTTGTGGCCCAGCGCTGCCAGAAGCGCGTTTTGCCGAGCACGGCATCCAGAGTGACCTGCGCGCTGTCGATGGCGCGCCCAAGGTTGTCAAGGAACCAGAGCAGCCAGGCGGTAACGTCGAGGTCGCCTTTTTGCGTACGTTCCAGGATGTCGTAGTAATCCCGTCGTTCGTGCTGGATCTGTGCCGAGAGGCTATAGAAGCGTTGTGGACTGCCGTCTGCACGTGCCAGCAACAGGTCACCGATGGCGCGCGCGATGCGGCCGTTGCCATCGTCGAAGGGATGCAGGGTGACCAGCCACAGGTGGGCCAGACCGGCTTTCAGGATGGCGTGATCCTTGGTGTCGCCATTCAACCAGTCGAAAAAGCAGGCCATCTCGCTGGACAGACTGCCTGCTGGTGGCGCCTCGAAATGAATCTTTTGCCGACCGATAGGACCGGAGACGACCTGCATCGGGCCATTGCTGTCATTCCGATATGCTCCGGCCTGAATCCGGGTCAGCCCGCTGTAGCCGGTAGGGAAAAGCGCGGTATGCCATGAGAACAGACGATCCTGAGTCAATGCCGTCGCGCAGTTCGTGGTGGCATCGAGCACCATCTCGACCACGCCTTCGACATGACGATCCTTCGGCGCGAGTGCGCCGATGTCCACCCCCAAGCGGCGGGCAATGGAGGAACGCACGGTCTCTGCATCGAGTAGTTCCCCCTCGATTTCGCTGGTCTTGAGCACATCTGCAGTCAGCGCAACGAGGCTAGCCTGATTGCGCAAGTCCATGCCGACGTCGGTGAGCCTGCCTATCAACTGTCCCTGAGCGCGGCTGACGCGTGCCAGCGGGTTGGTCAGCGTGGTCAGGTCATAGTGCCATTTTGGCCAGTCGCCGTATTGCCAAATATAGATGGGTTCTCTGTTTTTCATGCGGAGATTGTGGTGCTTATTCTCCGCAAAGGCAAGATATTGGCCGCATATGTTGCGGAGAATAAGAAGTCTATTCTCCGCAGATTGATCGTTTTTCGGAAATCGACATGAAATCGATAGAGTTAGAATTAAACCTAAAAACCTCAGTTCAAACCACGGCGACACGGCGGGCACAGCGAAAAGCCTCAGTTTTTCAGGATTTCATGGCTAACCCAAAGGGTGAGTCATGAAAACATTGCAAGTCATTGTTTTTCCGTTGTGTTCGCCGTGTTCGCTGTGGTCAACTGCTTTTTATAGGTTAAATGATCCTGGCGTTAACCGGTTAAGCGAAAAGAGAGTTCGATGGAGTCTGGCACCATCGATTCCCTGGCCCGATTCCACGATTCCACGATTCCTCGACTCCACCTCCGGAAACCGATGCATGGAGGGTTGGATCGGGAGCCAGCAGCGTTTTGACCTTACGCGCGCTGACGATTAAACCTAAAAACCTCAGTTAACAGGGGCTAATTGACCGCAAAGCCAGGTTTGACGGGTGTTTAGCCCTCACCCCAACCCTCTCCCGCAGGGAGAGGGAGTTTACACCCTTCACCCTGCGGGCCGGGGATGAGGGCTTGCGACATTGGCATCACATCCAACTGAGGTTTTTGGATAAAAGTCGCACCAGAGATTCGCTGCCGGCCTGGTCATGCATGATTCTGATGAATTACGCCCATTTCATTCAGTGCCGCGCTGACCGCGGTCACCGCCCTGTCCATGACCTCCCCGTCGATGGCGCCAATGCATCCGACGCGGAAAGTATCGACAGCGGTCAGCTTTCCTGGATACAGGATGAAGCCCTTATCGCGTACCCGCCGGTAAAACTCGACGAAATCGTAGGCTTCATCTGCGGGGGCATGGAAGGTGACAATGATGGGTGCCTGGTCGGCATCGTCGATAAAAGTGCGAAGCCCCAGAGCGCGCATTCCGTTGATAAGTGCTGCACAGTTTTCGGAGTAGCGTTTATGGCGAGCCGGCTGACCGCCTTCCTGCCAATACTGATCCAGCGCCTTGCGCAACGCCGCGACAACATGGGTTGGCGGGGTGAAGCGCCATTGGCCTGTTTTCTGCATATAACGCCATTGATCGCAAAGATCGAGGACCAGGGAATGGCTATTATTTCCGGCGTGTTCCAGCGCTTCGCTTCGGGCAATGACAAAGCCCATCCCCGGCACCCCTTCCAGGCACTTGCCGGATGCCGCCACCAGGGCGTCAAAGGGAATTTCGCGAACATTGATGGGAATCGCGCCATAGGAACTCATGGCGTCGATAATCAGCTTGCGGCCCCGCGCCGCGACCACGGCGGCGATTTCCGCTAGCGGATTGAGGATGCCGGTGCCTGTTTCACAATGGACCTGGGCGACATGGCTGATTGCCGGGTCGGCGGCCAGGGCGGCATCGATACGCGCAGGGTCGGCTGGTTCGTCCTCGCGATGCTCCAGCACGACGGCTTCACGGCCAAGGTAACCAAGTATGCGCACGATGCGCTGGCAGTAAGCGCCGTTATTGGGTACCAGAACCTTGCTTTGCTTCGGTACCAGCGTTCCCAGGGCGGCCTCGACGGCAAAGGTGCCGCTCCCCTGAAGGGGAATGCAGACGTGGCTGTCTTCACCTCCGACAATGGCTGTCAGTTCCTTGCAAACCGATGCCGTCATTTCATTGAAGGCACTGTCCCAGGACCCCCAGTCGCAGAGCATGGCTTCCTTGGTGGCGGCGGATGTGGTCAACGGCCCCGGAGTCAATAGAACTGGCTCATTCATTTTCATCTCCATCAGGATCAGGGAACAATGGCGGCACGTAACACGCGCCGGGCGGCGGCATCGGCCATGGCTTCATTCACCCGATCGAGCGGATACTTGCCATCGACCAGATCATGAAATGGAAAGCGCCGACGGTTGGCCACCACGAAATCGAGGGCTTCAATCAGATTGCGCGGGTGGTAGTTATGCACACCACGCAGCGTGAGTAGCTTGCGGAGCAACAGATTGGCGTCGATTGTCACCAGTGCATCCGGATTGACCACGCCAGCGAGAACATACGTGCCACCGACGCGAAGCATCTCGATGCCCAGGGGAATGACCTCCGGCACGCCACAGACCTCGATCACGACATCTGCGCCTTCGGGACGACAAACTTCCCGTATCTGGCGCAACAGATTGGCCTTGTCGGTGGTTGCCGGGTCGAGGGCGAGATACACCCCGAACTGCGAGGCCCGCTCTCGCCGTTCAGGAACGGTATCAAGTCCAATCACGGCACGGGCACCACGCGCTTTGGCGATTGCTGCACCATACAATCCGAGCAGACCCAGCCCCTGGATCACCACCGTTTGCCCCATCCGGATGTTGGCGGCTTCGGTGGCGGCGATCATCGTCGCTACGCCGCAATTGATGGGTGTCGCCTCCTCATCGCTTAGTTCGTCGGGCAAACGCAAAATCCACGAATTCGGCAGGATGTAGCAATACTCCCCGAAACCGCCGTGGTGATGTGGCAAGGTTGCCGCCGCCATGTGCCCATATTTATCCACACCGGGCGATTTCTGTGGCAGATCCAATATCTCGCTGAAGTAGTTGCGACCCGGGATGAAATATTCGCTCCAGGTAATGCGGTCGCCGGGACTCAGCGAGTCGCCGCGCATGTCCTTGTCCACACCGTCACCGAGCGCCTCGATGACGCCGATAATCTCGTGACCGAGCACACCGGGACAGGGGTTGGGGCGATGTCCCTGATAGGAATGGATGTCGGAGCGACAGATCGTGGACATGCAAATGCGCACCAGCACTTCTCCTGGCTTCGGCGGGTGCAAGGGGTATTCACGAATCTGAAAGGGTGCGTTGGCCTGATCATAGACGGCAATTCTGCCGCTTGGGGTAATGTTCATGGACGCACTTCAACGCCGTTGATTGCATAGTCGAAAATCTGATGGCTCTTGAGTGTTCCGCTGGCGGCACGCTGCCGATAGCTCTCGCTCAGAGGATGATTCAGGATGAAGGGCACCTGTGCTTCGGTCACGGCGCCATGGCTGCGTAACCGGGCGTCGCCCAGACTCGACAGATCGTGTTCGGCCTCGGAGGCTCCGATGACGACATTTATGTCGCCAATGACCGCAACATCGCCTTCGCGATCAGGCGGTAGATCGAATTGTCGACAGACCGTTGCCTTGTCGAGTGCAGCTGCGATACCGGGCATGTCCTTGAGCAGATCGATGATTGCTTCCGGCGTTGCCTTGCCGCCAAGACACCAGACGCGCACGAAACCGCCCAGTGCCCCATGGTGTTTCACGAAAGCATCCGTTATGGGGCAGATCACGCGTGTATCGCCCATCCCGAACTCCTGATCAAGGATATCCTGCAGATAAATCACGTTGGGTTTGCCTGCCGGCGTCGACTTGTCGTTCATCCCATGATCCGCCGTCAGCGCTACGATCGCACCCAACTCGGCGAGGCGTCCAAACTTCTCATCGATGCGGCGATAGAACTCGTTGGCCACCGGATCGCCCGGCGCATGTTTATGCTGGATGTAGTCGGTCAGCGATAGAAACATCAGGTCCGGGCGGTCACGCTCGAGCAGACGCACGCCGGCTTCGAGTACGAACAGCGACAAGTCCATCGAATACATGTCCGGCAGCGGCATGCCTACCAGGTCGAGAACGTTTTCGATGCCGTTTTCCTGCAAGCTGCACTGATCGGCTTTCTCGGACGAAAAACTGATATTCCCCCGGGTCAGATCGAGATCCTTGCCCAATTGCTTGCGCAGCTTGTCCTTGGCCGTGATCGAGACGACTTTTGCGCCGACATCGGCGAACTCGGCCAGGATGGTGCGGCTACGCAACAACGCCGGATCCGTCATCACGACGGCCTCGCGGGTGGCGACATCAAGATAGTAATTGCCCGAGATGCCATGCACCGCAGGCGGCGCGCCGGTAATCAGCGACATGTTGTTGGGGCAGGTAAAGCTCGGTACCGTACCATCCGAAATCGCGCTGAAGCCCTCGCGCATGAAACGGGCGATGTTAGGAATGATCCCGTCGCGGATGCACTGCTCGATATAAGCAGGATCGCCACCATCGATGCAGACGACGACGACAGGGCGCGAAGGCCAACGGTAGGTAACGCCATTTAATAGAATGCTTTGACTGCTCATTGAATGTTCTCCGAATTGAAGCTTGCGATGTTCTTGTTGATATGGACTAAATGGCCCATTGGCGGATACGGGCGGAAATCAGGTCGATCAGCGTGACGGAGATGATGATGAAAATCAGCACTGCCGCCGTTTCTGCATAGTCGAAACCGCGTATGGCTTCATGCAGAATCACGCCGATGCCTCCGGCGCCCACCATGCCGACCACCGAGGCCGAACGGACGTTCGACTCGAAGCGGTAGAGCGCGTATGAAATCCACAGCGGCAAAACCTGCGGGATAACGCCGTAAAGAATTTCCTCAAGCGCATTGGCGCCTGTGGCGCGCACGCCTTCCACGGGACGGGGATCCATCGCCTCGACCGCTTCGGCAAACAACTTGGCGAGCACACCGGTGGTATGGACCCAGAGCGCCATGACCCCGGCAAAGGGACCAAGACCCACGGCAACGATGAACAGCATGGCGAAGACCATTTCGTTGATGGCGCGGCAAGCGTCCATCGCACGGCGCATCGGCTGATAGACCCACTTGGGGACGAGGTTCTCCGCCGACAGCAAGCCGCAGGGAATGGCGCAAATCACCGCCAGCACCGTACCCCAGATGGCAATGTGTATGGTGATCGCCATTTCCATGAGATACATGCGCCAGTCGTGAAAATTCGGCGGGAAAAAGTCCCGGGCGAACACGGCCATGTTGGTTGAATCCCTGATCAAATCCAGCGGCCGCATGTCGGCGCCTTCCCACGACCAGATCAGGAGAATGAAAAGTCCTCCCCACGCCAGATTCGTTGTCAGACTGGTCGGGGGTGGAACCAATGGCACATCGCGGATGCTTGGTTTGATGTTCATCCTTAAAACCTCGGTTGGATGTAATGCCAATGTCGCAAGCCCTCATCCCCGGCCCTTCTCCCGCAGGGAGAAGGGTGCAAACCCCCTCTCCCTGTGGGAGAGGGTTGGGGTGAGGGCCACCCCCCCGTTAAACCTGGCTTTGCGGTCAATTTGTCGCTCTCAACTGAGTTTTTTAGGTTCATGACAAGTCACAACGGATGGAATCAGAAAAGGCTGCTGAAAAACACAGCCATTCGATGAGATTCACAACCACGATCATTTCATCTGCTTGGCGAGATCGCTCAGCTTGGCGTCAATTTCAGCCAGCTTGGCACTCCTGTCCGTCTCGGACATATTGACGTCGGTCTCGAACTTGCGACGATCCTTGAAAAGTTCGAGTTGGCGGATGGGTAGCAACTGGGCATCGGTCGACGCCTTGAAGCCAGCCAGGCGATACATATTCTTCAGAATTTCTTTTTCCCGATCGTCCTTGCCGTAGCCGACCATGAAATCCTGAATCTTCTTCTTCATGTCGGCCGGTAGGTCCTTGCGCCAGACCAGCGGATCGCGCGGAATCAGGGGCGAAGTCCAAAGAATCCGGATTTGCTCCATTTTCTCGGGGGACTTCTCCTTGATCTTCTGGGTCATCTCGCTGTTACTGGTGGCTACATCCACTTGCTTGTTAAGAACCGCGAGAAAGTTGCCCTCGTGATTGGAGGAGCGCATGGCCTTGAAATGAGTTTTTGGATCCAGCCCGTTCATGGTGAACACGTAATAGGTCGGCACCAGCGTACCGGAAGTGGACTGCGGATCACCGATCCCGAACGTGTATTCCTTGCCGTTTTTCAGCACCTGATCAAGCGATGTAATACCACTATCTCGATGCGAAATGATGTAGGAGTAATAACCGGGCGTGCCATCGAGATCGACAAACTGCACAAAGACTTCGCCACTGGCACGATCAACGGCATCGATCGCCGCCTTGTTGCCATACCAGGCAATTTGTACCTTGTTGAAACGCTGCGCCTCGATGATTCCGGCGTAGTCGGTGGCGTAGAAGCCATTCACCTTTACGCCGACCGCTTTTGACATGTCGTCAAGGAAGGGCTCCCACATCTGTTTGAGTGCCCCCGCCTTTTCGGTGGCGATAATTCCGAAATTGAGTTCTTTGATCTCTGCGGCATGAACAACGCCCGATAAAACGATGGCGACAACCGCCAACAGGGATTTGATCTTGTGAATCATGGTTTCTCCTTCAAAGGGTGGTGCTGGATAAAAAATGGTTATCGGGCCGCAGCCATGGCGAGGCTGAGCCCGGGTTCAGGTTGCTTCATTGCCGGGCTATCGAGCATCTTGCCGAACAGTTCCTTGGCGTCCGCGCCATACAGTTCGCCCAGCAATTGCGGCGTCAGGGCCGCCGAAGGTCCGTCGTATACAACGCAACCGCGATGCAGGGCGACGGTTCGCGGGCAATACTTGAGCGCGAATTCAACCTGGTGCAGGGAGACGACTACCGTACAGCCGCGCTTCCGATTCATTGACGCCAGCAGTTCCATGACGTTGCGTGAGGATTCCGGGTCGAGCGAAGCGATTGGCTCATCGGCCAGAATCACCTTGGCGCGTTGCACCATGCAGCGCGCCAGTGCTGCCCGTTGTTGCTGGCCACCGGACAGGGTGGCGGCACGTTGCCAGGCAGACTGCTCGATACCCACCGCGACCAGCGCTTCCAGTGCTTGCTGGCGCTCATTCAGCGAAAAGCGCATCAGCAAACTGCGCCACAGGCTGGTTCGATAAAGCAGGCCAGTCAACACGTTGGTAATCACCGGCAAGCGGCCGACCAGATTGAACTGCTGAAAGACAAAACCGATATTGGCGCGCAGGCTGCGGATCCTTGGCGCCACCTTCCCGTCTTGCTGTATCAGTTGCTCCAGCACAACGATCTTGCCGGCATCGGCCGCAATAAATCCGGCAATGTGCCTGAGCAGGGTCGACTTGCCCGATCCGGAAGCGCCTATCAGAGCCACCATTTCACCCGAGTCAATATCGAGGCTGACATCCTGCAATGCCTTGCAGGATGGAAATGTCTTGCTGAGATTTCTGATCTGGATGGCAGTTCCCATGGCGTCCCGAATACTTTCTGCGTGTGATTAATCAAACTGCAACACTTCGCAATCTATACTTCGAATGTTGCAGATTGTTTACAATAAGCAACGAATCTATAAGTTAAGTATCTGCCATCAATATTTCGGTTTGATTAAAAACATGAATAAACAACTTCCCGACCACCCATCCAGCGCCATCCAGTTATTGCAGAGCCATTCCCTGCCCTCACTGGTTCAACAGCACCTGGAAACAATGATCGTTACGGGGCAACTGGCACCGGGTAGCAAGCTCACCGAAATCCCCTTGGCCGAACTGCTAGGGGTTTCGCGAGGTCCGGTACGCGAAGCATTTCGCGGCCTGGAGGAAAAGGGCCTGGTGCGCGTCGAGAAAAATCGGGGCGTATTCGTTCGTAACATCACCGCAACCGAGGCCGACGAGATTTATGAAGTGCGCGTGGCGCTGGAAGAACTTATCGTAAAAAAGCTCGCAGCCGCCCCCCCGGACACCAAGGCTTCGTGGCTGGAGAGTCTAGAAACTTTGCTATCCAGTGCCGAGAAGCTGGCCAGCAACGGGGATTTCGCCAATGCCCATGCCTGCAACATCGAGTTTCACGACCGCCTGGCCATCCTGACCGGCAATCAAACGTTGCTGGATAGTTATCGTCGACTGGTCAACGAGCTTTCTCTGTTTCGCCATCAGGCACACGTAAAGGTCCGTGATGCATCCAGCTTGATGGCTTCAGTGAGGGATCACCAAGCCGTGCTTGCGGCCATCACCGAAGGCGACGGAAAACTGGCCTGTCGTCTCATTCGTGTGCACATTGAGGCTAGCCGCAAGCGCCTGCAACGATTGCTTGCCGATCAGGAAGCCGTCATTCCGCTCCTCACGGAGCGCAAGCAGTAACAAATCGATATTTTCAATTCACTCTGGAGTAATCCCATGAACTTTCGAAAAGAAACCATGCGCATCTGTGGTGTGCATGAGGAACGTGATCGCGTCATCGAAGTCCGGAATCCATTTACCGGCACCTGCATCGGATCGGTACCCAAAGCCAGCGTGGAGGATGTACGACGAGCTTTCGCCATTGCCCTGGCCTACAAACCACGCCTGTCGCGCTACGAGCGTTCTTGCATTCTCCAGCGTGCTGCAGAAATCGTTGTGGCTCGCGTCGAGGAAATAAGCAATCTCATCACTGCCGAATCCGGATTGTGCAAAAAGGACAGCCGCTACGAGGCCGGCCGCGTTCGCGATGTACTCATTTTTGGTACCAATGCGGCTTTACAGGACGATGGGCAGGTTTTTTCCTGCGACATTACCCCGCACGGTCGCCAAAGGCGCGTGTTCACCCAGCGTGACCCGTTGCTGGGTGTGATTTCGGCCATTACACCGTTCAATCACCCGATGAACCAGGTCGCGCACAAGATCGTGCCCTCGGTTGCCACCAACAACCGGATGGTACTCAAGCCATCTGAAAAAGTGCCACTCTCGGCACTTCTTCTGGCCGACATCCTCTACGAAGCAGGATTACCCCCTGAAATGTTCCAGGTTGTCACGGGCGATCCATCAGAAATTGCCGATGAACTGCTGACAAATCCGGCGATTGATCTCGTCACTTTTACCGGTGGCGTCAGCATCGGAAAACACATCGCCACAAAAGTCGGTTATCGGCGGATTGTATTGGAGTTAGGCGGTAACGACCCCCTTATCATCATGGATGACGCAGATCTCGATGAAGCCGCCAGCCTTGCCGCTGGCGGCTCCTACAAAAATTCCGGGCAACGCTGTACTGCTGTAAAACGCATCCTTGTGCATCAGGCCGTCGCCGATAAGTTTGTCGAGAAATTGCTGACTAAAACGCGGGCCTGGACTTACGGTGATCCGATGGACGACACGCTGGATATGGGCACCGTCATCGATTGCGCTGCAGCAAAGTTGTTCGAGTCACGCGTAAATGAAGCGGTCGCTCAGGGAGCACATCTGTTGTGCGGAAACATCCGGGACGGCGCGCTCTATTCACCCACCCTTCTCGACCATGTGCGGCCAGGAATGACCCTGGTGCGTGAGGAAACCTTCGGCCCGGTGTCTCCCATCATCCGCTTTGAAACAGTGGATGAAGCGATTGCCATCGTCAATGGCACCGCCTTCGGCCTTTCTTCCGGTGTCTGCACCCAGCGCCTGGATGTCATTACACGATTGGTCAATGAATTGCATGTCGGCAGTGTCAATGTCGGCGAAGTACCAGGCTATCGGCTTGAACTGACCCCCTTTGGCGGCATCAAGGACTCGGGTCTTGGCTACAAGGAAGGTGTCATCGAAGCCATGAAGAGTTTTACCAACGTAAAAACCTATTCATTGCCCTGGCAGGGATGATTACCACCCCGGTCGCCCTGCTGGTGCTGCTGTCGGCATTGATGCACGCCAGTTGGAATTACCTGGTCAAGGCCAGCCCGGACCGTCTGCTGGATACTGCCGGCCTGGCGGTGGGCGGCAGTTTGATTTCGGCCTGCCTGCTGCCCTTTGTGCCATTGCCGGCAGCGGAAAGCTTGCCCTGGCTTGGTGTGACGGTATTCATTCATATCGCCTACTTTATGGCCCTGATCGAAACCTACCGTCACGCAGACTTGTCCATTGCCTACCCGCTCATGCGCGGCACCGCCCCGGTGCTGGTGGCACTGGTCGCGCCCCTGGCTGGAGAGACAATCACCCCGGGCCTGTTGGCGGGCATTGTCCTGATTGGCATCGGAATCACGCTGCCGGCCTGGCTTGGCTTCAGGCGGGCAGCCGTGGCCAAGGCCGGAATATGGTTTGCCTGCTGTAACGCCGTTATCATCGCTGCCTATACAATTGTTGACGGCATTGGTGTACGCCTGTCGGGCAGCGCGGCGTCCTACACGCTCTGGCTGTTTTTTCTTGACGCCTGGGGTATTTTTGCCATCGCCTGGTGGCAACGCGGCCGAGCCGTCATGACTCACTTGCGCCGTCGCTGGGCCCCCGCCCTTGCCGGCTCGGTTCTAACGCTAGGCTCCTACGGCATTGTGCTCTGGGCAATGACCAAAGCATCCATTCCTGCCGTCGCCGCCCTTCGCGAAACTTCAGTAATATTTGCCGTCCTGCTCGGGGCACTATTACTAAGGGAGCGCATGGGCCGCTGGCGCGCCGCCGGTGCGGTCCTGGTTGCACTAGGCGCCGCCGTGATTCGCTGGGGATAGTCGGTGCGTCTGTAGCCACTGGCTTACCTGCCGGGCGACTCACGGGCCATCGTCCAGCGGCAGGTCATGCCCGGTCGTTGGATGCTCGGCAAAGGCCTTATCAAAGCGGTCAGCGAGTTGGTGTGAACGGCTCTGAAACTGTGGTATCCCCTATCTACTTATCTATAAAACAGAGGGAGGCAGGGTCGAATAACTTTTCGATACCGATCAATCCGGCGGCGATGGGCTGGTGCTAAGAGTTCGCATTCATGTACGCAAATAATTACGCAAAAGGCGAAATAAAACAATTGAATCAATCGCCTCGGCGGAACATAATGTTCGCAAAAGGAGCCGCCATGTACGACGCACCGTATCAATTCGAACCGCTACTTCCTTCGCTGGCAAAGCAGGAGCCTCTGCTGACCAAGGCCCATGACCTGTCGCGCAGTGCCACCCAACTGGCCGGGATGCCTATCGCCCCCGGTTTGCGTGGGTTGCTGCGCGGGATGAACTCCTACTACACCAACCGCATCGAGGGGCAACACACTCGTCCGCTGGAAATAGAACAGGCCATTGCCCGAAATTTTTCCGCCAACAAGGAACTTGCCTCACGGCAACGTCTGGCCATCGCCCACATTGAGACCGAAGCGGTTGTCGAGCAACGCTACAGCGGTGAATCCGGCGGCCTCTTGCTCTATAGCCCGGCGGGGATTCAGGATCTGCACTGCGAACTATTCTCACGTCTGTCGGCAGAAGACCGGGTAACTGCCGAGGGTGAAACCATCGTTCCGGGCGAATTGCGCCAGCGCGAGGTGAAAGTGGGGCGCCACATCGCCCCGGCCCACGACAGCTTGCCGGGCCTGCTTGTGCGCTGGAGCCAGTACTATGGCGATATCCGCCGGGGCGAAACCGCGTTGCTGGCGCTGGCCGCCGCCCACCAGCGCCTAGGCTGGATTCACCCCTTTATCGACGGCAATGGCCGCGTCATGCGCCTGCACACGCATGCCATGCTGAGCGCGCTCGGCTACACCAATGGCTTGTGGTCGCCGCTACGCGGATTCGCACGCTCGGTGGACCGTTATTACGCTTGCCTGGCGGACGCCGACTCGCCCCGTCGCGGCGACCTGGACGGTCGTGGCAATCTCAGCGAACAAGGGCTGGTGGCATGGATCGACTACGTTCTTGACGTTTGTCTGGAGCAGGTAAAGTTCATGGGGGGCCTGCTCGACATTGCTGCGATGGAAAGGCGTATAGCCGCCTGTCTGACGTTTGAGGAAGAAAGTCTGCGCTCAGGCGTGCGCCGCGAAGCCTTGCGACCGCTGCATTACCTCTTCCTGACCGGCGGCGAACTGGAGCGGGGCGAATTCAAAGTCATGATGGGACTGGGCGAGCGCACCGCCGTCACCGCCCTGTCTGCCCTGATCCGGCGCGGCCTGCTTAAATCGGATACCCCGCAAGGCAAGGTACGCTTCGGTTTGCCGCTGCATGCGCTACGTTTCTATTTTCCGTCGCTGTGGCCAGAGGCAGAGGCGGATTCAGAGGAATGACCATGTTGGGCAAGGGCGGTTGGCAGAAATGACTCGCCGCCCTGGAAGCCTCGCCAAATGGCACTATGCAAGGAGTGTTGCTGGAGATGCAATAAAGACGGCACTCTTCAGGCGCATCTGCTGAAGAGTGCCTATCTATAAGGGCTGCAGCCGTTTGGTATCAGTGCGAAAAAGTTAAAAGCGATCTGCTCCTGTTACAACAGCATATTGTTCAACTCGGAATTCTTCGAGAAAAGAGAGAGCGAAGCTGTCCGAGTAGTTCCATTAATTCGTCGATGAAAACCGTGGTACGTCCACAGTTTCCTTGCGGTTTTCAGGGACGGGGAAACAGAAACCGTGGTGTCCCCAATTATTATTGGCTCACGGACTTGACTTGTTGAAGAAAGTCAATTGGCAGTAGGTTCCAGCGGCTAAACAATAAGAGTCTGTCCCCGATTGTTCCCTGCGGTGCACCACCCAAGGCCAGAAGAGGCGATCCCCCCGCCAAGCGAAGCGACGGAGAACGAAAACCCAAGCCAGCCGCACGCAAGAACAGGCCTGCAAGGCGCATGAAACGGCGACCTACAAAGGTGGCAGGCGGAGAACCAATAAACACGGGCGTTGCAGCCCGATGCTGATTGAAGAAGCTGAAAAGAGAAACAAGCAAGAACATGAGTACCGTAAGGGCTAACGTAGAAGTCACCGGCGCTGCGCGGCTTTATCGCGCAGCGTCCGTGTGGACTGCCGGGTTATGCCGCCGTGCCATATTTGGCAGCCGGTTCAAGCAGCATGTATTGCGTTTGGCTTTCTTTACGCTCTGTAGAAATGGCATTGAAGTTTGTGACCAAAGCTTCAATAACAGGGTTTCTATTTTCTTCTTTGCCACCAACGTGATAAAAGTGTTCTCGTGTAAGAACGCTATGCTCTGACCAAAGGCTCTTCACATACTCGTTTTCGCGATAATCATTGTGATGCCATGTTGACAGAATGAATCTACCGCTGAAACTGGAGAGTTTATTAAAAAGCTCCCGCTCGTGAGAGTCACCCCACCCATTGTAGTAATCAACATGCCTACCGATATATGGTGGGTCGCAGTAGATAACGTCGGCTGAGGTTGCCTCTTCAATGGTCTTATTAAAGTCCTGGCACTTGAAGGTGAACTCTTTAGTCTTAATGAGTTTGCTCACCCAGCTGACTTGGTTGGTAATCTTCGTTATGTATGCCTGCGCAAATCGCTGAGGCTTTCGGCAAAACGGGATATTGAAGCCACCCTTTCGATTGAATCGAATCATGCCATTGAAGCCAGCACGATTTATAAACAAGAAGTCAAGTGGCGAGTGCTCTGAATTAAATCGCTCTCTTACAAAGTAATAGTGATCTTCGCCCTTGGATAGCAGAACTTCCCCTTCGCGGGTAAGAAATTCCTTAACTACCTCCGGCGTTATTTGACCAGACGCTATGCCGGCGTAGAAGTTCACAAGGTGGGGGTTTGTGTCGCACAAAATGGCTCGGCGTGGCGCAATATTGAAAGCCACGGCCCCTGTGCCCATGAATGGTTCAATCCACGTGCCATTGAAGTCGCTCGGAACTATGCTTTGTATCCACGGGACTAGTTTTGTTTTTATGCCTTGCGACTTAATCGGCGGGACACCCACTTTCGTAATCATTCCTCGCTATTCCTTTTGTCTACGACCAAAGAAACGTCGCCATTCTTGTACGCAACGAATTCTCGAAGATTAGAAATCTTCTTCGTAGCACCGTTTTCGTCTTGGACTGTGATCTTTTTGTAATTCATCCAATATTCGTCAAACCAATGCTCGCCAAGCTTTGAGAACATGCCCCTGCCGCTGACTATGTCGGCAATGTTGTTGATGCTGCCGATGTTGGCTGTGTTTCCGCTTCCACCTTTGTCGCTTGCGATTTTCCATTTTTCTGTAACAAAGAAGTGGAAATTACTTGCTACGGATGCTATGGAATGCAGCTCTTCAATCTTGTGGGCTTTTGTTTCATCAATGGTTGCTCCGACCGCTCTGTCATAGATGATGCCGAGGCAGAAATGGCCGGAATATGAACCGTAAGGGAACTGAATATTCTTGGTGCTTGTTCTGTTCTCAAAATAGGCGCCATGTGAGCCGAGTGTAAATCCATTGCACAAGTGCGGCTTCTTGGGATTTCTGTATGTGGTCTTGAAGTCAACGGCGAACCTGATGGACTCGTCACTAGCTTTTACAAACGATATATCGGGGTAGTAATTCTGATGCGTAGCAAGAACGACTTTGTATTCGTTGGCTTGTGCAAACGCGAGGATCTGTGGGAAAAGATGAATCTCAAGAATCTTTGACACAATCTTGGTATCCGATGAGATCGTATAGACATTCTCGAAAATATCAACAAATCCTTTGACGGTCCATTGGCCGTCTTTCGTACTGACATGACCTTTTAGTTCTGTCACGAACTCAACGAGTTTTCTTGAAAAGCTCTCTTTTTCGGTCATTGTGTCGCTGCCCTGAATTTAGTTAATGGGACATGTTACAGGCTCCGGCACCAGAGAGGAACTGGCGTAGTTGCTGCAGAACAATCGGGGACAGACTCCAATTAAACAGTAACAACCAAAAGGGCTCAGCTTCGAATTCTTTTTGTGCGAACTAAAGGGGGCAACTTCGCATTCTTTTTGGAGCAGCCATGCCACAACGGTCACGCATTAAAGCCCGGTAGGGTGCGCAAATTCTTTTCTTTGCGCACGCGGAATCCCTTGCGTAAATTGAGGTGCTTGATCCGCCTGAAGGTGCGCAACGCTTCGCGTTTCACACCCTACAAAATCGCGCACGGGCACATGGCGGCGATGTGTTGATAGCTCGGCAGGGTTCGCCGGAGAGCAAACGCTGCGCACTACAACTGTTGAGCTGAAAGAAACAGGGGCACGGTTTTCAGAGTCGAAATAGGCGGGTAAGCCGGGACGGATCACGGATTTCAAGCCACTGCCCTGTAGCCCGCATCAATAGGCTATCTTCAGGCAGTCTGCCATGGAAGCCGCATGCTTGTTTGTTCCTGGCGCATGCCTTTTCAAGGTGCCCGTATTCATTGGCTTGTAGGCCGTCTATCGGCCATCGCCTATCACTGAGCCTCCGAAATCAATAGGGTCAGAATCGAATGATCCTGGTGGTAAGCGAAAGGAGAGGTCGATGAAGTCTGATCCCATCGATTTACTCCAGCGATTTACACTTCTCTGGCCAATATTACATATCCCTTGAGATCATTTAAACTACATTATATGCATAAGGAGTCATACAAGATCATTTGAATTGATGGCACATTACTGATCTTGTATGCTTACACAAGCTGGATTTAGTCTATTAAAGATCGTACAGGATAAATTATGGATATTATCGAGCTAGGCCAAACCTTCCGCGCGGCCCGCATCGAGCGCCGGCTGACCCAGCAGGATGTCGCTAAACAGGCGGGTGTTAGCGTTCCCACGGTGTCTCGGTTTGAACGCGGCGATCTGCTCGAAATGGGGGTTGTGAAACTCCTGACTCTGTTTAACCTGGTCGGTCTGGAACTCTATCCGAGGATCTTGGGGCATTCACGTACGCTCGATGATATTCAACGCGAACGAATCAACAGTGCGGCACCACTCGGACTCAGCGTGGGGCAAGAGCGGTACTTCGAGCAAGGTAAGCAAAGCTCCCAGCGCGTCCGCCACTCCAGAAAGGAGAAGGCGATTGGCTGAACCCGTTAGTCTTGACGTCTATGTCGGCGAATCACGAGTAGGCGTCCTTGGCGCTAACCCGGAAGGCCTTTTTATCTTCACGTACCTGCCGGAGACTCCGCCGGAACTCCTCGTGTCACTGACCATGCCCGTCCGAGCGGAAAGCTACAAGTGGGGCCGGGGCGGGCTGCATCCGTACTTTCGGATGAACCTCCCGGAAGGCGCCAAGAAGGACCTGATTCGCCAACGGCTCGGCGCATTGGCCCAAGTGACCGATATCGGCCTACTCGCCTTCACCGGACAACGCACAATCGGCAGGGTTAGCTGCGTACCCCAAGGGCAGCCCTTGGCCAGCATCCTGGATAATCTTCAAGTCGCGACGCTGCTGGCCAGCCCGAACTCGCGGGAGCTACTCCTGCAGCACCTTGAAGCCGGTGTGACTGAGGGCGTGTCCGGGGTCATGCCCAAGCTGCTCCGGGGTGACAAGACCACGATGACCACTGAAGAATACATCGTCAAAACGGGCCGCCCGGATTTGCCCGGCCTGTCCATCAATGAATACCTGTGCCTGCGTGCCGCCGCGCGTGCAGGATTGGTCGTACCCGAAACCTTTCTCTCAGACGATGGCGAAGTCTTGGCGATCCGCCGGTTCGACCGGCCTGCCGCCGGGCCGACCCTGGGTGTCGAGGATTTCTGCTCGCTCCAGGGCAACGATCCAGAATCGAAATACGACGGTTCGCTGGAAAACATCGCAGCGCGGCTGAAGGATTACGTTCCCCCGAAGCACTTCTTTGAAAACGCGACCCGCCTGTTCAAGCTGCTCCTGCTGAACTACGCCATCCATAACGCCGATGCACACCTGAAGAATTTCGCGCTGACCTATACCTCGCTGGCCGATGTGGCGCTGGCGCCGGTTTACGACATTTTGACAGTGACCGCCTTTCCCACGTACGCAACGAACATCCCCGGGCTGACCCTGGAAGGCAAGAAGGTCTGGGCATGCGGGAAAAGCCTGCACAAATACGCCGCCCAGCGCCTGCAACTCTCGCCAACCGTGCGTGCCGACGCCCTTTACCGCGTGACCGATGCGCTTCAAAACACATTCAAGGATATCCAGGTGTATGCCGAGAAATACCCGTTCTTCCGGCCTGCCGCGAAACGCATGATGGACGAATGGGAAAAAGGGATCGCCGGGATCCAGCCGACCGCCAGCGCACGTGTGCTACCGCCTGGAGATGTTAGGGCTTTGCTGGGCATGTCGAATTTGGAACCGGAGCATAAGGAATCCAACGCTTACAAGAACCCGGACGGAGCGTTCTCTCACAAGGCGCGGTAAGGTCGCCGGCTACTCAGCGTGCAACGAAAGCTGTATCAGTGGAGTCAGGCTAATCCCGCCGAAAGAAATTGCGAAGTGTGGAATTGGGTAACAGATCTGCGTAGCAGCATCGCATTCGTTTCAGCGAAAATGAATGCGATGCTGACCCCATTAGCCGCAGACGTGACTGGTTAGCCTGCTCCGGCAAACAAGCCGGCGCGGGCATGTTCGCTGACCGCGCGCGCGGCCGGGTGAGTCAGACGCCGTTCCGGCGAAATCAGGAAGAAGCGTTCGCGGATGTCCTCGGTCGCGCCGACTTGCTCGACCCGGTAGTGCGCCACAACATCTCGCAGGCTCGCGATGGCGACGGGAAACAGGCCGGCCCCGCCCTCACCGAACGCCTTCATCAGGGCACTGTCGTCGAACTCGCCGACGACTCGCATCCGGATACCTTGCCGATCCAGCCAGCGCGGCAGGGCACCATGCAACGCGCTGTCCTTGCCGGGCAACAGCAGCGGTTCGCCTTCCAGACTCGCGGGGAATTGGCCTTTCAGTTTCTTGGCAAGCGCGGGTGATGCCATAAAGGCGACCGCTGATTCTCCCAGCGGGTGGCTATAGCCCTTGATCTCGGTCCCTGGCGGCATCGGGCGATCGGCCAGCACCATGTCGAGGCGATGGATCGCCATATCGGCCAGCAGGCGTTCGAGCCGGTCTTCCTGACAGATCAAGCGTACTGTCTCCGGCAGTTCCAGAACCGGCGCAAGGAGGCGATGGGCGACAAACTTGGGAACCACATCGGCAATGCCGACACGAAATGTGACGAAGCGCTCCTCGCCACCATGGCGCAGGATGTCCTCCAGTTCCGCACCCGTCTGGAAAATTTCCTCGGCGTAGGACAAGGCCAGCTTTCCCGCCGGGGTCAGCTCCATCCGGCGCCCGGTGCGGTTGAAAAGGGCCACGCCGATCCGTTCCTCGAACTTCGAAATCTGGCCGGACAGGGTCTGTGGCGCCAGATGCAGGCGCTCGGATGCCCGGATAACGCCGCCCTCGCGTGCAACGCTGACGAAGTAATGCAGATGTTTGTAATTCAACACAAGGCCATTCCTTTATTCGTTATTTTCGATCATATCGCTAATTATTATCTGTTTGTATCGAATGATGAGAATCCCCATAATCATATTGACTTGTTACGAATGGGGAATCAAATGCAAATCCAGATCCATGCCGACGACTTTGACCTGACCGAAGGCTTGCGCGACCACGTCGCCAAGCGACTGGCGTATGCCCTGAATCATGGCCTCGATATCGTCTCGCGCGTCGTGATACGCCTTTCGGATGTCAATGGCCCCCGAGGCGGCGTCGACAAACGCTGTGCTATTGAAGTTCGTCTGAAAGGCGCTTCCGCGATTGCCATCCGCGACACCCAGGCCGATCTTTACGTCGCCATTGATCGGGCCGCAGAACGTGCCGGTCGCACTCTGGACCGCCGTGTCGCCCGGCGTCACCAACTGGCCACCCGGCAGGCCACCCCTGACCACTCGAATCCTTTCCCGGAGGGAGAGCCATGAGCAAGGGCGGTTTGCTGGTCCTGGCTTCCCAGTTTGCCCCGCGTTTCTTCCAGATTCGTCGCGGCACCTGGTTAGCCATTGCGGTCGGCCTGATGGTGCTGCTTGCCATCTTTGCCTGGGCCGTGCTGGCCGCATTCGGGTGGCTGTGGGGCCAAGGCAAATCGCTCACCGAGGGCGCACCGGAGGCGGTGCGCGTCATCGCAGCACAGGTCGAACAGGCCGTCCCCCGCACGCGCGAGGCGCTCGGCGACCTGGTGCCAGCGCTCAAGTCCGAGCCGCCGCCACGCGACGTATCGGGCACAGACATTGGCCCCGTGACGCGCTATCCCGGCCTGGCACGCTCGCACTGGCAGCGCGACGGCCGCGAGATCACGGTGAGCTACGAGGGTCGCGCCGACTACATTACGGTGCTCGATCATTACGCCAAGGGCTTCGCCACGCAGGGCTACGCACAGAGCGTGATGTCGGCCACGCCCGAGGCCGAGGCACACGACTATCGCAAGGGCGACGAGCGGGTGCGCTTCGAAATCACGCGGCTAGCGCAAGGCAAGATCAAGGCGACGATCATCGCCATCCAGCCATGACCAACTTTTCAAGAAAATACACATGACACCTGAGGAACAGAAAGCCATTCTCGCCATTGCCCTCCATGCCGCCTTCGCCGATGGTGCGAATGATGAGCGCGAGCGTGAGGAAGTGCGACGCGTCGCCGAGAGCCTGGCCAACGAGAACGGCACCGCCGATCTGACCGGCCTGTATCAGGACGTGTTGCTCAAGCGCCTGCCGCTGGCCGCCATTGCGGCGATGCTAACCGATACCGGCCAGCGCCAGTTTGCCTATGAAATGGCGCTCTGCGTCTGCGAGGTTGACGGGCGATTGGCCGACGGCGAGCGACGCTTCCTCGACGAACTGAAGCGCCTGCTTGCACTGCCGGCGATGGAGACCGATCTGATCGAGGGCGAAGTCGACGCGCTGGTCGACCAGACCGAATTCGTGCTGCCGCAGCCTGCAACCACATCCGCGCCCGCAATCCTGTCGGCAGTTTCAGTTGCCGGGCAGGACAAGTCCATCCTCAATTACGCGCTGCTGACCGGCGCACTGGAGTTGCTGCCGCAATCCTGGGCCTCGATGGCCATCATCCCGCTGCAGATCAAGATGGTCTATGGCATCGGCCAGGCACACGGGGTGGCGCTCGATCAGGGCCACGTCAAGGAGTTCATCGCGGCTGCCGGGGTCGGCCTGACTTCGCAGTATCTGGAGCAATTCGGCCGCAAGTTGTTGGGCGGCCTGCTCGGCAAGGCGGCCGGCAAGACCTTCGGCAAGCTTGGCGGCGCGGCGACCGGCATGGCCTTCTCCTTTGCCACTACCTATGCGCTCGGCCAGGCCGCCAAACGCTATTACGCCGGCGGACGAACGATGAACACAGCCCTGCTGCGCGAAACCTTCCAGAGCCTGCTCGGCCCAGCCAGGCAAATGCAGGCCCAGTACCTGCCACAGATCCAACAGAAGGCCGCCACGCTCGACGCCGGCCAGATCATGGCGCTCGTGCGCGCCTGAAGAAATACCTATGAACGCCGTCACCGACAGCTTCGCCACCGGCCCGATGTGGGCCGGCTTTATCGTCTTCGTGCTAGCCATGCTGGCGCTCGACCTGTTCGTCTTCGGCGGGCGCAAGTCGCACAAGGTGTCCGTCAAGGAGGCCCTGGCCTGGGTAATCGCCTGGACCTGCCTGGCGCTCGCTTTCGCTGGTCTGCTCTGGTGGTACCTCAACGGCACCCAGGGATCGGAGGTGGCGCAAAAGAAGACACTCGAATTCCTCGCCGGCTACCTGATCGAACAGTCGCTGTCGGTCGATAACATGTTCGTCTTCGTCATGATCTTCGGCTACTTCGCCGTACCACCCGAATTGCAGCGCCGCGTGCTGCTCTACGGCGTGCTTGGCGCCATAGTCATGCGCGCCGGCATGATCCTCGCCGGGGTTTGGCTGGTCGGCCAGTTTGCCTGGATTCTCTATGTCTTCGGCGCCTTCCTGGTCATCACCGGCATCAAGATGCTGATCTTCGCCGAGGCCCAGCCCGACCTCGAGCAGAACCCGCTGCTGCGCTGGCTGCGCAGCCACCTTCGCATCACGCCGAACTTCCACGGAGAATCCTTCTTCGTGCGCCAGAACGGCATCCTCTGGGCCACGCCGATGTTCCTGGTGCTGGTCTTTATCGAGGCCAGCGACGTGGTGTTCGCGGTGGACAGCATCCCGGCGATCTTCGCCGTGACGACCGACCCGTTCATCGTCTTCACCTCGAACATTTTCGCCATCATGGGATTGCGCGCCCTTTACTTCCTGCTTGCCGACATGGCGGATCGATTCCACCTGCTCAAGTATGGCCTGGCCATCGTGCTGGTGTTCATAGGCGGCAAGATGCTCGTCATGCCCTGGTTCCACATGCCGATCCAGTGGTCGCTGTCCATCGTCGGCAGCATCATCCTGGTGTCGGTCGTGGCCAGTCTTGCCCTGTCGAAACCCCGTTCTGTCGTCGCTGGAGAAGAGGCATGAGCCATTCACCCGATCTACCCGTCCCCATTTCTTCCGAGCGCGACAATGACGGCCGCCTGGTCGGTCTCGCCTTCGACAGTGTGCCAGCGCTGGCGAGGCCAGAAGTGAATCCCTGGCTGGTCGCGGTCGACAGCTCGGACAATGCACTGCGCGCTGTCGCCCATGCCGTGCAGCAGGCCGGTGAAATGAACGCCTGCGCCCTGCATCTCGTGCATGTGCAGCCGTGGCTTTCCAAGGAAGCGGCCGAGGCGGAACTGGCACACCGCGCCTGGCTTGCCAGCGAACGGGCGCGCGGGCTGCTCGACGCAAAAGGGTACCCCTGGCGGCTGCATGCTGTGATGGGCGACGTTGCCGAGGGCATTTTGCACCTGGCCCAGCAACTTCGTTGCAGCGGCATCGTCATCGGCAGTCGCGGCCTCGGTGTCACGGAAGGCCTGTTGTTTGGTTCAGTGACCAGCAAACTTATGCATCTGGGCGGACCACCACTGGCGGTGGTTCCATGAATAATCCCGTCCCGCCCGCCGCTCCGGCGAGGAGAGCGATTTTTGCTAGACCGCCTTGTAGCGCAGTTGTTTTATCAGCGCCGACTTTCTAGAACCCTTTTCTTCAACCACAGGAGACTGCAATGAACAATCCGAAAATCAAGGCCATCGCCCTGCCGCACGGTGGCGTCGAATCCGTTCTCGCCACCAACAAGGTGATCCGCAACACTTATCTGTTGCTTTCGGTGACGCTGTTGTTCGCCGCCGCCACCGCCGCCACGTCGGTGGCGCTGAAACTGCCGCATCCCGGACTGATCGTCACGCTGGCCGGATATTTCGGCCTGCTGTTCGCCGTGCATAAACTCAAGGACAGCGGCTGGGGGATTCTCTCCGTATTCGCCCTGACCGGTTTCATGGGCTACACGCTGGGCCCCATCATCAGTCGCTATCTCGGCCTGCCCAACGGCGGCGAGATAGTCATGCAGGCGATGGGTGCCACGGCCACGATTTTCGTCGGGCTTTCAGCCTACGCGGTGACGACGAAGAAGGACTTCAGCTTCATGGGCGGCTTCCTGATGGTCGGTATCCTGCTCGCTTTCCTCGCGGGTCTGGCGGCGATCTTCTTCGAGATTCCGGCGCTGTCGCTCACCGTCTCGGCCGCTTTTGTGCTGCTGATGTCCGGCCTGATCCTCTACGAAACCAGCAACATCATCCACGGCGGCGAGACCAACTACGTTCTGGCGACGGTGACGCTGTTCGTCTCGATCTTCAATCTCTTCACCAGCCTGCTGCATCTTCTCGGTTTCATGAGCGGGGATGATTGATGCCGATGCCTCCCTTAATGCAGCGTTTCCGGGCATGGGCGCCAAGCCGCGAGGAGCTTGAAGCCAATCGCTGGCTCAGCACGCTGGCACCTCACCTTGCCGATCCCAAGCTGTGGCACTGGTCCCGCCGCGGTGTCGCTGCCGGCGTGGCGATCGGCCTGTTCATCGGGCTGGCGATTCCCGTCGCCCAGATCCTGCTCGCCGCGGCCGCGGCAGTCTTCCTGCGCGCCAACGTCGCGGTCGCCGCTGCCGGGACGCTGGTAACCAACCCGCTGACTGTCCCGCCCATCTACTACGCCGCGTATCAGTTGGGCGCCTGGGCGACGGGAACACCCGTTCCGGCGGTCTTCTCATTCACCGATCCCGCCAGCATCTGGGAAAACCTGGGAACGATTGGCCTGCCGCTGTTCACAGGCTTGGGAATCACGGCAACGGTCGCCGCCCTCGCCAGCTATCTGCTGATCTCCCAGGCATGGATCTGGGGCGTCTTTGCGAAACGGCGCCTGGGTCGAGCATCCGCGCAGGCAGAACTCGATCGGCCTGCGCGCTGAAATCCGCGAACTGAAAGCGCTGCTGCCGACTACCCCCGTATCGCCATACTGAACTGTAACGCCAAGGAGAACCCATGAAACGCATATTCCTCTTCCTCGCCACCAACATGGCTATCGTGCTGGTGCTGTCCGTCAGCATGCACCTCCTGGGCGTTGAACCCCACCTCAACGCCAACGGCCTGAATCTCACCTCGCTGCTGATCTTCGCCGCGGTCATGGGCTTCGGCGGTTCCTTCATTTCGCTGGCCATCTCCAAGTGGTCGGCAAAGAGGGCGATGGGCGTACAGGTGATCGAAACGCCGGCGAACTCGACCGAATTCTGGCTGGTCGAAACAGTGCGCAAATACTCGACCGCAGCGGGCATAAAGATGCCCGAGGTCGGCATTTTCGACACGCCCGAGGTCAACGCCTTCGCCACCGGCATGAGCAAGAACAGCTCGCTGGTAGCCGTCTCCAGCGGTCTGTTGCAGCAGATGTCCAAAAGCGAAGCCGAGGCCGTCATCGGTCACGAAATCGCCCACGTCGCCAACGGCGACATGGTGACGCTGGCGCTGATTCAGGGCGTGGTGAACACCTTCGTCATAATCCTCTCGCGCGTCATCGGCCACCTGGTGGATCGCATCGTATTCAAGACCGAGCGCGGCCAGGGGCCGGCCTTCTTCGTCACCATGATCGTCGCCCAACTGGTGCTGGGCGTGCTGGCCTCGATCATTGTCATGTACTTCTCGCGCCAGCGCGAATTCCGCGCTGACCGGGGCGGCGCCGGCTTCGCCGGGCGCCAGAACATGATCGCCGCGCTGCAACGGCTGAACTCGCTGCATCCCGCGCCCCTGCCGGAAAAGCTGGCTGCCTTCGGCATCAGTGGCGGTGGCGGTGCTGGCATCAAGCGCCTGTTCATGACGCATCCACCGCTGGAAGAACGTATCGCGGCTCTGAAGGCGGAACAGTGATCGTACGCACCGTCATGGATGAATCAAGGAAATGACAGCGCGACGAAAACGCATCGCCCTGATCCTTGGCGGACTGGTCACGCTGTCGTTCGCCACGGCGCTGGTAGCCAACGCCCTGAACAGCAGCATCGCGTTCTTCTACACGCCTACCCAGGTGGCGGCGGACGAGGCGCCCAGGAACAAGGCATTCCGCATCGGCGGCATGGTGAAGGAAGGCAGCATCCGTCGCGAAGGCGATGGTCTGACCATCCAGTTTATCGTCACCGACACGTCCAAAGAGGTTCCCGTCGCCTACAAGGGCATCCTTCCCGATCTTTTCAAGGAAGGCAAGGGCGCCGTCGTCCAGGGTCGAATCGAAGGCGATGGCCGTTTCGTGGCCAGCGAAGTACTGGCCAAACACGACGAGAACTACATGCCGCCCGAAGCGCAGCACGCCATCGACGCAGCGCAAAAGACCTCGCCGCAAACCAGGTAGCGCCCAACCCACAAGACATTTTCATCCAACCATGCATCGAGAAAACGCCGCACCATGAAAGACATTGCCAACTTCATCGCCGGTTTCCGGCGCTTCCAGGAAAAATACTTCAGCGAGGACCGCGAACTGTTCGACCAACTGCGGCAGGGACAACGCCCCAAAGCCGCGATCATCGCCTGCGCCGATTCCCGTGTTGATCCGGCCCTGTTGACGGGCGCGGAACCGGGCGACGTATTCGTGGTGCGCAACGTGGCCAATCTGGTGCCGCCCTACGAGCCGGGCGGCGGCTTCGCCAGCGTGCCGGCGGCGCTGGAATTCGCCGTGCTGTCGCTCGCCGTCGAGCACGTCATCGTGCTCGGTCACGCCCAGTGCGGTGGTATCCATGCCTTGATGAACGGCACCGGTCCGGGCGGCGAGTTCATCGGCAAGTGGGTCGGTATCGCACAACGCGCACGCGAGCGTGTGCTCGTCGATCTGCCGGCCAAATCGCCCGCCCTGCAGGCACGGGCTTGCGAGCAGGCGGCCATCCTCGTCTCGCTGGAAAACCTGATGACTTATCCCTGGATCGCCGAGCGCGTGACGACGGGTGCCATGCATCTGCACGGTTGGTATTTCGACATCGCGGAAGGCGAGCTATTGAGCTACTACCCGGCGCGCAAAGGTTTCGAGCCGATCGGGAGTGATGCGGCTGGAATATAGCGTAGTGCGTGACATTTCCGCCAACGACCTCAAGGGCGCCAATGCGCACCGCCGCCGACTACGCGGTCCAGGCCTTGCCCATCATCTTCAGGAACGACGCGGTGGCAAGATGAAGCACAAACTACACATCGCCCCACTATCTGGAAACGCATCGAGCGAATGCCGTCAGGGAGCAACGTTGCCATGAACTTGAAAGCCTTGTTGCTTTTGCAACCCGGATTCATGATTCGATCGGGCATTCTTGTCTTGTGCATTCTAAGCACGCTGCTGGTGGGCTATCTGCACACCCTGACCGGCATGGCTTTCGAGTTCCACGTTTTCTTCATTCTGCCAGTCCTTGTTGTCAGTTGGTTTAACGGAAAGCGGCTTGGGTATGGGGTGGCGGTGCTGGCTGCTCTCGATTGGTTCATCGCCGACCGATTATTGGCAGGCGATCAGGCAGATGTCGTTCCCTTGATCTTCAATACGGCCATGCGCCTTGCCATCTTCATTCTGGGCGCATGGGTGATCGGTGGAGTGCGTCATGTCCTGCTGCGGGAGTCGCGCATAGCGCGCGAGGATGCCCTGACGCAACTGCCCAACCGCAGGGAGTTCCATGAGCGCGGGCTGCAGGCGTTTGCACAGGCGCAACGGCAGGGTGCATCTTTCACTGCGGTTTTCATCGACCTCGATCGGTTCAAGGAGGTCAATGACACGCTGGGGCATGACATCGGCGATGCGCTACTTACGGTGGTCGCCAGAATTATTCGCGAACAGGTCCGGATCAGCGATATTCCTGGTCGTCTGGGTGGAGATGAGTTCGCTCTCCTGCTGCCGAACATGGGTGCCCAGGCAGCCTCCGGCTACGTTGAAAAACTGCACAATCGCTTGCTCGCGGCAATGAGAGAAAACGGCTGGCAGGTAACCTTCAGCATTGGCGTTGCCAGCTACAAAGTCGCACCACAGGATTTCGACTTGTTGCTCAAGCAAGCGGATACATTGATGTATGAGGTCAAGAACAATGGTCGCGATCGTGTCCAGCAGCAGGAATTTTGAGAGGGGACTGGCGACGGCTGGTTGCGGTGCCGGCTGCGGCAGTCATCGCAGTCATTGTATTGCGCGGCCTGCGCGAACTGCATTTCACCGGCGAAGTGGTGGCCACCTGCGCGGAGTTCGACGGTACTCCCATGAAAACGCTGGGTGCCCCGATCATTCTTTACCCTATGCGCAACGCCGTCGACTACGCGGTTGATGCCCTGACTGCGATCATCAGGAACAACCAGACGGTATCATGAGTCACACCTGCAACAAAGTACCTACAACGCTAATAATCATGAGCTCGTAAGCCCTATGGATCATCTGGTTCAAATCATCCTGCTGTTGGCAGTGAGTGTGATGGTGATGATCGCCTTCCAGCGGCTGCATATCCCCTCCAGCCTCGGTTACCTGCTGGTCGGCCTGATCCTTGGACCCCACACCGCCGGACCGACCGTGAATGTTCCGGAATTCAAGGTATTGGCCGAGTTCGGTGTGGTCTTCCTGCTGTTCTCGATCGGGCTCAACTACTCGCTGCCGCAACTGCATGCGATGCGTCACCAGATTCTCGGCTTGGGTACCGCGCAGGTTGCACTGACCACGTCTGCCGTGGCTGCATTGCTCTGGCTGGCTGGCCTGAGCCCGACGCAGGCCTTCGTCATCGGCACCGTCTTCGCGCAATCCTCGTCCACCATCATCGCCCGGCAACTCGCCGAACAGGGCGAGGACACAACCCCGCACGGTCGGCTCGGCCTCGCCATTTCGGTATTCCAGGATGTCACGGCCGTGCCGTTCCTGATCCTGATTCCCGTGCTGGGCGCCGCTACGGGGATGAACGCGCTCGCCGGAGAACTCGGCTGGGCCTTGGCCAAGGCCGTGCTGGCGTTCGCCCTGGTCTTCTATGCCGTGCGTTGGGCCATGCGCCCGCTCTTCCGCCTGGTCGCCGAGCGCCGTTCCGCCGAATTGTTCACCCTCACGGTCTTGCTGGTGGTGCTGGCAGCCGCCTGGACGACCAATAGCCTGGGCTTGTCGCTGGCGTTTGGTGCCTTTCTGGCGGGCATGATGCTCGGCGAGACCGAGTTCCGTCATCAGGTGGAATCCAGCATCCGTCCATTTCGCGACGTGCTTCTCGGTCTGTTCTTCGTCGGCATCGGCATGCTGATCGACCCAAGTACGCTGCCCCGCATCTGGCACTGGGCATTGCTGGGTGCCCTGCTGCTGCTGTCAAGCAAGATCGTGGTCGTCACCCTGATCGTCCGCCACAGCGGCATGGACACGCTCGGAGCCTGGCGAACCGCCCTGCTGCTGGCGGTGGGAGGCGAGTTTGGCTTCGCGCTGCTCGCCATCGCGCTCGAGTCCAGCGTGATCGAGCCGGAAGTCGGCCAGATCGTGCTGACCGCCGTTCTGTTCTCGATGATCGCGGGCGTCCTGCTGATCCGTTACAACCAGGCGATTGCCGCCCGCCTGACCAGGCCGCCCGCCGAGACTCCCCCGCTGGCGGACCGGGTGGCCAGCCTGCCAGTGCCTCAGGTACTGATCGGCGGCTACGGCCGGGTCGGCCACACCATCGCCGTACTGCTGAAATCGAGCGACGTCGATTTCGTAGCTTTCGACACCGATCCGAAGCGGGTAGATCAAGGGCAGGCCGACGGGCATGCCGTGCTCTACGGCGACATTGCTGATGCGGAACTGCTGGCAGCGGCCCGGGCGGAGCGCGCCAGCCTGGCCATCATCACCGTCGACAGCCATGCCGTCGCACTACGGACGGTAGCCGCGTTGCGCCAGCATTGCCCGCAGGTGCCGGTGATCGCACGCGCCCGCGACCTCCAAGCCAGTTCGGCCCTCATCGAAGCCGGCGCAATCCATGCCTATCCCGAGGCCATTGAATCCAGCCTGCGTCTCGGTGCGACTGCCTTGCGGATGTTACGGATTCCCACCGTCGATATCGACCAGATGCTGCAAGACATACGCGAAATGGACTACCAGCCCGTGATTGAAACCCATGTGAAGGAGGATGCCAAATGACCAGCGCCCAGACGATCCTCGTCGCCACCGATCTTTCCGCTCCGGCCCGCCATGCCGTCGAACGCGCCTTTTACCAGGCCGCCAGCACTGACAGCGAACTCTGCATCCTGCATGCAATGGAGCTCGATGCCCTCGACAGCCTGCGCGAGATGCTGGGGGACGACGTGTTCGCGGTGAAGGCGGCTTTGAAAAACGATGCCCATACGCGCATCGATCAGTTGACTGGCGATGCTGCGATCCATCGTGGTGTTGCGGCGCGGGCGCGCGTAGCCGAGGGGAACCCGCTGGCCACAATCGCTGCCGAGGCCGACGCGCTGGATGCGCATCTGGTGGTGCTCGGTGCCCGCGGCGAGTCCTTCTTGCGTCACGCTTTGCTCGGATCGACAGCGGCTCGCCTGCTGCGCAAGTCTTCGTCGCGACCGGTGCTGGTGGTGAAGCAAGCGCCGCATGAGGCCTATCGCAGCGTCCTGGTTACCGTGGATTTCTCACCGGTGTCGCTGCAGGCCATCCGTTTGGCGAGGTATTGGGCGCCCAATGCCGATTTGGTCTTGTTGCATGCTTTTGAACTGCCCTACGAGGGCAAGCTGACGTTTGCCGGGGTCGACGAGCAGGTGATCCGCCAGTACGTCACCCGCGAGGGCGATGTTCGGCGAAAACGTCTCCACGATGTGGCGGCTGTCGCCGGACTGAGGGCGGTGGAATACTCGGCGCGGATCGTCCACGGCGATCCGGCGCAGCAGATCATCGCCATGGAGCAGGAGGTCGATGCCGACCTGATTGTCATCGGCAAGCACGGCTCGCATATTGCCGAGGAATTGCTCCTCGGCAGTGTGACCAAGCATGCGCTGGCGGAATCGCAATGCGATGTCCTGGTCATCTGCGACCCGCGCCAGGCGCCTGACCAATCGCCATGACCGATCTGGCACTCCTCCTGGGCGCCGTGCTGCTGGCAGCCGCGGGCGGCGAGGCCTTCCTCAAGTCCATCCTCGGAGCGGCAGTCCATCTGCGCGTACCGAAGGCAGTGGTGGCAACCACACTGGCGGCCTTCGCCACCTCCAGCCCGGAACTTACCGTTTCAACCGTCGCCGCGCTTGCCGGCCAGCCGGAAATTGGTCTGGGTGATGCGCTGGGGAGCAACGTTGTCAACATCGCGCTGATCTTCGGTCTCGCCTTGCTGTATGGATCCGTCCAGACCACACGGCAAGATTTCGGGCGCGATTTCACCCTTGCCCTCGCAGTCCCCGCACTGACCTTTGCCCTCATTTTCGACGGTCGGATCGAACGTGCCGAGGCATTACTGCTGCTGGCTGTATTCCTCGTCTGGCTGGCGTGGACGGTGCACCGCGCCCTGCGAAACAGATCAAGTGCGGTAAATGTCGAAGCCAGCGAATTGTCGACAGGAGCCAGCTTGCTGCTCGGTGTACTCGGTCTCGGCGCGCTGATCGCGGCGGGTCGCCTGTTTGTCAGCGGGGCAACGGGCATCGCCGCCGCCTTTGCCGTCGACACCTACGTCATCGGGGTGGTGCTGGTAGCAATCGGCACATCCCTGCCTGAAATGGTGACGGTAATACTGTCGCGACTGCGCGGCCACGACGATGTCGGCGTCGGCACATTGATCGGCAGCAACTTATTCAACGGGCTGGCCATCGTTGGCATCACCGGCACGATACATCCGATCGCCGCACCCGTGAACGAGGTGGCACTGACACTCGCCGGCGGCATCATCGCGCTGCTGCTACTGCTGCCCAACCGCAGCGGCCTGATCGCGCGTGGCCGCGGTTTCCTGCTGTTGATGCTCTATGTCGCCTTTGTCTGGGCGACACTCACCTCCTGAAGTCGATCACCAAGCCTGTTCATCCTGATACTGCCTGGCAAGCTCACTCCACTGCCAAAGTCCTGCGTCAGATCGAGTCAGACACATCCCGTGGCCTGACGACGGACGTAGCGCAACAACGCCCTGGCAGCCAAGGATCCAATCGGCTCGCCGAAAGCCACACCGTCCCGCTTAGGAACGGCTACGAAATAACTTCCCGATTTTATCTTCTCAGGAAGTTGGTAATTACTGATGTACCAATTTCAAATTAGCCTGAAGCCCGTGGATGCGCTGCGCTTATCCACCCTACAATTAACTTGGTATGCTTGAATTTTCGCGATCCCTCATATTTGTTGATATCGCAATCCAGCAGGTCACAATTCGAATGTTAGAAAAGAGGAAGTTATTTCGTAAGCATTCCTCAGAGGGCGTTAACAAATCGGGACCGGCCTGCGACGGGCGTCAATAGGCGATCCTGGCTTGGCATGTTCCAAGAAGCCCATGAACAGCGGCTTCCACGGCACCCTTGTTCAAGAGGTCCATTCTGTGGGCTGCGCAGGCCGGTTCCTTACCGCTGAGCATCAAAGGAATCAAAGGTTTCAGCATCGCATTTGTTTCTGTGAAAAATGAAGAGATCGATGAAGTCTGACACCATCGATTTTGTGACGGGCGTCAATAGGCGATCCTGGCTTGACATGTTCCAAGAAGCCCATGAACATGGGCTTCCACGGCACCCTTGTTCAAGAGGTCCATTCTGTGCGCTGCATAGGCCAGTTCCTTATCGCTGAGCATCAAATAAATCAAAGGTTTCAGCATCGCATTTGTTTCTGCGAAAAATGAAGAGATCGATGGAGTCTGACCCCATCGATTTTGTATTCCAGTGGTCAGCGAGTTGGGAAGAGCAATAGTGGACCACGGTTTTCTGCGGTTTTATGCTTCTTCGGCTCTGAAACCGTGGTCCTATTGTTCGCTATTGTTTTTTCACACATCGTTCAGGAACACTATTTCCAGTTCAAATTCAACTTGCGGTGAGACGTTGCACAGTCGCGCAAGTAGAGATTGATGAGACTTTGGTATGGGATACCTACTTCATCAGAAACTGACTTGAAGTAGTTAATCGCTTCTTCGTCCAGGCGAATGGTGATCTGCTTCTTGAGTTGTGAAGCGTAGGGGTTTTTCTTCGCATTTGAAAAATCGTATTCTTGACGCATGGGGGCACCTTTATCGATAAGACTTTGATTCCTTGGTTGTGGCTTTTCGGGCAGAGATGATTCGTATTACTTGGTTCTCACCTCGATAACAGTGGCAAACGACCAAGAGCCTGAGCGTTTCGCTTAATCCCAGAAGAACAAACCGATCGTCGTCTTCTGAGTGATCCGGATCGTTGATAAGTTTGGCTCGTTCGTCCTGGAAAACCGACTTGGCTTCCTCAAAGCTAATGCCGTGCTTCTTGACGTTGGCTGTAGCCTTATCGTCGTCCCATTCAAAGTGTGGTGCGCTCATGGAGTCAGTGTAGTTACGTTGTAGTTTTTCCGCAAGAACTGAACCGGTGACGGTTTGTTGTGAAAATCGATAGGGTCAGCATCGAATGATCCTGGTGTTAAACAAAAAGATAGGTCGATGGAGTCTGACCCCATCGATTCGTGGATTCCCGCCTACGCGGGAATGACGGGGTTTTTCAATGGGTGCTGAATAGTTACCGTTTTTCTCTGTGCCCTCTGTGTTTGAAGAGGTTTCAACAGAGTTTTCTAGGATTGTTGTGTATTCGCAGGCAGCGTCCGCAGCCACTGACCCACCTGACTGGCGACCCACGGGCCATCGTCCAGCGGCAGGTCATGTCCGGCCGTCGGATGCTCGGCAAAGGCCGTCTTCCAGCGGTCAGCGAGTTGGCGCGAACAGGAGTTATCAACCAGATCATCCAACTGGCTGGTCAGGATCAGCACTGGATGTACAAGTCCGTCGAGTGGCCCCCGGTAGCGCGCCGCCGCCAGTAACTGGCGAAGCGCGTTGCGCCCGCTGACGGGGTATTCGCGTCGATAGGAGACCCAGTTTTTCAACACCTCGGCAGGATGCTCGGGATGGTGGCTGGTCCGTGCCAGGATGGCGCTCTCCCAGTCCTGGTCACTACCGCCGAGCAAAGCGAGCTTCAGCAGGCGCGAATAGTTACCGGGTTTGAGGCGCCGATAGAACGGGCTGAACGGGCGCATGCTGGTATTGATCAGGACAGCGCCGCGTATTTCTTCCGGATGACCTTTCGCCCAGGCCACCGCCGCCATGGCTCCGAGCGACATGGCCAGCACATTATAGGGAGGAGGAATGCCTTGCCCGATCAGTTGGGCACGAATGCACTCTGCCATTTCCTGAACGTACAGCGGGCTCTCCTGTGCATTCAGCGTTCCGTTGCCGGGCAGGTCCGGAGTGTACACCTGGGCATCGGGCACTTCGCGGCGAAAGGTTTCGGGAAAGCTGCCCCAGTGTCGGCTTTCGCGGGTCAGGCCGCGCAGGAAAATCCAGGGTGTCATGGTTTTCCTTTCTGATACCAGTGCGCCAGCGCCCGCTCCTGGTGGCTTTCGCGTGCCTGCTCGGTCGGCATCCAGCGCTGATGGCTGCTGGCGGCGCGGGTGAGGAAATCGAACCAGGCCATGTGGCGGCGCAGGACGCGTTGCTGACGATGCTCGATCAGCGGGTTGAAAATGCCGTGGCGGGAAAAAATCTGCCGAGGATTCTTCTTGACCCACAGCCAGGAGCCCATTTCCAGCGTCAGCGGGAGAAAGCTGCGCGCCGGATGTTCACCGGCGCGCCGGTAGAGGTAATCCCACAGATCGCCGTGGGCCAGGTACTGTCGGCTTTGCGGCTCGAAGATGTAGCGGTGATTGCTGTTGGTCTGGTCGAAGATTTCCTTCAGTGCGTGAATTTCGGGCAGATGCGCTATTGGCGTGACGGTGTGGGCATAGGGAAACCAGATGCGGTCGCTGATGCCGAATCCGGAATGGCAGTCCAGCGCAATGCTGAATTCCCGGGCCAGCAACTCTTCCTCAACCACCTGGCAGAGGGCCTGGCTTTCGGCTTCCATCGGACCCAGCAGCGGGCCGCGATACCACGGCAGGCCAGCGCTGATACGCTGTCCGCCGATCAGGAAAGGAACGTGTTCGCTGGCATCGAGCGGGGCGTTGCGCATCAGGTCGACGCCATTGGGATTGGCCCGCGTGCCTTGCCATACGCCGCCCGGATTGACCACCGGCATGAATACCAGGCGCACGGATTCCAGTTGTCGATGCAATATGCTGTCCCACTGCAGGCGCTTGACCAGGCTACTCAAAAAAGCGATCACGATTTCAGAGCCGATCCGTTCAAGGCCATGCACGCCGCCGAAGAAACCGACGGCGGGAACGGCAGGGCTCGGGTTGCCGAGGGTAATGGCATACACCGGGAAGTTCTGTTCCGCCGCCGCCACCTGGCACATCACGCGCGCGTCGAGGTGTGTGGCACCCTCGGCGATGATCCGTTCGAGTTCGATCAATTCCGGCAGTTCGGATGCCTTCACGATGTATTGTCGGCCATGACGGACGGCGCAGGATCCCTGAGCCCGGTTCTCCCGAAAGCCAAGACCATCAACAGTCCGCTGATCGGTTTCGTGTGCTGCAATGAATCCTTAACATTCACCTGATAGCCTGCTTCTGCCTCGACACGAAACCAGGGAGTGGACTCGCCATGATCCTGAAATTGATCGGACTGCAACAAATCATCGACACGTTCTTTGACGCTGACTGGGTGGCCGTTTGGCCCCTCGACGACCTCTGAAAAGGAGACTTTTCCATGCGTAACCTCTTTCGTAACACCATCTCGCACCCGGCCCTGGCTTTGGGCAGCACGTTGTTGTGGGGCCTGGTCGAATTCATGGCTTTGCAAAATTCACGGCGGGCGGCACGCTCAAAACGGGGGCGTTGAATAAATAGAGTGGCTGAGGTTTGATGCCTGGCCCCCTCCCTGAAAAAAGCCGGAATCTGCCTGTGGCTCGTCGTGGAGGAGTATGGATGTCTACCTCAACTTGCTGGCTGAGCCAGATCCCCTCTGGCGCCGACTTCCTGCATGTAGCGCGCGTAGTCCGTGTCACTCTGCAGAATGTGGCCGACCGTTACCCCGATCATGAAGTTGAGGATGACTAACGCCTGCTGCTGGAAAGCCCAGCCTACCCCCTTGTTCTCCAGTCTCTGAGCGACGAACTCGAGTTCTGAAAGCATGGCCTCATGCTCTGCACGGTGCTCTTCGAGTTTCGGATAGTGAATTTCTGTCAACTTGGCTTCTTCGTAGCGGAAATGGGCCTTCAGGACTCCACCAAATGCGTCAAACACCACCATCAATTGGTTAAAACATTCAGGTTCGCGGGAAAGTTCACAGGCTTCAAGCGCCAGCTTGAAAATTCTTTCATGCTGGGTATCGATATTCGATTGACCAAGCTTCATGTGATCCCCCCATCGGATCAGGTTCTTCAGCGAACAGAACGCCAACCCCTCGACGGCTGTGACGCTGCGGCGATTGCTTTCATCCATTGATTCTTCTCCTCGCGGTTATATGTTCAGGAAGCAATCATCGCCGCAGTTTTTCAGGTGGTCAAGAGAAAGCCAGTTCAATAGGTTGTCGGCACGAACAATTCCGGAGGCACCGGATGCCGCGAATAGTCCGGGTTATGGACACGTTCCGGCAGGACAACCGGCTCCCGTTCAATCTCGGCGTAGGGAATCTGGCTCAGCAGGTGATGGATACAATTCAGACGGGCCTTCTTCTTATCCACCGCTTCGATGATCCGCCACGGCGCTTCGGGAATGTGCGTGCGCTCCAGCATGATTTCCTTGGCGGTGGTGTATTGCTCCCAGCGACGCCGGGATTCCATGTCCATGGGACTCAATTTCCACTGCTTGAGCGGGTCATGGATGCGCATCTGGAAACGCAGATTCTGCTCGTCGTCGGTGATCGAAAACCAGTATTTGATGAGAATGATGCCGGAGCGGATGAGCATCTTTTCGAATTCCGGCACGGTACGGAAAAACTCCTCGTAATCCTCGTCGCTGCAAAACCCCATGACCTTTTCGACGCCGGCCCGGTTGTACCAGCTCCGGTCGAAGAGAACGATCTCGCCACCGGCCGGCAAATGCGTTACGTAGCGCTGGAAATACCACTGGCTGCTTTCGCGTTCGCTCGGCGCCGGTAGCGCGGCCACCCGGCACACCCGCGGGTTGAGCCGCTGGGTGATGCGCTTGATGACGCCGCCCTTGCCGGCCGCGTCGCGGCCTTCGAAGAGGACCACCACCTTGAGTTTCTTGTGTACTACCCAGTCCTGCAACTTGACCAGTTCTCCCTGCAGGCGGAAAAGCTCCTTGAAATAGAAGTGCCGATCCAGATCCGACCCATCGCTTCTCGGCGTGGTGACATCGGAAATCAGATCGTTCATGCGCTCGTCGTCGATTTCCATTTCCAGCTCTTCGTCGAAGCTGTCGCGCATATCGGCATGGATGCGGCGCTCGAATTCAATGCGTTCTTTCGTTTTTTCTGCGTTCATGGTGTCTCCTGTTGCGTGTTTGATTCAGTGTTAAGGATTGGGCAGTGGGTACTCTCGGGATGCTAGCCGTTCATGATCAGCCCGACTTATGCCGCCTGTGCGAGATCGACAGCATCCAGCACTCTTAGTGCCCAGGACGCATCGTCGGGACGCACAACGACGACGCGAAAACCATGCGTGTCTCCTTCCATCCGCACGCCCTCCGAATCGTCAACGTGCAGATCGATGCCGAAGGCCGGCGGGAATTTCGAGGGCAAGCGCGAAAAGCCATGCACCGCCAGGCCATGACTGTGGCGCTCGCTGTTGACCACGCCATCGACGCGGATGCCGTGCAGCAACAGCCAGCGCCGGATGTAGAACGGGGTCCGTCCCGATGTCGTGTAAATCCACACGCTGCATCCCCGGCGGCGCAACTCGCGCACCAGCGAACCGGTGCCGTGGCGAAGCGGTTCGCCAAACCAGCGGTGAATGAATGCCGGAACGTGGCTATCTTCGGTCGGCACGCCGGCGCCATGGCAAGCCAGGGTGTCATCGATATCGAACGAGATGCGCGTGCGTTGCGGACGAAAGGTAGAAGCCAGGATATGGCGCAGGAAGTTCATGGATTGAGGTTTCTGTATACAACAAGGCTGGAGAGCACATGGATAGGCGGTCTACAGCCTATGTGCTTGAAGAGTGCCGTGTTTATTGGATGTGCGGGCATCATGTTTGTAGAACGCCTGTTAGAGCGGCTCCCGTAGGGGCACGGCACGCCGTGCCCCTACACCGCTTTGTGGCGCTTGATCAGCGAGCAGCATTCCGCTCAAGCACTTGGCCTGCGCTTCGAGAAACCTGGCGAATTTTTTCTTGATGCCGGGTATTTTGAACAGCATCTTGAAGCCTCGCTTGGGGAGATTGCGAATCACCGTTGATGGGTTGAAGTAGCTCGCCGCGTTGTCCAGCGTCAGGACAAACGGGGGGAAACCATCGCGCATGAGCAAATAACTGACGATCAGCGAACCGCTGCGGTGATTGCCCTCGATAAACAATTGCGGCTTGCTCAGGATGCGGATATAGACCCCGGCGGCACGCTTCCAGATGGAATCGTTGCGGTGCGCGCCGTACCACTCAAGCAAATCCTTGATGCTGCCTTCCTCGTTGCTGAAGAACCGCTTCTCGGTGGCCGCGATATGTTTGTCGTATTCTGCCCGTTTCGCCGGGTCGGTGCCGCACAATACCGTGGCGTTGATCTCCAGCAACAGGCCGACATTCTGCAAGGAAAAAAGATCGATGCCGCGTGCCACGTAGTCGTCGATCAGTGCATATCCCACCAGCAGGTTGTTCCGGACACTATCCATGAGCGGGTCGCGCGGCTCGAAAAAACGCTCGCTGAGTACCGTAAACAGTCCCTGTACCTCGCTCAGTGATCGATCGATGGCCTGCAGATTCAGATGGCGAGGCGCCGGCATCAACGTTCCATTGTCAGGCGAGCAAAAGTGGAGAGCAATTGCAGAGCCACCGGGGGCGTCCCCGGCAGCGTCTCGCAATAAAGAGGGAGCAAGCTCCCCAACAGCCATGTTACTGAATCCGGGCCAGTGCTGCCTTGCTCAGTTCTGCTACATTGGCAGGCAGGCGGATGTAACCGAGTTCGTTGCTCAAGCCCTGGCCATCGGTCAACCCCCAGTTCACGAAGCGCTTCAATGCCTCCGACTTCGCCGGATCAGTGTTGCGCTCCTTGAGCAGGAGCCAACTGAACGAGATGACCGGATAGGAATCGGCGCCATCCGGATCGGGGATGAAGACGCGCAGGTTGGCCGGAATACGGCTCAGGTTGGCAGCCAGCGTCGCCTCGCCAACGACCTCGTTCGGTGCCACGAAGCGGCCCGCCTTGTTCTGGAGTTGCGCCATGGACAGGCCGACGACCTTGGCATAACTGTATTCGACGTAGCCAATCGAGCCAATACTGAGTTTGATGCGCGAAGCGACCCCTTCGTTGCCGCGTACCATCATGGTTTTGTCCGGCCACTCGACCACCTTGCCGACGCCCGGCCCGCGGTCGCGCCACAGGGTGCTGATGGCGCTCAGATGATTGGTGAGGGCGTAAGTCGTTCCGCTGCTATCCTGCCGCGCCACCAGGACGATCTCCCGATCGGGCAGATTGAGACCGGGGTTGGTTTCCTTGATTCGGGCATCGTTCCAGCGCGGAATCTTGCCCATCAGCAGTGCGACATAGGTATCGCGACTGAGCTTGAGCGGGCCGTTGAGTCCCGGCAGGTTGTAGGCCAGCACCACCAGGCCCGCCGTGACCGGCACCAGCACGGCGCCGTTCTTTGCCGAGGCCATCTGATCATCGGTCATGGCGGCGTCGCTGGCGCCAAAGTCCACTTTGTCGGCGAGGAAGAGCTTGACGCCATCCCCGCTACCCACTGGCGCATACTCGATCGAGGTCGCCGGTTCGACTTTGCGGTAGGCGGCGATCCATTTCTTGTACAAAGGCGCAGGGAAAGTCGCGCCGGCACCGCGCAAAGCCAGAGGCGCTCCAATTCCCGGTTTGGTGTCCTGCGCTTGCGTCATGGATGCGGTCAGCATGGCTGCCGCCAGCAGCGATCCGAGGATTGCAATTCGAAGCTTCATGCGTGGTTTCCTCTTGCGGGTAGTTAACGTGAAAATCGCGCCAGCGACTCTCGAACCTCCCCTCGCCTTTTGGGAGAGGGGTCGGGGGTGAGGGAAACGGGTAAGGCTTTCATTAATTGGGGTGTCTGGCAAAGCCTTGCCCGTTAACTGAACTGCCCGGTGATGTAGTCTTTGGTCAGCTTTTCGCGCGGATTATGAAAAATCTGATCGGTCGGGCCCATCTCGACCAGGTAGCCGGTCCGGGTTCCCTTGGAAATATCGACCGAGAAAAACGCCGTGGTATCCGCGACGCGGATCGCCTGGTGCATGTTATGGGTCACCAAGGCAATGGTAAAGTCCTTTTTCAGCTCGACCATCAACTCCTCGACGCGACGGGTGGCGATCGGGTCGAGCGCCGAGCAGGGTTCGTCCATCAGCAACACCTCCGGTTCGGTGGCGATGGCGCGGGCAATGCACAGACGCTGCTGCTGACCGCCCGAGAGCGCCAGTCCGCTGACCTTGAGCTTGTCCTTGACTTCGTCCCACAACGCGGAGCCCTGCAGGGCGTGCTTGACGCGGTCGCCGAGGTCACCCTTGTAGCGGTTCAGGCGCAGGCCGAAGGCAACGTTGTCGAAAATGCTCATCGAGAACGGGTTGGGCTGCTGGAATACCATGCCGATGTAGCGCCGCACCACCACCGGATCGACGCCCTTGCCATAGACATCCTGCCCGAGGAAATGCACGTGGCCATCGAAGCGGAAGCCCTGCACCAGGTCGTTCATCCGGTTCAGGCTACGCAGCACCGTGCTCTTGCCACAGCCGGAGGGGCCGATAAAGCCGGTGATCTTGTTCTTTTCAACCGGCACATGGCTGTCGCGCACGGCCATGAAGTCGCCGTAGAAAATCTTGTCCAGTTTACAGTCCATGACTATGGTCGCTGGCGCCGAGGTTGGTAAATGCGCCGGGGCGGCCTGTTGCAATGCTGCATTCATGATTCAGTTCCTCTCAGAGGCTGTGAATTAATAGGCACAAGCATCCAGGACCGTCATTCCGGCGAAAGCCGGAATCCAGTGCGTACCTCTGATATTCATGAAAACAATCAGATAGACGAGCTGGACCCCGGCCTTCGCCGGGGTGACGAGCAAGGAGATTAGGCGGAAATGAATTTTTCACAGCGTTTCAGTTTCAAATCCGGGGTTTGCCGACGATGCGGCTGACGACATTGACCACCAGCACGATCATCACCAGCACCAGCGATGCTGCCCAGGCGAGTTCGAGCTGATTGTCGAATGGCATACCCGAGAAGTTGTAGATCAGCACCGCCAGCGAAGCCGTTGGACTCATCACCGCCAGGTGGCCGTCGTCGAAGATCCAGTAGTTGCTGAACAGCGCGGTAAACAACAGCGGCGCGGTTTCGCCCGCCGCCCGCGCAATGGCCAGCATGACGCCGGTCAGGATGGCCGGCATGGCGGTCGGCAACACCACCTTCCAGATCACTTGCGTGTTAGTGCTGCCCATGCCGTAGGCGGCGTCCTTCATGATCTTTGGCACCATTTTCATGGCTTCCTCAGCGGTCAGCACGACAATGGGGACCATCAGCACGGCCAGTGCGACGCCACCCGCCGGCGCCGAGTAGGTGCCGGTGGTGAGCACCACCATGGCATAGGCGAAAACGCCGGCCAGGATGGACGGCAAGCCGGTCAGCGTCTTGGCGGCGAAGCGGGCGACGCTGGCCAGTTTGCTGAACGGGCCCAGTTCAGCCAGAAAGATGGCGGCCATGATACCGACCGGAATGGCGATCAGCGCGGCGATGCCGACCATGACGAAAGTGCCGACCAAGGCGTTGCCGAAGCCGCCGCCCATCTCGAAACCAGCGGGCGGCAGCTCGGTGAAAATCTCCAGATTAAGCCGCGCTCCGCCGCGCGTGATCAGCATGTAAAGCACCGAGAACAGGGGCACGCTGGCTAGCAGCGCGCTGATCCAGGTCAGGCTGGTGAGCAGGATGCTGCGCAGCGCGCGGCCTTCAATCTTGTGCTGCAGGCTGGGCACTGCCGCAAGGGACGAGTTCAAAGAATTCAATGGATTGGCTTCACTCATCATTTACTTCCTTTCTGGGCGTAGGCCATGATCATCGAGCCGACGATATTGACCGCCAGGGTAATCAGCATCAGCACCAGCGCCGCGTACATCAGCACCTCGATCTCGTTCGGTCCGGCCTCGGGGAAATTCAGCGCCAGCAGGGCAGCCAGGGTATTGGCGGGAGAAAAGAGGGAGAGTGAAATCTGGTTCGAATTGCCGACCAGCATGGCCAGCGCCATGGTCTCGCCCAGCGCGCGGCCGAGACCCAGCACCAGGGCGCCGAAGATACCCGTAGCAGCCGATGGCACCATGACCCGGAGGATGGCCTCCCAATGCGTCGCCCCCATGCCGTAGGCCGCTTGCTTGGTCCGTAGCGGTACCGCACGCAAGGCGTCCTGCGCCACGGCGGCGATGGTCGGCAGAATCATGATGGCCAGCACCAGGGCGGCCGGCAGCAGACCGGGGCCGCTCAGCGACGAGCCGAAGAAGGGAATCCAGCCGAGCGTCGCGTGCAGCCAGTCGGTCATCGGGCGAATCGTGGGAATCACCACAAAAATTCCCCACAGGCCATAGACCACGCTGGGAATGGCGGCGAGCAATTCGACGATGGTGCGAAAAATGGCGGCGAGGCGGTGGGGGAGAAAGTCCTGGGTCAGGAAAATTGCCATGCTGACGCCGAAAAATCCGCCTATCAGCAGCGCCATCAGCGCGCTGTAAAGCGTCCCCCAGATCGCCGGAAGAATCCCGAACTTGTGTTGATTGACGTCCCAGACGGAACCGGTGATGAAGTCCAGCCCGTATTTCTGAATGCCTGGAATGGCTTTGCTACCGATCTCGAAAACAAGTGCGAAGACCAGCGCCAGGATCAGGATGACGCCAATGCGGGCCAGGGCACGAAAGGTGCGGTCAGCCAGAACGTCAAAGGTCGATGGCGGCTGACAGACCGAATCCAGTTGGACAGGCACGACAAAGGGTTTATTCATGGACGAAATCCAGTACGGTCGAGTACGGTTGTTAACGCCGGGAGTCTGAAAAAAGTCCCGGCGGTTTGATCTTTCGCGGCGGAGTTGTAAAGCCCGAGAAACCCGAGCACTCCGCCTGTTGCATAGCAGATGGCCTTACTTGATGTTGGCAGCGGCCTTGCGGACTTGCTCGATGACCACCGCAGGCAGCGGGATGTAACCCATCGCGTCAGCCATTTTCTGGCCGTCGGTCAGGCCGTACTCGATCATGTCGCGCATGGCCTTGGCCTTGGCCGGATCGCTGTTGTTCTTGCGGAAGATCATCCAGGTGTAGGAAGTAATCGGGTACGACTTGGCACCGTCCGGATCGGGTAGCCAGGCGATCATGTCTTCCGGCAGTTTGACCGCCGCCAGCGTCTCGGCACCATTGCCGGGAGCCGCATACTGGCCCGCCTTGTTCTGCAACTGGGCAAAATCAACTTTTGCCAGCTTGGCAAAGCCGTATTCGATATAACCGATGGCGCCCGGAGTCTGGCGCACGGTGGCGGTCACGCCATCGTTCTTGGGCGACTTGATGTACTTGTCGGTGGCTGGCCAGTTGACGGTGTTGCCTTCGCCGAGGGTCTTTTTGAATTCGGGATTGATCGCCGACAGGTGCATGGTGAAGACGGCGGTGGTGCCGCTCGAATCGGCACGAACGACGACAGTGATCGGCAGGTCAGGCAGCGTCAGGCCGGGATTGGCGGCGGCAATCTTCGGGTCATTCCACCGGGTGATCTTGCCCAGGAAAATATTGGAATACACGTCGCGCGGCAGTTTCAAACCCTTCGGGCTGCCAGGCAGGTTGTAGGCAAGAACGATCTCGCCGGCAGTCATCGGCAGCAGTTGCACGCCTTCGGCAACCTTGGCGATGTCTTCCTTCTTCATTGCCGAGTCGCTGGCGGCAAAATCGACGGTTTTGTTCAGGAAGTCCTGTACTCCGGCGCCGCTACCCTTCGACTGATAATCCACCGTCATGGTGGCGTTCTTCTTGCTCAAATCCTTGAACCAGGTGAGGTAGATCGGCGCCGGGAAACTCGCACCGGAACCGGTCAGGCGGATCTTCTCTTGAGCAAGTGCGGGGTTGGTCGCGCACAGGGTCAAGCCTGCGGCAAAGGCGGCGAACTTCATCAAACGTCTCATCGTGCAAACTCCTTGGATTGGTCGTCCGTCAACTCTAAGTCGATACTGTTACAGCAATATTACGGAGCGAAATTCAGGTAGCAGCTGAAGGGGGTTCGCCCCAGGGTAAATTTGTTCTAACCATCCACCGTCATTCCGGGCTCGACCCGGAATCCAGTTGGTTTATCAAGCTAGTCATTTAACATCTTGTTCAGATGGACGAAACTGGATTCCGGGTCAAGCCCGGAATGACGGGGGTTTTTCGATGAGTGCTGAATAGTTACAATATTTCAAAGCGGCTGACACCCGAAGGTGTTAGCCACTTTGTTTGTTCTGCCTACTTTTTAACGCCTACCCACGAAGCGTTCTTGCCATCGGCGGTGGCGACGCAAGTGACTGCAACGCCCGAGACTATTGCCTTTTCGCCTGCGTTAAAGAACTTGCCAGCGTCACCGGAATAACACTGCGGCACTTTGGCTGGCGTGGCCACTTTCTCTTCTGCCTTCGCTGCCGGTTTCATTTCGGCTTTGGGTTCGGGTGTGGCGGCGCAGGCGGCGAGCAATGAAAGGCTTGCGAGAGCGATAAACAGGGAACGCATTTTGATGAACTCCTGATAGGTGAGAAGGGGTTACGGATGAACAACCCTGACTATCATGCAACAGGATTGTTTCAGTATTCTTACAGTCAGTTGGCAACCTACTGTCGGTTGATATCTTGTAGCAAGCCATTCCTTTACGCTCTTCGGAGTGAAGAGTGAAGTGTGTCTGGAGGGGTATGTCGTATCACCTTCCCTTGATGTAAACAGTTGTTGCACTATTCTGTTATTTCCATTATTCTAAAAACATGGAATCTAAAAATGCTGTAAACGCCCTTGCTGCCTTGGCCCAGGAAAGTCGTCTGGCCGTCTTCCGGTTGCTGGTTCGTAATGCGCCGGACGGTCTTACTCCCGGACTGATCGGAGAGCAGCTTGATGTGCCGGCGCCAACACTTTCATTTCATCTTAAAACACTGGCGCAAGCGGGTCTGGTTACGGCGATACAAGAAGGCCGTTATGTGCGGTACCGAGCCGAAATGGCCGGGATCGATGCATTAATCTCGTTTCTGACCGAAGACTGCTGCGGTGGTCATCCCGAACGTTGCTCCCCAAAAGGAAAATAAGCATGAATACACCCAAGCCCATCAACGTGCTGATTTTGTGCACCGGAAACTCAGCCCGCTCGATCCTCGGCGAGTCCTTGTTTAACCACCTCGGGAAAGGGCGCGTTCACGCCTTTTCAGCGGGCAGCAAACCCTCCGGCAAAGTCAATCCGGTGGCGCTGGAAACATTGGAAAAGCACGGCATCCCCCTGCCGTCCGAGGTGCGCAGCAAGTCATGGGACGAGTTTGCCGCTGCAGGTGCGCCGAAGCTCGATTACATCTTTACTGTGTGTGCGAGTGCCGCAGGCGAAACCTGCCCGATCTGGCCGGGATATCCAAAAACTGCGCCAACGACAGTGCATTGGGGCATCGACGACCCGGCGCATATCGAGCCGCTGGAAGCGCGTCGGGAGGCATTCGAAGTTGCCTATCAGCAGTTGGAACGACGCATTCAGGCGTTTCTCGCGCTGCCGCTTGAAACGCTTTCGGCAGACGAGATCAAGGCCGCAGCCCGGCGCATTCATGAAGAAGCGGGCCAGTAAACTCTGATAAACGCTGTCCTGGACCCTGATGCAGCTACAAGCCCTGACAGCTATTACTATTTTTTGATGGAGATTCAAGATGGCCACTATTCAGATTTTTGATCCAGCCCTGTGCTGCAGCACCGGTGTTTGCGGCGTGGACGTGGATCAGCAACTGGTCAGCTTTTCTGCCGATCTGGAATGGGCCAGGAAGAACGGCGCACAGATCGAACGTTTCAATCTGGCGCAACAGCCGATGGCCTTTGCAGAAAACGCCGTCGTCAAAAAATTCCTCGAACGCTCCGGTGCGGAATCCTTGCCGCTCATCCTTGTGGAGGGTGAAGTGGCCCTGGCTGGGCGTTATCCCAACCGGGGAGAACTGACCCGCTGGGCAGGCATCAGCGCGTCGGCTGACGAAAGCAAACCCGCCACAGGATGCTGCAGTGGCAGCCGTTGCTGCTAAGCAAGGAAAATAAAACCATGAAATTCCTCGACACGCCGCCCCGCTTTCTCTTCTTCACAGGTAAAGGGGGCGTCGGGAAGACATCGATTGCTTGCGCCACGGCCATCCAGCTAGCGGAAAGTGGGAAGCGAGTGCTATTGGTCAGCACCGATCCAGCCTCCAATGTCGGTCAGGTGTTTGGTGTGACGATTGGCAATCGCATCTTTCCCCTCGACGCCGTGCCGGGACTTTCTGCCCTTGAAATCGATCCGCAGGCCGCTGCCCAAGCCTATCGCGATCGCATCGTCGGGCCAGTACGTGGCGTATTGCCGGATGCCGTGGTCAAAGGCATCGAGGAGCAGCTTTCGGGGGCGTGCACTACCGAGATCGCGGCCTTCGACGAATTCACCGCACTACTCACCGACTCGACGCTGACTGCCAATTACGAACACATCATTTTTGACACCGCGCCCACCGGACACACCATACGTCTCCTTCAATTACCCGGTGCCTGGACGGGATTTCTTGACGAGGGCAAAGGCGATGCTTCCTGCCTTGGCCCCTTGGCCGGTCTGGAAAAACAACGTACCCAATACAAGGCGGCGGTCGATGCGCTGGCGGATAGTCAACGCACGCGCCTGATTCTGGTGGCTCGCGCCCAGCAAGCCACGTTGCGCGAGGTCGCACGTACCCACGAAGAACTCGCCGACATCGGGCTTTCGCAGCAGTATCTGGTGATCAATGGCGTATTGCCTGCCAGTGCCGCAAGCAATCTCGCGGCCGATCCATTGGCGAAGGCTATTCATAATCGTGAGCAAGCCGCGCTGGCCACTATCCCCGAAGTGCTCAAGTCGTTGCCTCGGGATCAGATACCGCTCAAATCGTTCAACCTGGTTGGATTGACTGCCCTTCACCAGTTACTGGTGACGTCGAGTGAGTCAATGCCCGCACTTGCTGAACCACAGGTCGTTCTGACTGCGCCTAGCCTGGCAACGCTGGTTGATGAGATTGCAGAGGATGGCCACGGCTTGATCATGCTCATGGGCAAAGGCGGAGTCGGCAAAACTACCTTGGCGGCCGCATTGGCGGTTGAACTCGCCAGTCGCGGCTACCCGGTGCATCTCACTACCTCTGATCCGGCCGGCCATTTGTCCGAAACGCTCGATGGCGCCCTCGAGAATCTGAAAGTCAGCCAGATCGATCCGGCTACCGAAACCGAGCGCTATCGCCAGCACGTACTCGAAATCAAAGGCGCATCCCTCGACGCCCAAGGGCGCGCCTTGCTGGAAGAAGATCTGCGCTCGCCCTGCACCGAAGAAATTGCGGTCTTTCAGGCGTTCTCCCGGGTGATCCGCGAGGCCGGAAAGAAATTCGTGGTGATGGATACTGCACCAACCGGCCATACCCTGTTGCTGCTCGATGCGACGGGGGCCTATCACCGTGAAATTTCCCGCCAGATGAGCGGCAAAGGTTCGCATTTCACGACGCCCATGATGCAGTTGCAAGACCCCAGGCAGACCAAGGTGCTCATTGTCACTTTGGCAGAAACCACGCCGGTACTGGAGGCGGCCAACCTGCAGGCAGATTTGCGCCGTGCGGGGATTGAACCCTGGGCCTGGGTCGTCAACAACAGCATCGCGGCGACGATCGTGCACTCCCCGCTGCTGCTTCAACGCGCCAGGAATGAATTGCGCGAGATCGATGCCGTTGCAACGCGTTATGCCAAGCGTTACGCGGTGGTGCCTTTGCTCGAGGATGAGCCGATTGGGGCCGAGCGTTTGAGAAAACTGGCCGCAGGGCAGCAACTGGCCACTGCGGAGGTGTGAAATGAGTGAAGTAACAAAAAAACTATCGTTCCTCGACCGGTACCTCACTGTCTGGATATTTGCCGCCATGGCGCTCGGTGTCGGGCTTGGCTTTTCAGTTACGGGTATCGAGGATTTCATCAACAGCTTCCAGGTCGGAACGACCAACATTCCGATTGCGGCGGGGCTGATCCTGATGATGTATCCACCTTTTGCCAAGGTGCGTTACGAAGAATTGCCCGACGTCTTTCGCGACAAGAAGGTGCTGGGTTTGTCACTGCTGCAGAACTGGATCGTCGGGCCGCTGCTGATGTTCACGCTGGCGATCGTTTTTCTCCAGGACAAGCCGGAGTACATGGTCGGCCTGATCATGATCGGCCTCGCCCGGTGCATTGCCATGGTGATTGTCTGGAACGAGCTGGCCAAGGGTTCCACTGAGTATGCGGCCGGTCTGGTGGCTTTCAACTCCATCTTTCAGGTGCTGTTTTTCAGCGTTTATGCTTGGTTGTTCATCACCGTGCTGCCGCCGTTCTTCGGTTTGTCCGGCTCGGTGGTCGATATCTCGATCAGGCAGATTGCCGAGAGCGTCTTCATCTATCTGGGCATTCCCTGCATTGCCGGTGTGCTGACCCGCGTGATCATGCTGCGCTTTGTCACCGAGGAGTGGTATCACACCCGTTTCGTGCCGAAGATCGGGCCGCTCACGCTGGTCGCGCTGCTGTTCACCATCGTGGTCATGTTCAGCCTGAAGGGCAAGCTGATCGTGAGCATTCCGCTCGATGTGGTGCGCATCGCCATCCCGCTGCTGATCTATTTTGTGCTGATGTTCATCTTTGCGTTTTTCATGAGCAAGCGACTGGGGGCCAGTTACGAAAAGTGCGCCACGCTCTCGTTTACAGCCGCCAGCAACAACTTTGAACTGGCCATCGCCGTGGCCGTGGCGGTTTATGGCATCGATTCGGGGGTCGCCTTTGCGGCGGTGATCGGTCCGCTGGTCGAGGTTCCGGTGATGATCGGCCTGGTCAATGTCTCGCTCTGGTTCCAGAAGAAGTATTTCGTTACGGCCTGAGAATGGATCGAAAAACTCGCTGTGCCCATCCCGAGTGATTCATACCTCGCTTCCCTCAACAATGCATGACATGAGAACGAAGTCGAACTGAAATGGGCGATTTCTGATGCTGCACCGCACCAGTCATGATGGAGATGCCGAAGAAATGTAGCAAGAGATTTTCTTAAAGTAACATTGCAGGACAGTAATTTCTGCCGACGCGAAAATCCGATTGCCTGGCGTTTCCAAATACCAGCAATCTGCTTATGGATCGGCTGCGCTTGATGAAGCAAAACGCTGACTAACGGGTTAGTTGGCCGAGATGTGAGTGCATCAGTTGATAAGACTGCTCTCCGGGAAGCGAGCGGTAAAGCGGCTACCCTTGCCCGGCTCACTTTCGATCTCCAGCGTGGCATGGTGGCGCGTCAGAACGTGCTTGACGATGGCCAACCCCAGACCGGTGCCTCCGGTTTCACGCGAACGACTCCGATCTACACGATAGAAGCGCTCGGTCAGGCGTGGCAGGTGTTGTGAAGCAATACCGATACCCGTATCCGCCACGACAAACTCGCCGAACCCTTCATGCACACGCCAGATCAGATCGATCCTGCCACCGGGCGACGTGTAGCGCACGGCGTTTCCCGCCAGATTGCTGAAAGCACTGCGCAACTCGTTGGCATAGCCAGCAAGCACCGATGGTGTCTCTATGGTCAAGGTAATCTCATGCTGGCCTGCGGAAAGCGCCTGGGCATCGGCGAGGATGCTGTGCAGCATCGGCTCCACCGCCACCGGATCATGATTCGACCCCGAACCTCCAGTTTCGAGCGCTGACAGGGTCAGCAGATCATCGATCAGGCGCTTCATGCGTCCGTTCTGCTCGCAGATCAGCGTCAGGTAATGTTTGACCTCTTCTAGTGAGTAGGTCTCGTAGTCGTCAGAAAGCATTTCGGAAAACCCGGCGACTACCGTTAACGGCGTTTTGAGTTCATGCGAAACATTGGCGATAAAATCGCGGCGCATGGCTTCCATGCGCTCAAGCTGACTGATGTCCCGCGAAACCAGAAGGCTCTGGTCATTGCCATAGGGAATGATCTGCAGCATCAGCGTCAAGCCATCAACGCGCCCACCCCGGAAAATCATAGGTTCAGCGTAGCGCCCACTATCGAGATAGGTGACGAAATCCGGATGGCGAATCAGGTTGGTCAACGCTTGCCCGCGATCGGTGGCCTCCGACAGCGCAAAGTGCATTTCCGCAAGTTCATTGATCCAGTCAATGTGTTGATGACGATCAAAGGCTATCACTCCTTCCGGCAGAGCATGGAAAGCACGGACGAAACGCTCGATGGTATCTGAAAGCAACTGCTGCTGACTCAGGCGAATACGAACCCGGCGATGAAGCACGGCAAAAGCGATCTCCCAGACGCCTCGCCCCCTTGGCAAAGGACTGTTAAGCGGGCCTTCCAGCCAGCCCACCAATTGTCGAAGATGTAACAGATGCCAGCACAGCATCAGCAGCAGACAAACGATCACCGCCGTCAGTCCCCAACTGAGCCCATAGACAATAGCCACCGGCGCAAAGACGAAACAGGCGATGGCCAACAGCAGCCAAAAGCTACGCCCCCAGATCATGCCAACAACCAATCCCTTGCTTCTCCGGAATATCTCATTCGTGCAGCGCCGAGAAACGGTAGCCGCTGCCACGCACCGTCTGGATCAACCGATCATGCCCGGTCAATTCAAGCGTTGCGCGCAAGCGACGAATATGGACGTCCACCGTCCGCTCCTCGACAAAGATGTGGTCACCCCATACCTGGTCGAGCAACTGGGCGCGACTATGAACGCGCTCGGCATGCGTCATGAAGAAATGCAGCAGGCGGAACTCGGTCGGTCCGAGATCAATCGCCTGGCTATTGCCGGAAACCCGATGCGTTACCGGATCGACACGCAAGCCTTTGACTTCAACGCAGTCTTCGGTCATTTGCGGCGATCGCCGGCGCAACACCGCTTTGATCCGGGCCAGCAATTCGCGTGGCGAAAACGGTTTGGTCAGGTAATCGTCTGCCCCCGCCTCCAGGCCGGCGACCTTGTCATGATCCTCGCTGCGTGCCGTGAGCATGATGATCGGCAGATTGCGGGTGCGCTCGGCACCGCGCAAACGGTGGGCGTACTGAATCCCGCTCATGCCGGGCAACATCTAGTCGAGCAACACCACATCGGGCAGAATTTCGTTGACCAGAAGCTCCGCCTCTTCAGCGGTATCTGCACACAACACCCGGTGCCCGGCATGTTGCAGGCTGGCGGCAATCAGTTCCTGAATTGACGGCTCGTCTTCAACGACAAGAATAGTGGCAGACATGAATTTTGTACTCCAGAGAAACACATGCTGGCAGTTTATTAATCCGGGATTACAAATTGATGACAAGCGAGGATGGCATGGGTAATCCGGCATTCGATTACTGAGCAACAGTGCTGTAACAATTCTGCAACGGACGCCAACTAGAATCTGAAGGCGTTGTTAATCCTGATGCGAGTCCTGACGCTTGAATCAGATTCTCCTTTCGCAGGTAATCCCTCATTCGCAGGCAATCCTTCATGCGCAAGTTTCCGATCAATGCGGTAGCCCGTCCCCCCGGTTGCGACAAGTGTGCCGAGGAAATTGCTACAATTTTCTGCAATCATTCCTTGCAGGTGAGCTTTCGACCGATTGCAGATTTCAAGCGCTGCGAAATCATCGGCTACATGACCACGGTTCGCGGTCCGGCGGGTATGGTGCAGGGCTCCTGCGGACGGCTGGCGAGAATAGCCCGCCAGTTGAACTTGCTCGATGAATTCTGTTTCGATTCCGTGACGACGATCGTTCAACGCTTCCAGGAATGCGGGGGCAATGGATTGCTGTTTGTCCCGCTACCTGCAGGAGCCATCGAGGCGATCGGTCTTCCCTTGGCCGACTCGATAAATGAAGCCGTTACTACCCTCGGTCATCTGCCGGAGTCGACCGTTTTTGTCATTCCGGCCATAGCGCCGGCGAAATTTCCGGTTGCCAGGGAGTTTGTATCGTCCCTGCTGGAAAAAGGATTTCAGCTCGCTTCATGCAGTTTTGGCTGTAGTCAGGCAGAACGGGAGCTCTGGTCAAAATTGCCGGTAAATTTCACGCTGCTTGAAGAGCATTTTT
>NZ_JBMOJE010000021.1:0-52661 GCF_049316945.1 Propionivibrio sp. | reverse complement strand
ATGTTAAAAGACCTATTTGTTCAACGAACTGGATTCCGGGTCAAGCCCGGAATGAGCGCGAAGCCTGGCCTCGGGCCACGGTAAATCAATGGGTTAGCGGTAGAACAAATTTACCCTGCCCTGCAAGGCTACAAGACTGGCAATCTCGCAGATGGCCGAGGAGATAACTGAAGGAATAGCACAAATAGTTTCTCATGCGAAAATTTGTTGATTAACTCAAGCAATGCCAGCAATACTCAACATCCTGGGTTTCCGCTTTTTCTTCTTCAGCCAAGAAGGCGCAGAACCGCCACACATCCACGTCGAGCACGGCGACAAGGTGGCGAAATATTGCTTGAACCCGGCTAATCTGGCCATGTCCGAAGGTTTGAGAAGCCACGAGCTAACCAAGGTTCGCGCCTTGGTCATTGAGCATCGAGGGCTTTTTTTGGAGAAATGGAATGAATACTTTAGCGGTCAGGTTGGACTCTCACGCTGTAGACGTGCTGATCAACGAGTCGACACTGCATTTCGTGCTGGCAGACGGCCGGGAAATCTCTGCGCCCTTGGAGTGGTTTCCTCGCTTGCGGGATGCCACAGAAAAGCAGCGCCACAACTGGCGGCTAATCGGGCTGGGAATCGGGCTGGGAATCGGGCTGGGAATCGGGCTGGGAATCGGGCTTGGAATCGGGCTTGGAATCGGGCTTGGAATCGGGCTTGGAATCGGGGTGCATTGGCCGGAAATCGATGAGGATATAGCGGTTAGCACTTTGATGAGGAGCCACTAGCAATCACAAGACTCCCTTTATCACCGGGGTGAAGTCAGACCACTGCTCAATTCGGAAGGCGCGAATGTCACGCACAGAACGAGGAAACCAAGCTTGCGCTTTCAGCGACTGTAGCGCGACAAACAGTTGCGCCATGTTTTCATCTTCAGTCACGTACAGACTGCCTTGAACACGACAAAATCCTTACTGCGCCAGCGTGGCGCCAATTTCGGCATACGCCTGCGATACACCCTTGGGGTGATATTGCTCAGTATCAGCCACCACCAGGTCAAATGCGATTGCGTACATCAGGCGGCTTTCGGGTCGTCTTGGACATGGGTGTAGCGATATTCCACTTCTTCGCTCGTTTCAAGAAGGCGCACGCGCATCATCCAGTCACCATCGGCGAGTCGTCGGACAGGTTCGATTACCTGATAAGCCGGCCCAAACGCGCCAAAAGTCTTGTAAGCCCCCAGCAGTGCTGGCGAAGGAAAAGAAGGGATGGTATGCATGACGACTCGTAAAGAAACTTGTGAAAATAAAGTGTAAATTAATTTTGATTTCCACACCGATTTTCTTTACTGATATGTGGCTGTTTTTTAGTGATATGAGCCGCTGAGGACGGTGGTAAAACAACCCCTCGTTTTCTTGACTCGGCAACGTGCCTATCTGGCGCTGCCCGCGGGCGTCTCTGAACTCCAGCGGAACGGCATCGTCAAGGTAATCTTCGTGCATCAAAGCAAAAGACGCGTTGTAGTTGGTGTCGAAATAGATCGACTCCCGCGTCCCATCCTCCAGCGTAACGTTCACTAAGAGGTCGTTCGGAATGAAAACACGGCTGCCGAATTCAGCATCAACGTCAGTCGTGACACGACTCGCCGTGTATAGATGAACTGCCATCCCTCCCGCCAAATACACATTGAGAGGACTACGCAGTGAAAGCCGTTCTTCAAGTTGCTTGAAAAGCGCTCTCAGACCCTCTGCCAGCGCAGTGCCGGTATGGAACATGTGGTTTGTCGGCATGGTTTCAGCGCCCATGAAGTTGATGACTCAGCATGTCACGCAGACGCGGCAGACTCAGAACCCAGCCATTCCTGACTACATCACCCGGAGTCAGTCGTTCATCGGGATGCGTGGCGAAATACTGCTCACTGGCCCGCATCAGGCTCGTGGATTCGCGGGGAAACTGCGACCTGACGACCATCGCCGCCAACTGGAACATATTGGCCTCGCGTTGATCCTGGGCTGTCGGCACCGATTCCCGTGCGGCCACGGCACACCGGGTTAGTAGCGCGGCTTCAACTTCTCGGGCAGTCATAGAGCCTCTGTTTACAACAGACTAATACGATTTTAGATAGCCGTTATCCGAAAACGTCGTATCGGTGCGCGCATTGACAACTCAAGACGAACGGTCGAGAACGAGATTGGTCTCCGCCGGCTGAGTAGCGGCATTGACGTTGTCTCAGGCCCTGCTTTAAACTAAGGCAACGAAAGGAAGATAATATGAGCGAAGTAGAAAACTTGGTTTTGGAGCACCTGAAGCGCATTCAGACAGATATATCGGCGCTGCGGGAAGATAATTCGCAGATAAAGATGCGGCTTTCGTCTATCGAAAGTGGCATTGCTCGAATAGCACGCTCCGAAACGGAAAACTACGCCGAAATCATCCAAGACCGGCATTCAGTGGATCGGTTGCAAGAACGCATCTTGCGTATCGAACGCCGATTGGAACTTACCGACCACTAACCTCTCGTACGCCGGGCTTTCTGTCCGGCGTACCTTTCTGTTCCCCCAACCAATCGGCCTATCTGGCAAAAACGATGATCAGTAGCCCCGTGCATTCCAGGGATAAGACCAAAAAGAATGGTGGTCGTCTATTGTCTCCCCTACAGCATTTTTTGTATGGCGGTCATAAAGCCAAGTGCCGCAACGATCAACACGCCAATTTTGATCGTCAGGTTCAATTCAAGCTCTTTCAAATCTCGCCTGGTGGCCACCTCGGCAACATTAAGGGCATTCTTTAAAGCGTCGTTGATACCCTCGGCCTGATCGTCACTAAACCCCTTGGCTTTTAGCTCTTTGACGAGTTGATGCGTATCAAAAGTAATCGTCGACATACTCGACTCCATTATTTATTTAGGTGATTTGGTTCTGCCAGCAGGAACATGGTAGCGCTCTTCTTGCTTATCACCCAAAAAATCAACAAGAGTCCGTTCCCTATTGCACCGCCGCAGTATCTACTTCACTCGGCAGCTTTTCACCTCTGCACCACGCTTGCCACATGCGCCGGAATAGCGACTCCAGTCGTTGTAGGGTGTGCAAATTTTAATTTGCGCACGCTGTCATCCGGGATATCCGGCGCGCACCATTTTAACGATCAGCACCGGTGCGCAAATGGGATTTGCACACCCTACAGGGCTTTTTATCCGAAGCCCGTGAACAGGCGATCTACAAGACAAAGGCCCGGAGACCGGCTATTCAAGCCATTCTCCGAGCCTTCAATATCAAGATCACCAACTGGCGCGGTTCCTAGTCCTGCTACATATGGTTAAGACCAAAAAAAACGTGGTCTGTCCCCTATTTTCGCTATTTTCCCCTTTAACGATCAGCACCGGTGCGCAAATGGGATTTGCACACCCTACAGGGCTACAGGGCTGACCGAAGGAAATGCAGAGCCGCAGAGGTTTCGCAGAGATAACCTTTAAAAACAATGGGGTTTCTCTGCGTTTTCCAGGATAATCGCCCCTTCCCCACCCCATCTCACGGCCTCCGCATGCTCCCTCTCCGCTGGCACCTGCGCTTTAGCCTGGCGGCATTGTGCCTGATGCTGATTGTGCCCTTTCTCAATCCGCACCATTACAACCCGATCCCCACTTTCTATCAGGAATGGAGTGCCGTCGCCTTCAGTCTGCTGGCGCTCACCTTGCTGCTGCGGCGTGAAATCCTGAATCAGCTCGAAGTGCCGGCCATTGCCTTGTTGCCGCTCGGAATTGGCGCCTTGCTGCTCGCCCAGTTCGCCACCGGCAGCGTCGAGTTTCTCAGCCAGGCGCTGATCTTCCTCCTCTACCTGCTGTGGGCGATGTTCATGCTGATTATCGGCGGCGCACTGCGGCAACGGCTGGGGCTGGACGGGCTGGTGACGCCGCTGGCCTTTGCCTTGCTGAGCGGCGGATTGCTGGCAGCCGGCCTGCTCGGCTTGCAGTTGAGCAGCAGCCCGCTCGGACTTGGTTTTGTATTCCAGCGCGCTGGCGGCGGTGGTATCGGCAATCTCGCGCAACCGAACCATCTGGCCAACTACCTGTGGCTTGGGCTGGCCTCGGCCATCTATCTGTACGGGCAGGGCCGCCTTGGCAAGCTCACCTTTGCCCTCAGTGCGTTGCTGCTGCTGAGTTGCGCCAGCCTCACCGGGTCGCGCAGCGTGCTGCTCTATGCGACCGGATTCGCCCTGCTTTCCGGCTGGGCAGCCTGGCATTACAAACTGCCGGCGCTGTATAAAATAGCGCGCGTCGCGCTGCTGCTTCTGCCACTCACTTTTTTAATCCAATTCACCTTTTCTTACTTCGATCTGGCTAATTTACTCGGCACCTCGGTATCGGGCGAACGCTTCTTCCGCGAAGTCAGCGGCCCCTCGATGCGCCTGCAATTGTGGCGCACCGGGCTGGCCATTTTCGCCGACCACCCCTGGCTGGGCGCCGGTATCGGCCAGTTTCCATGGAACTTCTACATTCTTGTCGGAGCGCAGGCCGATGGCACCTACATCGGCGGCGGCGAACATGCGCATAACCTGTTCATCCAGCTGCTGGCCGAGTTCGGCATTATTGCGCCGCTGCTGGTGCTGCTGCTCGGTTGGCGCTGGTGGCTTGGTTTCGTTGGTCAGAACTGGACGCCGGCGCACTGGTGGATTGCCGCCGTGCTGCTGGTTGAAGCCGTGCATAGCCAGCTCGAATACCCGCTGTGGTACACGTTTTTCCTCGGCATTGCTGCGCTCGCTTTCGGTGCCGGGAGCACCGGAAGCCGCGCCACGATTCGCCCGAAAATCAGCCGCCTGGGGCGCCTGATCGTCGCCCTGATGCTGCTGCTCGGCGGGGTAACGTTATTCACGCTCGGCAATGACTACCGTACCCTGGAACGAACGCTCAACACGCGCTGGCAAGGCGGCCAGCGAGACCAGGAGACATGGGACAAGCACCTCGCTACGCTGGCCCGGCTGCATCGCGAATCCCTGCTCAGCCATTATGTCGAACTGGTTTACGCCTACAGTCTGGCGGTGGACCGCGACGCGCTGAAAGAAAAGATTATCGTCTCGCAGCACGCCATCAGCTTCTCGCCGGTAGCCAAAATCACCTTCAACCTGGCCTGCCTGCTGGCGCTCGATGGCCAGGCCGAAGAAGCACAACTCGCTCTGCGCCGCGCCTTGGGAACCCATCCGGATCAGCGCGCGAAAGCCCTCCGTCAGATCAAGGATCTGCTCACGACCTACCCGGAACTGAGCCCGCTGCTCGAACAACTGGAGACAGTGGATGAACCTGGAAAAAGCAGTTGACCACGGCCGTTGTAGGGTGTGCAAATTTTAATTTGCGCACGCCGTTTGCCGGGAGAACCGGCGCACAGCATTTTAACGATCGACCCACGCGCCCAAATGGGATTTGCACACCCGACAAGGCTCGGCATACGACGCATTTCATCCAAAGCCCGTAAACAGGCGATCTACAAGACAAAGGCCCGGAGACCGGCCATTCAAGCCATTCTCCGAGCCTTCAACTCCAAGATCACCATTTGGCGAGGCTTGCAGACCAACGCCCTATTGATAAAACCAAAAACCGTGGTCTGTCCCCTATTGTTCGTTTATGTTTGGCGAGGCTTGCAGACCGACGCCCTATTGATAAAACCAAAAACCGTGGTCTGTCCCCTATTGTTACCAAAAAAACCTTCGTCTGCCCTATGTCCCCCTTTCTTGTTCCATTAACTAGTGCAGATGATCGTTGCATTAGCAGTCTTTGTGGTGTCGTCACTGCTTTTCAAGGTGCAGATAGCCGTCTCCCCTGGAAGAGGCGAAGAACAATCCGCCTCTGTGCCTATTGAAGCGTGAGCATTGGACAAAGCACTCGTCGTTCCAATCAAACCGGTTCTCGAATTCTCAATCAGAGTCTTACAAGAGCCGGCTGCGGACAACGATTGGGCCGCAGCAGAACTAATCTGATACTTTGAGTAATTTAGCGCAGAAGACGACGATACCGCAGCCGCTACGCCTTGCACGGCAGCCTGAGCTGCATCGCCCTTCAGATCAACAAACTTCGGCAGCGCCGTCGCCGCCAGAATTCCAAGAATCACGATGACTACGACCAGCTCGATCAGGGTAAAACCCTTTTGAATGACCTTCATTTCAAAATTCCTTAGTTAATTCCCACCCCACCGGGTGGCAGCGCCACCCGGTGTCAGCCGTTTCTGATTACAAACAATTATCACGTGTTGCTGTACCGCTGTAGGTAGGCGGATTGCTCGATGTTGCATCTGTATAAGTGAACATGCAGCTGGCGCCGGCATACCCAAACGGCGTAACCTTGGCCACACCGAGGGTGGTAGTTGCATCGGTTTTATAATCAGTCGCCAAACCCGCCAAGCCTTCAATCTCAGCTGCGGCAGGATAGCCATTTACGTAAGCAACGCTCACCCCCTCAATCATGATGGCTGAATCCGCTCTAGTAGCAGCCGAGTAGTTTGCAGGTTGCCCAGCAGCTAGCGCAGCGGCATGTGCCATGACCGATGCCGCCTTGACTGAGCCCAGCGCGCCTTTCATCGTTGACAAGCGCGCATCGCCCTGCACGGCCGCAAACTTCGGCAAAGCAATCGCCGCCAGGATGCCGAGAATGGTGATGACCACCACCAATTCAATCAGTGTAAAACCACGTTGTGTCTTCTTCATATAGATCTCCCTGGTAAAGAAATTAACAGCCGGAAATTGTCAGCCCGCTGATCGTCGCAGCGACGTTGGCGGCTGGTGGCTGGGTGTAGTTGAAATAACAGTTTGCTGCGTCCGTTGCGCCGACCACCTGGAATGTGGCTATTCCGCCTCCTTGTACATAAGAATATCCTTCGGCTTCCAGTTGCAGCTTGGTCGGGTTGAAAATCCCGGTCAAACCCGCCGCTGAGAGGATGCCGGGATCGCCACCAAAGTCCGTCACCGCGGGGTAACCATAAACCATGAAAATCAGGCCGTTCTCCGAGCAGACGCTGCCGCTGACCCCGGTGCTGTTGCTGGCGATGCCGCCCCCGGCGGGGCAGGTTGCCGGGTCGGCAATGCCGCCGCGCGACAGGCTGGTGGCATGGACCAGCGCCGCCGCTGCTAAAACGCCGCCGCGTGCCGCCTGCAACTTGGCAATACGCGCATCGCGCTGCAGGTTGATGAAGCGCGGCAGTGCCACGGCGGCCAGAATGCCGAGAATGATGATGACCACGATCAGTTCGATCAGCGTGAAGCCGCCTTGTCGTGGCCTTGTCCGTGGTGCTTGTTTTGCTCGCATACGCTATCTATCGGCTCTGGAGTTTATAACTTTAATCATAATTTTTCATATTAGACTACATTCAAAAGCTATTGTAAGTATTTAACGGTAAAGAAATTTTAATTATTTCACGGTATTTATTTGCTGCCTTATTCACGAATCAGGCCGACGCCGGCCAATACGCCTGCGGTGTTGGCGCCGGTGATACCTCGGGTGAGTCGAAACCGAGCCTCACCGCTGCTCCGGAAACGATAGACCAAGACTTCGGTCCGGGTGTCAAAGTACCAGACGTTACGTGCCGCGGGCGCCGCATCGAGTTCGCCCAGGTAAGCTTCAGGCACGCGCCCGATCCAGCGTAGCGGGTTGGCGCTTTGCGGCAGGTCGCCACCAAACGCTTCGCGATGCGCCAGGCGGTCCAGCAATTCCACGCGGATAGCCGCAGCCTCCGTTTGCACCATTGCTTCTTCAATCTGCATTCGTGAACGTTCCAGCGCCGGCAGCAAAAAAGACGCCAGCGCTGCAATTATCACCACGACAATGGCGAGCTCGACCTTGCGGCGATTGCTTTCAGCCATTTTGTTAACGCTTCATCGCCACTTTGCCGAGATCCCACATCGGCAGGAAGATGCCGAGCGCCAGAATCAGCACGAGAATACCGAGCGCGACGATCAAAATCGGCTCGATCTGCTGGCCCAGCGTCTTCAGTTCGTATTCGACTTCCTGCTGATACATGCCGCCGATCTCATCCATCATGTCGTCAACGGCACCCGATTCCTCGCCCACGGCGACCATTTGCATCACCACCGGGGTGAAGATGCCGGCGCTGATTGCCGAACGTAGCAGGCTTTCACCGCGCTCGACGTTTTCGCGCATGCCCTCGATGCGCCTTGCAATAAAGGCGTTATCGACGGTTTGCGCCGAGTTGGAAAGCGCCTGCATGACCGGCACGCCGCTGCGCATGCCAAGCGCGAAGCTGCGGGCGAAGCGTGATAGCGCGGCCTTGTGCAAGATCTTGCCGGCAATCGGGATCTGCAGCGACATGCGGTCCCAGTCGTGCCGGCCTTTGACGGTGGCCACCCAGGCGCGAAAGGCAAACGCGGCGCCAACCACACCACCCAGCATCACCAGCCAGTAGTTAACCATGAAGTTGGAAAAGCCGAGCAGGATGCGCGTCATCAGCGGCAACTCGGCGCCAAAGCCGGCAAAGACCTTGGCAAAGGCGGGAATGACGAAAATGTTGATGACGACAATGGCGCCCGCCATGGCCATTATTACGAAACTCGGGTAGCGCAGCGCCGACTTTACCTGCTCGCGCATGTAACGTTCGAACTCCAGGTGCTCAAACAAACGGTAAAACACTTCTTCAAGCAGACCGGTGGATTCGCCGACGCGAATCATCGACAGGTAGAACGATGAGAAAACACGCGGATGCCGGGCCAGCGCCTGTGATAGCTCGCGCCCGCCTTCCAGGCTTTCACGCAATTCGGCGATCACCTGCTTCATCGCCGGGTTGATCGCCGCTTCCTGCAAGCCGCTCAAGGCGCGCAAGATCGGCACCCCGGCTTTGAGCAGCGTATGCATCTGCCGGCTGAAGAGCAGCAGGTCGATATGCGTGACCTTGGGCTTGAACAGGTTGGCATTCAGGCCGGAGGTCGATTTGGCGGCCTTGGCTGCGGTCTCCTTGATGGCGACGGGCGTTAAGCCCATGCCGCGCAGAAGATCGACGATGGCGCCCGAATTGGCGCCTTCGAGTATCCCTTCGACGAGCTGGCCGGCGGGGTTACGTCCTTTGTAGGTAAAGGTTGGCATGGTCAGGTGGCTATTTTTTTACCACGGCGTGCACGGTGGGCAGCGCGAAGCCTCCCTGAAGAGGGACAGCGAAAAGCTTTTTAAAGGGCGACATGCTTTATTCCTTCTTTCATCAGCCGTTTATTGAAGTTCAGGAGCAAACCTCTTTTCAGTTTCAGCAATCGGAGATAGGTCATGGTCTGCGCCAAGTGGCTGGTCGACAACTCGTCTACTGCTTTCAGTTCAATCAGCAAACGCCCATCAACAACCATGTCGGCACGAAAACCAAGACCCAAATCATGCCCTTTATAGATTGCTTTAACATCAACCTGCCGCTCGAAAGCAATACCTCTGTCAGAAAGCTCAAAGGCCATTGCTTGTTCGTAGACTGACTCCAACAAACCCGGCCCAAGCTGTCGATGTACCTCGAATGCCGCATCAAGCGTCAAGGTAATAATCTCATTTGAACAATCCAGCAACTGGTTTTCGCCGTCGCTCTTCGGGTAGTTCTCGCCGTGCCCGCCGTCCCTCTTCAGGGAGGCTTTGCGCTGTTCGCCGTGGTTAAACAAAGCCTTTAATCCTCAAACTGATTACTGATGCGCATGGCTTCGTCGATGGTCGTGCGACCTTTCACTACCAGGCGCACGGCATCGCGGCGCAGGGTTTCGCCGGCCATCTGCTTGCGTGCCGCCTGGACAAAGCTCCCGGTGTCGTCGATGTTGATCGCTTCGACGATGTCGTTGGTCATTTCAAGCATTTCGTAGACGCCGGTGCGCCCGGTGTAGCCGGTTCCGCCGCAATGCCCGCAGCCCTTGCCTTGCACGTATTTACGCTGGTCGACGGTGTCGCCCAGTTCGTAGCGCAGCCATTCGTGTTCGTGCGGTGCCGGCGTATGCGGCGCCGCGCAGTTTTCGCAGATCACGCGCACCAGTCGCTGCGCCAGGACCAACTGCAGGGACAACGCGACCATGTAGCGCGGCACGCCCATGTCAAGCAGGCGGATCGGCGTGGAAATGACGTCGTTGGTGTGCAGGGTGGACAGCACCATGTGGCCGGTAATGGCCGCGCGCAAGCCGATTTCAGCGGTGGTCTGGTCGCGCATTTCGCCGACCAGCACGATGTCCGGATCTTGACGCAACGCGGAGCGCAGGACGCGCTCGAAGGTGAGCTCGATCTTGTCGTGCACCTGCACCTGGTTGATGCCGGGCAACCGGTATTCGACCGGGTCTTCAACGGTGATGATCTTCTTCTCGGTAGTGTTGAGTTCGGACAGCGCAGCGTAGAGCGTCGTCGTCTTGCCGCTACCGGTCGGTCCGGTGACCAGCACCATGCCACTCGGGCGACGTATTGCATGGCGCAGGCGCTCGAGGGTGTGCGGCGGCATGTTGAGCCCATCCAGCCCGAGCAATCCGGTGTTCTGGTTAAGCAGACGCATCACCACCGACTCGCCGTACTGCGTCGGCATGGTCGATATCCGCACGTCCACCGGATTGCTGCGCACCTTTATGGCGAAACGACCGTCCTGCGGCAAGCGCTTTTCCGAAATGTCGAGACTGGACATCAGCTTCAGACGCAGCGAGAGCGCCGAGGCGATCTTGGCATCGGCTTCCATCTGCACATGCAAAACACCGTCGATACGGAATCGGATGCGCAGCGATTTTTCCTGCGGCTCGATGTGGATGTCGGAAGCGCGCGAACGCATGGCTTCTTCGAATACCGTTTGCAGCAGCTTGACGACTGGCGCTTCCTCGGCTCCGGTGGCCGTTCCCAGCAAATCGCCGAATTCGACCGGCACATCGCCAAGGTCGGCGGTCAATTCCTTGGCCAGGCCGCTGATTTCTTCGGTGCGCCGATAGACGCGATCGATCAGCGCCAGCAACTGGCTCTCGGCAACCACCGCCAGATCGATGTCACAACGCAGTATACGAACAATTTCGTCGTACGCCTGCAGGTCGGTAGGATCAACCAGGCCGACCCGCAATCGGCCGTTACTCTCGTCCAGCACTACCGCCCGGAACCGCCTGGCTTGCGCCTCAGGCAGCAGGTTGATCAGTTGCTGCTCGGGATTGAATTGCTTGAGGTCGACGAAGTGAATCTGCAACTGCCGGGCCAGTGCCTGCGAAATCGCCTCTTCCGTAACAAAGGAACTTTCGACGACAATACGACCCAGCTTGCGGCCGCTGCGTTTTTGCTCGTCAAGTGCGAACTTGAGCTGCTCATCGGTGAGCAGGCCTTGTTGAATGAGCAGATCGCCGAGGCGGATCTTTTCCGGCCGTGCCATTGCAAGCTCCAGTAAGTTTAGAGGTAACTACGCTAATCTTTTGATTTTAGCTGATTTTAAAAATAACCAGCGTATTTTTTGGAGTCCGTTTTGACTGCAGTTGTATTGTTCCAACCCGAGATCCCGCCCAACACCGGCAACGTGATCCGTCTGTGCGCCAATACCGGTGCCGAACTGCATTTGGTGGAACCGCTCGGTTTTCGCTGGGAAGACCGGTCGCTGAAGCGCGCCGGCCTCGATTATCACGAGTTTGCGCGCGTGTTCCGCCACCCGGACTGGGCCGCCTGCAAAGCGGCATTGGCCGGACGTCGCCGCTTCGCCATCACGACGCACGGCGGGCGGCCGTACGACACCCCGACTTTCCGCAGCGACGATGTGTTTGTTTTTGGCCGCGAGACGAGCGGACTGCCGGATGCGGTGATGGCCGAATTTCCTGAAGAGCAACGCTTGCGCCTGCCCATGCTGCCCGGGCAGCGCAGTTTGAACCTGTCAAATGCGGTGGCCGTAACCGTATTCGAGGCCTGGCGGCAGGCGGGATTTGCGCAAGGGGTTTAACGGCTCACGTTGCCGGTAAGTTGTTTTTCCAGGCTTAAGCTTCAATAATGCAAGAAATTTTGAGGGATACACCATGACCAAACGCAAAGGCATCATCCTCGCCGGTGGCTCCGGCACCCGGCTTTACCCGGCGACGCAGGTAGTCTCCAAGCAACTGCTGCCGATCTTCGACAAGCCGATGATCTACTACCCGCTCAGCACCCTGCTGCTAGCCGGCATCCGCGAAGTGCTGGTGATCTCGACGCCGCAGGACACGCCGCGCTTCGAGCAATTGCTCGGCGACGGCCACCAGTGGGGAATCGGCATTTCCTATGCCGTGCAGCCCTCACCCGACGGCCTGGCGCAAGCCTTCCTGATCGGCGAAGACTTCCTTGGCGACGACCTCTCGGCGCTGGTGCTCGGCGACAACATCTTCTACGGCCATGATCTGGCCGGGCTGCTCAAGAACGCCAACAGCCGCACGGCGGGCGCCTCGGTCTTTGCCTACGCGGTGACCGACCCCGAACGTTACGGCGTCGTCGAATTCAACAGCGACGGCCGCGCCATCAGCCTCGAAGAAAAACCGACCGCGCCCAAGTCGCGCTATGCGGTGACCGGCCTCTATTTCTACGACCAGCAGGTGGTGGAATTGGCCAAGTCGATCAAGCCTTCGCCGCGCGGCGAACTGGAAATCACCGACCTCAACCGCCTCTACCTTGAACAAGGCACGCTCGACGTCGAGACCATGGGCCGTGGCTACGCCTGGCTCGACACCGGCACCCACGAATCGATGCTCGAAGCCAGCCAGTTCATCCAGACCATCGAACGCCGGCAGGGCCTGAAGGTCGCCGCACCGGAAGAAATCGTCTGGCGCCACGGCTGGGTCGACGATGCGCAACTCGAACGGCTGGCGCAACCGCTCGGCAAGTCCGGCTACGGCCAGTACCTGCTCGGCCTGCTGCAAGAGAAGGTGCGCGGATGATAGTCACTTCGTGCGCCATTGCCGACGTGCTGCTCATCGAACCGAAAGTCTTCGGCGATGATCGCGGCTTCTTTTTTGAGAGCTACAACCAGCGTACCTTTCGCGAGCTTTCCGGGCTGAACGTCGATTTCGTCCAGGACAACCACTCGAAGTCGGCGCGCAACGTGCTGCGTGGCCTGCATTACCAGATCAGGCAGCCGCAAGGGAAGTTCGTCCGCGTGGTGGCCGGCGAGGTGTTCGACGTCGCGGTGGACATCCGCCGCAATTCGCCGACCTTCGGCCAGTGGGTCGGCGAGATCCTGTCCGCCGACAACAAGCGGCAACTATGGGTCCCGCCGGGAATGGCGCACGGCTTCGTGGTACTCAGTGAGAGTGCCGAGTTTTTGTACAAGACGACCGACTACTGGGCGCCGGAGCACGAACGCTGCATCGCCTGGGATGACCCGACGCTGGCGATCGAATGGCCGGTATTGAATGGCGCGCCGCTGCTTTCGGGGAAGGATGCGATGGGGCAGGCGTTTCTGCAGGCGGAGGTGTTTGAGTGATTGGCGGCCCTCTCCCCCGACCCCTCTCCCACAAGTGGGCGAGGGGAGAAAGATAGCTCCCCTCGCCCGTTCCACGGGAGAGGGGTCGGGGGAGAGGGCCGACCACGGACCTTATGAACAGTCGATCTACAGGCTATGCATGTGAAGAATGCCGTATTCATTGGCTTTCCAGCTAGCCTAGCTGTAGAACGCCTGTTGACGTGGCTTCCAGAGCGATAGATGGCAATAATCAACGCCGCCCCCATCACGCGCCAGCGCTTTCGGAAGGTGTTTCGGATTGCGCGCTCCCATTCAACCGCAAAAATTTGTTTCGAACCAGCGCCGCAATAGTCCGAACGGACTAGGTCGCTGCATCGCATCGGCATGACAAATCGCGGATAATGCGGCCTCACCCACAGGAGTACAGCATGAGCATTCTGGTTACCGGCGGTGCCGGCTATATCGGTTCCCACACTTGCGTCGAACTGCTCAACGCCGGCTATCAAGTCACGGTGTTCGACAATTTCTGCAACAGCCATCCGGAAGCGCTGGCGCGGGTCGAGCGCATCACCGGCAAGAAGCTTGGCCTGGTGCGTGGCGATGTGCGCGACCGTGAGGCCCTGGTCGCGGCATTGCGCCAGAGCCAGGCGGGCGCGGTGATCCATTTCGCCGGACTCAAGGCGGTCGGCGAGTCGGTGGAAAAACCGCTCTTGTACTACGACAACAATGTCGCCGGCACCCTGCGCCTGCTTGAAGCGATGCACGAGTGCGCTGTGAAAATCCTCGTCTTCAGTTCCTCGGCCACCGTCTATGGCGACCCGCAGCGCCTGCCGCTGACCGAGGATCATCCGCTGTCGGCGACCAACCCCTACGGGCGCAGCAAGCTGATGATCGAGGACATCCTGCGTGATTTGCATCTCAGCGACCCGTCCTGGCGACTTGGTCTGCTGCGCTATTTCAACCCGGTCGGCGCTCATGCCAGCGGCCTGATCGGCGAAGACCCGCAGGGCATCCCGAACAACCTGCTGCCCTTCGTGGCGCAGGTGGCCGTGGGTCAGCGCGAATACCTCAATGTGTGGGGCGATGATTACCCGACGCCGGACGGCACCGGCGTGCGCGATTACATCCATGTCGTCGATCTCGCGCTCGGTCACCTCAAAGCCCTGGCACGCCTGCGGAAACACGCCGAGTGCCTGACGGTGAATCTGGGCACCGGCAGCGGGTACAGCGTGCTGGAGATGGTGCGCGCCTTCGAGCAGGCCAGCGGGAAGCCGGTACCATACCGGATTGCAGTGCGTCGACCGGGCGATATTGCCTCCTGCTACGCCGAGCCGAAGCTGGCGCTGGAGTTGCTGGGCTGGCAGGCCGAACGCGGTCTGGATGCGATGTGCGCCGATGCCTGGCGCTGGCAGAGCGGGAATCCGCAGGGATTCGGCGCATGAGAACCGGACATTTGTCTTGCTTACCAACTTTTCTTAGGGAAAATCGATGCACTCACTGATCCCAGTTGTTCTCTCCGGCGGCTCCGGCACGCGCCTGTGGCCGCTTTCGCGCGAAAAATATCCGAAGCAGTTGCTGCCGCTGATCGGCGATGACTCGCTGCTGCAAGCCACGGTGCGCCGCGTCGAGGGGCTGGCCGGCGTCAAACTCGGGGCGCCGATGGTGGTGTGCAACGAGGAATACCGCTTCGTGATCGCCGAGCAACTGCGGCTGATGGGCCAGCAGGGCGCCATCCTGCTCGAACCGTTCGGGCGCAACACGGCGCCGGCGCTGACACTGGCCGCGCTGGCTGCAATGCGCGACGGCGACGACCCGATCCTGCTGGTGATGCCGTCCGACCACGTGATTCTGGACACCCCGGCGTTTCAGGCCGTAGTGCGCCAGGGCGCGGCGCTGGCCGATGAAGGCGCGGTGGTGACCTTCGGCATCACGCCGGATTCGCCGGAAACTGGCTATGGCTATATCCAGTCCGGCACGCCGTTTGGCGAGTGCGGCGCACGCTCGATTGCGCGCTTTGTCGAGAAGCCCGATCTGGCTACAGCACAGGCTTATCTGGATGAAGGCACCTATTTCTGGAACAGCGGCCTGTTCATGATGCGCGCTTCGGTGTGGCTGTCGGCGATCGACACCTGCCGCGACGATATCCTGACCGCCTGCCGCGCCGCTTGGGAACAGGGATCATGCGATGGCGAATTCCTGCGCGTGGACAAGGACGCTTTCGCGCTGTGCCCGAAGGATTCGATCGACTATGCGGTGATGGAGCGCATTGCTGCCGGCGAAGGCGCGTTGCCGTCCGGCGTGGTGATTCCGCTGGCCGCCGGCTGGTCTGACGTCGGTGCCTGGGATGCCCTGTGGGAGGTGCTGCCCAAGGATGGCGAGGGCAATGTGGCGCAGGGCGACGTGCTGCTCTACGACTGCAAGAACACTTTGGTCATGGCCGAAGGTCGCCTGGTCGCCTGCATCGGCGTCGAAGACCTGATCGTCGTCGAAACCCCGGATGCCATCCTCGTCGCGCACAAGAGCAATACACAGGACGTGAAGAAGATTGTCGACCACCTCAAGCGCGAGGGTCGCGCCGAGGGACAGTTGCACCGCAAGGTGTTCCGCCCGTGGGGGTCGTACGACGGCGTCGATGCCGGCGAGCGCTTCCTGGTCAAGCGCATCATCGTCAATCCGGGCGCCTGCCTGTCGCTGCAGATGCACCACCACCGCGCCGAACACTGGATCGTCGTGCGCGGCACGGCCAAGGTGACGCGCGACGGCAAGAGCTATCTGGTCTCGGAAAACGAATCCACCTTCATCCCGCTCGGCACCCAGCATCGCCTGGAAAACCCGGGCCGCCTGCCGCTGGAGATGATCGAGGTGCAGTCCGGTTCGTATCTGGGCGAGGACGACATCGTGCGTTTTGAGGATGCTTACGGGCGCTAGCTTTTTTCCGGAGGTCGTTTATCCTAGAAAAAGCAATTCGTCCACGAAAAACACAAAAAGCACGAAAAGAATCAAGGAGATAATAAGTTGAAGATCGCCACCCAAAGGGTGAATATAGAAAATGCATCAAGCTCCTGTTTTTGTTCGTGTCTTTCGTGATTTTCGTGGATAGACTTAGGTTTATCGGTTTAATAAGAAGCGGATGCCAGAGTCGTTCTGAGCAGTTCCGAAACAACGCCTTCGAGCATCTTGTGCTGCTGGGCATTGAGCAAAGCGCCTTGCTCATCAAAGGCCTGCTGCGCCAGCGGCAATGACATCTGCCCTGGCGTGACGAGAACGCCGATGCCGCTGAGCAGGACACGCAACGCGGGGAGTCCGCGAATGCCGCCCAGGGCGCCGGGTGAGGCGGCGAGCAGCGCGGCGGTTTTACCGGTGAACGGCGAAGAAAATCCTTCCTGCGGACGCGTTGCCCAGTCGATGGCGTTTTTCAGCAGTGGCGTGAAGAAGCCGTTGTATTCCGGCGAGGCCACAAGCAGCGCGTGATGCTCGCGAATCGCCTGCTTCAGACGAACGGCTCCTTCCGGCAGGCCGGAAGCGGCTTCGAGATCGCCGTCATAAAGCGGCAGCGCCAGTGCGCGCAGATCGAGAACGGTCACCTCGGCGCCCTGTTTGCGAGCGATGGCAACGGCGGCGTCGAGCAGTCGCTTGTTGACGGAATCCTTGCGGCTGCTGCCGGAGATGGCGAGAAGTCTGGTTTTCATGGTAAATCCTTTGGGCTGGATGGTAATGGAACTAAAAACCTTCATTTAAGCAATCGCCGCCGCGTCAGCACGGTAGCGATGCAGAAGGCGACGATGGCGATGGCCAGCAGTGCAGCGACGTGCCCGATGGCATTGCCTGGCACTTCGCCAAGCAGCAGCGGGCGGGCGAGCAGTACGGCGTGTGACAGCGGCAACCAGGTGGCGACCGTATGCACCACGACCGGCAGTTGATCGGCAGGGAAGAAAACGCCGGAGACGAGCAGCATCGGCGTGATGAACAGCGTGAAGTAGTACATGAAAAAATCGTAGGACGGGGCCAGCGCGCAGACGATCAGGCCCATGGCGGCAAAGGCCAGGCCGGTGAGGAAGATGACCGGGATCACCCACAGCGCCAGCGGCGACGTGGTCAGGCCAAGCGCGACGATGACGATCAGGATGGCCAGCCCGGAGAGCAGGCTTTTGCTCGCCGCCCAGACCAGTTCGCCGGTCAGCACATGGTCGAGCGAGAGCGGCGTGTTGAGGATGGCCTCCCAGGTTTTCTGCACATGCATGCGCGAAAAAGCCGAGTAGAGCGCCTCGAAGGTGGCCGCATTCATGGTGCTGGCGACCACCGTGCCGGCGGCGAGGAAGCTTACGTAACTGACACCGCTGACCTGCGGCAACATGCCGCCCAGCCCGTAGCCGAGTCCGAGCATGTAGATCAACGGATCGGCCAGGTTGCCGAGCACCGAAGGAATCGCCAGCTTGCGCCAGACCAGAAAATTGCGCCGCCACACCGGCAGCCAGCGCAGACCGGGGCGTGGGAAGGAATAGATGGTGGGTGTATGCATGGTCAGTTAAACGCTTTCAACGCAGAGTGCGCAGAGGCGCAGAGGTCGCGGAGAAAGACCAAAAGAAAGAAGTTTTCCTCTGCGTTCTCTGCGCCTCTGCGCACTCTGCGTCAAGAGAGCTTGAAGTTTTTCCCATCATCAATCCCGCAACTCGCGCCCGGTGAGCTTGATGAAAACGTCTTCAAGGCTGGCTGCGCGGTGCATGTAGCGGAGCGTTGGCGCGTCGGCGAGGGCGGCGAGCAGCGGGGTTGTATCGCGACAGTAGAAAAAGGCGGTGTCGCCGGCGACTTCGAGGCGTTCGCCCAGCGTGTTCCGGGAGCGCGCCCAGGTGGCGGCTTCGTCACCGAAGACTTCCACCACTTGCGGTTCGATGTGCGTGGCGATCAGCTCACGCGGCGCGCCTTCGGTGACCAGATGGCCGTTGTCAAGAACGGCCAGCCGGTCGCACAATCGTTCGGCTTCGTCCATGAAATGCGTGGTCAGGATCAGCGTCTTGCCGCGCGCGGTGAGCTGCTTCAGCCGCTCCCAGATCAGGTGGCGGGCCTGTGGATCGAGGCCGGTGGTCGGCTCGTCGAGAAAGATGATGTCCGGGTCGTTGACCAGCGCGCGAGCCAGCGTCAGGCGCCGTTTCATGCCGCCGGAGAGCGTCTGGATACGCGCCGTCTCCTTGCCGGCGAGTCCCGCGAAGTCGAGCAAATCGGGGATGCGGGCGCGGATGATGGCGTCCTTGATGCCGAAGTAGCGGCCATAAACCATCAGGTTTTCGGCAACGGTGAAATCCGGGTCGATGTTGTCGAACTGCGGCACGACGCCGACCCGTTCGCGCGCCGCCTCGGCTTGCGCCGGGATCGCACAGCCGCCGAGGATGATGCGCCCGGAGTCAGGCGTGGTCAGCCCGAGGCAGCAGCGCAGGGTGGTTGTCTTGCCGGCGCCGTTCGGCCCGAGCAGGCCGAAACAGGTGCCGGGCGGCACGCTGAAATCGATTCCGGCCACGACTTCCTTGCCATCGTAGCTCTTGCGCAGGCCGCAGACGCTGAGCGCGTCGGCCGTATTCAATGTGGAAGTCGCGTCAGCGACTCTCGAACCTCCCCTCTCCCTCTGGGAGAGGGGGCGGGGGGTGAGGGAAACGGGCATGACTTTCATGATTTGGTGCGCCTTTCAAAGCCATGCCCGTCAGTGCCGCCATGCGCGGGTAACGATGTCACGGATGACGTGCAGCCGGCGGTGAAAGAAATGATCGGCGCCGGGAACGACGATCACCGGCAGATCCAGCGGTTCGGCCCAGGCCAGGACGTTGGCCAGCGGTACCGTTGCGTCAATCGAGCCGTGGATGACAATGGTGTCGTTGGCGACGGCCTTGGTCGCATACTGGCGGGCGCCTTCGACATGACCGGCGGCGGTGCCGACCAGAACCAGGCGCTGCGCCGGGTGATTGGCCTCGGCCAGCGCTTGCGCCACCCGCGTTTGCACATAGGCGCCAAACGAGAAGCCGGCCAGGGCCACCGGCAGATCGCCGTAACGGCGTTTGGCTTCAGCCACAATGGCCAGCATGTCTTCGCATTCGCCACGCCCATCGTCGTGAGTTCCTGCGCTCTCGCCGACGCCACGAAAATTCGGTCGCAAGGCTACGTAGTCCAGGCGTGCGAAGGTACGCGCCAGCGTTTGCGCCACCTTGTTGGTATTGGCGCCACCGAACAGCGGGTGCGGGTGGCAGATCAGGGCGATGCCGCGTGGCGCGCCCGGATTTTCAACGATCAGTTCGATCGTACCGGCCGGGCCGTCGATGTGAATCTTTTCTTCAAGCAGCTTCATTCTGCGGGCATTCCTCTGTTCAGATTTTCAGGCGTTCAACGACGCGGCCATGCACCAGATGTTCCTGGATGATCTCCTCGATGTCTTCCTTGTCGACGTAGTGGTACCAGACTTCTTCCGGATAGACGACGATGACCGGCCCCTCATCGCAACGATCCATGCAGCCGGCCTTGTTGATCCTGATCTTGCCCTTGCCCTTGAGCTTCAGTTGGCCGATGCGATCCTTGGCGTAGGTTTGAGCTTCGGTGGCGCCAAGATTATTGCAGCAGCACTCGCCCTCGCCGCGCTGATTGCAGCAGAAAAAAACATGATGCTTGAAGTAACTCATGCCGAAGAACGCCTTATTGTTGGTTATGCATATTTGAGGTTGTAAAAAATGCTTGAACACCCACCGCAGAGGCGCAAAGGGGCAAAGAAAACGCAGAGGAACCCCATTGTTTTAAAATGTTTTCTCTGCGATACCTCTGCGGCTCTGCATTTCCTTCGGTCACCTTTGCGCCTCTGCGGGCGCGAAGCCTGACCTCGGACCATGGATTTTTCATATTTTCACAGCCTGTGAGACCGCCGATTCCGGACTTGATTCAGTTAGCTCCGTCGTCCGAGCATCGTCAGGTAGGGAAGTGCGAGGAAAGGCCATAAGCTGGCGGCCAGCCGGGTCACTCCATTGAAGTTAAAAAAATGGCCTTGCTGCCAGGTGGCCAGCGCGGCGGCTGAATAGGGATTGGGCGGGGTGAGGTTGACCAGCACCGTGCCGGCCATGAGTACCAGACCGGCCAGCGCAATTCGCAGCGGCACCGGCAGCAGCAGAATTATCGAGAGCAGCACGCCGCCGGCGAGCATGCCATAAGCGGCGCCGGGGGTGAGCCAGGCGAAAGCATTGAGCGGATCGACGAGCACCGCGGCGGCCAGCGTGCGAATCAAGAGCGCGAAGAAAAAGAAGGCGGTCAGCGCCAGCCAGGGGGGGTAATGGTCGGCCAGCAGTGCGCGCACGATCAAACCGATGGCAATCGTATTGCAGACGATGATTCCCGTTTCCAGGGCGAAGAACGAGTGAGCCGCATAAGGCACGGCAGGCGTTATCTCCAGCAGATGACGCAGATCGCCGGCGCCGAAGAGGATGGTTTCGGGAGAGAGTTGCGTCAGCAACCACAGGCCGATCAGGACCAGGCCAAGTTCGGCATGCGGGATGGGCGCCAGCAGGCGCTGCTGCATCTGCGCGACCCGGAGAAAAAAGCGTTCGCCATGCCAGATCGTGAGCAGGGCGCCGATGCCTGCGCCTAAAGTGTTGCAAGCCAGGTCGAGATTGGAAGGGACGCGGGAAGGCAGCCATGTTTGCACTGATTCGAGGCAGAAACTGATCAGGGCGCCAAGCAACAGTGCGGTAAATGCCGGAGTCCAGCGCCCAGGCAGGCGGCGCAGCGTCAGCGCAAGCAAGAACCCCAGGGGCAGATAAGCGACGACATTGATCAGCAGATCGAAAACCGTCCAGTAGCGAGGCCAGGCGGCGTCGAGAAAGGCAATCGGCGACAGTCCCGCATCGCGCCAGCCAGTGAAGGGGTACAGACTGGCATAGACGATCAGCACGGCGTAGGCCAAAGCCAGATAGCGTGGCAACAGCGTCCGTAGCGGCGCAATTTTATTGATGGCGGCAGATCCCGCCGCCGGTTTGGGTGAAGGCATCGCAAGGGCCGAGAGCATTAAGTTGGGGCCATTCTAACGCGTCAGACGGCATAAGCGCTGGATTCGGGGAATTGTGGAGGCAGGGGCAAACTGCCGCATCGTGCTTTGTTGATGGGGGTTGACTATCGACCGGACTCAAGGTTTTCAGGCATTCCAGTGCAACAGCTTGCTGTTGATAGAGATTCCCGGGCGGGCCGCTTTCAGGAACAAGCCGCTGCACCAGCGGTTTCCATGGGAAATCGATAAATTGCTTTGAAATTGTCGGCAAGCTGTGCGTCGTGAATCGAGCATACCCTCAGGAAGCCTCGCCAACAGGCGTTCTGCAAGGCGTTCGTCCGGACAGCCAGTAGACACGCCACTCTTCAGGCACATTGCTTGTAGATTGTTTATCCATAAGCCTTGCAGGGAATACTTCTGGGGGGTTTCCCTGAGTGGCCGTGAAAAATTTATTTCAGCCTGATCTCCTCGCCCTCACCCCGGCAAAGGCGAGCAAAGGGAGTGCAGAGCCCAGGGGCCAGTTCGCTCCTCGATTGCCGACCATGAATCGGAGACCAAAAAAGCCATTTTTTCCTGGCGGCAGGGAATTCGAGCAAATGCTGCGTTGCTGTTTTTGAACCACAGACAACAACCCGAACCTGGTGGCGGATTACTTCAACGCACGCCTGAATTAATGCACTTGCTTTGCGAAACATTGCGGGAGGACTTCGTGTGCTTCAGCGCTCATTGACAAAACTCAATAGAATCAATATAATGCGTTTCCTGTCTGGCTATCGACCTGCTCGATATTGAACTTTATTTCTTCCTTGCAACTCTGAAGCAAGGTAACAACACCGTAACAACACCTTAGCAGTATCCGCCCTACGGTAAATTTTTGCCGCTTCCTGGGCTTCGCACCCGCCTAAAACCGCTGTCGCACGATGATTTTTTTTGCGCGACGACAACAGTGAAGGAGAGTGAGCATGTCTGCAACGATTACGCTCAATAAAACGATGGCACGCAGTACTGATGCCGCCTTGAACTTTATCCAGCATTTCCTGATGATTGCCGCCCTTTTCCTCGTTCTCGGCCTCATCAACGTTTTTGCCAGCCGCGCCCAGTCTTTTGAAATCCTGAAATCCGCTTTTGCCGATTTTTCGATTACGAAAGAGTCCACTGAAGAATCCGTTTTTGCGGAACCCGCGAAAGAGCCAGTCGTGGTTGAACCCGCTCCGGTCACTCTTTCTCCGCGCATGCAGGGCGCTCTCGACTATGTGACGCGTCGCTATCGAGTGTCCGAAGATGCACTGGTGCCAGTTTTCAAGATGGCTCAATTGATCGGCAAGGAGCGGCGCATTGATCCGCTGCTCATCGTCGCCATCATCGGCATCGAATCCCGCTTCAATCCGTTTGCCGAAAGCCCGATGGGTGCCCAGGGATTGATGCAGATCATTCCGCGCTTTCACAAGGACAAGGTTCCCCGTGGCTCGGGAGCCAAACCCCTCCTTGATCCGGTAATCAACATCAGGGTTGGAGTGCATGTTCTGGATGAAGCGATTCGCCGGGGCGGTGGATTGGTTGCCGGTCTTCAGCAATACGCCGGCTCCTCAGACCCGGAGCAGGGCTATGCCAACAAGGTGTTGGCCGAGAAGGAGCGCCTGGAGCAAGCAGCGCGCCGTAATCCTGGCCCGAATGCCTGAACTGCCTGAACCGGCTAAGTGATCAGTCCGGCGCAGGCCATGCGCCGGATCGCCTGACGGGCTTCGATCGGAAGTACCAGTTCGGCATGGGCCAGGGGTGTGGTGATACGCTGGTCAAAATGCAACAGCCCCGCTTCATCTTCGCGCAGAAGTTCGGCGTCGATAAACTGGGCAATGAGTGAAGAGAATGTTGTTTTCTCCGAAAACTCCGGCGTATTGAACTCGTAGAGCAGTGCCAGGCGCTGAGCCAGCAGATGGCAATCGTTTTCCAGTGAGCGGCGCGTCCGACAGCCTGAACCGCAATGTTCCAGCAGTGCCAGCATGAGGAAGTGGCGTTCAAGTAGCGGACGCAGGGTCTCGCCGAGCAAGCGCAATTCGGCGAATTCCTCGCTGGTCGGCTCGGCGGCTGACAGCCGTCCGCCATCGTCACGCAACAGCAGGCCGCGTTTGACCAAAACGTCGACGACGGCTTGCGTGGCCGCAGGCAGTTCCTCCGGGGACCAGCGCAAGAACAGTTCCGTTCCGATCAGGCTGTAGATTCCGGCAACGGCTTCCGTTACGCGCTGCACGCCGAGATGCCGGTTGTGGTTCAGGAGGCAGGCAATCAGCGCCGGCAGGGCAAAAAGATGCAGCACGTTGTTGCGGAAATAGGCCAGCAAAGGCGCCTCGCCGTCGGGAATGCGAATCAGGTCACCGAGCGGGTGCCTGATACGTTCGGCAATTCCGAGCCGTTCTGCGTAAGCGACAATCTGAGCTGATTTCAGAGTGCACGAAATCGTTGATGGAGAATAAGGCGCATCGGCAACCAGCGCCTGGTAATGATCGAGAAGTCGATCAAGCACCTGTTCATCTGCCGTGTGCCGGGGAGTGGAAAGCAGGGCCAGGGCGATCAGGTTGACCGGATTGATCACGGCCGCCGAGTTAAGGCGTTTGGCCAGTTCCGAAGCGGCGCTGTGCGTCGCTTCGCGCGACCAGTCGCCGGCGTCGTCAGAAGAAATCTTCGTCCAGCCAGGGTGGTGGATTTCAAGGAAGTCGGCCAGTGCCAGCGGTTCGCCAAAGTTTATATGTACCTTGCCGAAGATCCGTTTGATCTGGCGCGCGCTTTTCAGGATGGCCCACAGAGACTCTTTCTGCTTGGGTTTTCCGGCCAGTTCCCGCAAGTAGGTTCGACCTTCGATGAGTCTCTCGTAGCCGATGTACACCGGCACGAAAACGAGTGGCCGTGCATGTTCCCGGATGAAACTGCGAACCGTCATGCCCAGGATTCCGGCTTTCGGGCTGAGCGTTCTTCCGTTGCGGCTGCGCCCCCCTTCAATGAAGTACTCGACCGGGAAGCCACGGGTCAGCATCAGATGCAGGTATTCATGGAACACCGCCGCATAGAGCGGTTCTCCCTTGAAGCTGCGGCGCAGGAAGAAGGCGCCGCAGCGGCGCAACAAAGGGCCGACGAGCGGCATGTTCAGGTTGGTTCCGGCGGCAATGTGCGGCGGGGTGAATCCGTTGCTGTGCAGCAGGTAGGAGAGCAGCAGGTAGTCGACATGACTGCGGTGAGTCGGCACATAGACGATTCCCTGGCCGGGTGCGATACGGGTCAGGGCGTCGATGTTGTGTATTTCGAAGCCGTCATATAGGCGTGTCCATAGCCAGGAAAGGAATAGTTCGAGGGCGCGCACGGCGCCATAGGAGTAGTCCGAGGCAATTTCCAGCGCGAAGCGGCGTGCGCGAACGGTTGCCTGATCAAGCGGGATGCCGTGTGTACTGCTCTCTGCGGCTATCGCCAAGCGCACGGGCGGGCGACGAGCAAGGTTTCCACTTGCATGTTGCGATGCGAAAGGTCTGGCCCGATGGCCATTTGTCGCTGGCGGCGAAAGTGCACGCGCAACACGCGGGAGAGCTTGCGCAGAGCCGTTGCTTCATCCAGATTTTCGCGGGAAAGAGCCCGCAGGGAGATCGGTGCGTTGAAACGAACCAGCACGTTGCGGCCATGCACCAGGATGGTCAGCAGGCGGCGCAGTGGTCCAGGTTGCCGCCAGGTTTCGGAAAACAGGGCCTTGAGGATGGACTCCTGCTTGTCCGGGCTGCGCCCCCACAGAATGACGACGGGGACGATCTGCACGTCCAGCCCGGGTTTTGCCAATGATTCGTGCAGCAGAACGGTCATCAGCGGCGAGTGTGCGTAGCGTTCGCGCGCCGTAGTGTTGAGCGAATATTTGCGATTCAGAAAGAATACGGAATGCGGGAAGTTGCCGGTGCTCAGCTTGAAAGGAGCCTCCGCCGATGGCAGTCCGGCGAGCTGTGATTCCTGAAAGAGCACCAGCAGGTTGGAAAGATGGTGGTCCTGCAAGACATAGCAAACCGGTTTTGACGGATCAAGGCCGAGTTCCTGCGGATTTTCCGGGAATACAGTGGTGCGTAACCAGAAGTACAAAACCCGGCGGGCCAGCGGAAGAGCCCAGCCGGGGACATCAAAAAAACCAGTCATGACGGCTTTCTGCACAGGTGCTTCAGATCCGCTCAGAGTCCGTGAAGAAATGCCTGAACACCCACCCCAGAAGCGCAAAGACGCAGAGAAAATGCAAATGGAACCCCATGTTTAAAAAGTTTTCTCTGCGAAACCTCTGCGACTCTGCGCCTCTGCGGTGGATTCTTGATATTTTCACAGGCGCTCAGTCATCCTCAAGGCCGACAGTCTTGTGTTGCGAAGCCAGTTGCTGCTGGGTGGCTGCCGGCACCGGAGCGTAGTGGGAAAAGGCGATGCTGTAGGAACCCTGCCCGCCGGTCAGCGACTTGAGTCGTCCCTGGTAGTCGTCGAGCTCGGCCAGTGGAACCTTGCCACTGATCGACATGGTACCGACGCCACGCGGTTGCGTTCCGGTAACCTGCCCGCGTTTGCTTGCAAGGTCACCGGTCAGGTCGCCGATGGACGCATCCGGAGCCAGAACTTCGATGTCGACAACCGGTTCAAGAACGATCGGCGAGGCAGCGCGTATGGCTTCGATAGTCGCTTTCCGTCCTGCGGCAAAGAAGGCGATATCCTTGCTGTCGACCGCGTGCGACTTGCCATCATGGACGATGACGCGCAGGTCATGCACGGGGAAACCACCGACAACGCCGTCTTCCAGCGCCTGACGCACGCCCTTTTCGACCGCGGCCATGTAGACGCCGGGGATGGCTCCGCCTTTGACAATATCGACAAACTCGAAACCGCCACCACGTTCCATGGGCTCGATGCGCAACATGACTTCGCCAAACTGGCCGGCTCCGCCACTCTGCTTCTTGTGCCGGCAATGACCTTCGGCCTTGCCGGTGATCGTTTCACGGTAGGCAATCTGCGGCGCCTTGGTCTCCAGTTCGATCTTGAACTGCTGGGCCATGCGTGACAGCTTGGCGCGCAGATGCATTTCGCCGAGCCCGCGGATGACCGTCTCGTTGGTCGTCGGGTGGCGCTCGACCTTGAAGCAGGGGTCTTCGATTTCAAGCTTGTGCAACACATCAAACAGGCGTTGTTCGTCGGCCTTGCGCTTGGTCTCGACGGCCAGGCCCTGCATCGGCTGCGGGAATTCAAGCGGTTTCAGATGGATGTGGTCTTCGTCATGCGAATCATGCAGGACGCAGTCAAATTCGATTTCATCAACCTTGGCAATGGCGCCGATGTCGCCCGGCACCAGCGCGTCGACCTCGACGTAATCCTTGCCTTGCATGCGGTACAGGTGACCAACCTTGAACGGCCTTTTGGCATCGCCGACATAAAGCTGCGAGTCCCTTCTTATGGTGCCCTGATGTACGCGGAAGGCACCGAGCTTACCGATGAAGGGGTCACTGACTACCTTGAAAACGTGGGCCAGAACATGCTTGCCTGGATCAGGCTCGGCGTGGAAAGGAACACTGTTCTGGTCGCCCGGCTCCCCCTTGTAGAACGGTGGCGGATTGCCCTCGATCGGGTTGGGCGCCAGCCTGGCCAGCGCGTCGAGCAATTGGGTAACGCCAGCGCCGGTTTTTGCGGAAACGAAAAGAATGGGGATCAGGTGGCCGGCACGCAGCGCCTTGACAAAAGGAGCGTGCAGTTCGTCAAGGCCGGGATCGGCGCCTTCTTCCAGATAGCGTGCGAGGAGTTCTTCATCTTCCTCGACAATCTGGTCGATCAGCGCCCGGTGGGCCGTGGCTACCGATTCGAAATCGCTCTCGCCATCGTCGTGGCCGAGTAGCTCAACCACCTCCTGGCCGTGGTGCACCGGGAGATCGAGCAGCATGCACTCGCGTCCGAAAGTTTCGCGGATTTCACCAACGAGTTTGGGCAGGTCAACATTGTCGGCGTCAATCTTGTTGATCACGATCATCCGGCAGAGATCACGGGCTGCAGCGAGCTTCATCATGCGCTCGGTCGAAAGCTCGATGCCGGTCTGCGCGTTTATGACCACCAGCGCCGTATCAACAGCGGCCAGCGCACCGATGGCCTGTCCGGCGAAGTCCGGGTAACCGGGCGTATCGACCATATGCACCTGGGTGTCCAGCCAGTTCAAACTGATCATTGCGGAATTTAGCGAGTGCCCGAGTTCCTTCTCCTGCGGGTCAAAATCGCAAACGGTATTGCCTCTTTCAACCGATCCTCGAGTGCTAATCGCGCCGGCGGCGGCGAGCAATGATTCTGCAAGCGTGGTTTTGCCGGCAGCGCCGTGGCCAACGAGAGCAACGGAGCGAAGATTGACGGTGGTGTTCTGACCCATGTTTTCTCCCAATTATGTTAAAGGCGCTCTTCTTGGGGGCGAGAACCAGACAATGCCCCTCTTAGAGCAACTGACTACTCATGATTCATCCACAACTTTATGCATTCTACCCTTTGTAACCAGATAACAAAGCAGGCTGTAAGGGTCTTCGCCACCAAAACGCCAGATCAAATTTCGACGAACTGAAAGACAAATAAATACCTCGATGAGTTGCACGATATGAGCAACGATGCACAGCGATCAGAAAATAATTGACCCGTAGCGGTGAACTGATCAGCTTAAAAAAAACCCGCCGACGAATAAGTATTCGTCGGCGGGCTTGTTCTTGTACTCCAGAGTGAGCCTATCGGGTAATAACCCGGCTCACTCGAATGTTGCCTACTCGAACTCGATGATCACCTGATCCACGGACAGGCTTTCTCCGGCTTCCGTAACGACCTTTTTCACCACACAATCTTTTTCGGCCTTGAGGATGTTTTCCATCTTCATGGCTTCGATGACGGCCAGTTTCTCGCCGACACTGACCTTCTGCCCGGCTTGAACCAGAACTTCCCGCAGCAGTCCCGGCATCGGGGAAAGCAGGAACTTCGAGAGATCCGGAGGCGTCTTGACCGGCATTTTGGCCAGCAAGCGATCAGCCTTGACCGACATCACGACGGCCTTGACCTGCTTGCCAAAATGGCTGATGCGATACTCCAGTCCGGCGCGCTCGACTTGCATGCAGATGGGTTGGCCGTTGCATGTGCCGCGGAAAACCAGATCCCTGAACAGCCAGTTGGAAACGATGTCGTAACGCTTTTCGCCGCAGGTGATCGAGTAGCCGCCAGGAATCTTTTCGAGTTCAACCTGGTAATTTATGCCTTCGATGACCACCGTCCACTGCTTGGCCACTTTGCGCGGATGCCCGAGCATCTGGTCGCTGATCTGTACAGCGCGATCAATGTAACGACGTCGTGCGAAAGCGGCGACCGAGGCCAGCAGTCCCGGATCTTCGTAGGGAACTTCGGCAGCGATAAAACCATTCGGGTATTCATCGGCAATGAAAGCGGTAGTAAAGATGCCCGAAACGAAACGCGGGTGCTGTAACAGCGCCGCCTGGAAGGGAATGTTCGAGCTGACACCACGAATGAAAAAGGCATTCAGCGCGTCGCGCATGCGCTCGATTGCCTGATTACGATCATCGCCATGGCAGATCAGCTTGGCGATCATCGAGTCGTAGTACATCGATATCTCGCCGCCTTCGTACACGCCGGTGTCTACACGCACCTGGCCTTCGACGGCTTCCGGTGGCTGGAATTTCACCAGCCGTCCGGTAGATGGCAGGAAACCACGGAATGGGTCGTCGGCGTTGATCCGACACTCGATGGCCCAGCCCTTCGGCTTGATGTCTTCCTGTTTGAAGGGGAGTGTCTCTCCGGCCGCAACCCGGATCATCAACTCGACTATGTCGAGGCCAGTAATCATTTCGGTAACCGGGTGTTCGACCTGCAAACGGGTATTCATTTCGAGGAAATAGAACGACTTGTCGGAGCCGACCACAAATTCGACGGTGCCTGCACTCTGGTAATTGACCGCCTTGGCCAGTGCTACGGCTTGCTCACCCATGGCTTTGCGGACGCTGTCGTCGATGAAAGGCGACGGCGCTTCCTCGATGACCTTCTGGTGCCGGCGCTGAATCGAACATTCCCGCTCAAGCAGGTAAACAGTGTTGCCGTGGGCGTCGGCGATGATCTGAATCTCGATGTGGTGCGGTCCTTCGACAAACTTTTCGATGAACACGCGATCATCGCCGAAGCTGTTGCGCGCTTCGTTGCGGCAGGAATCAAAGCCTTCGAAAGCCTCGGTATCGTTGTTGGCGACACGCAGCCCCTTGCCACCACCGCCGGCTGAAGCCTTGATCATTACCGGATAGCCGATCCCCTTGGCAATTTCGACCGCCTGAGCGGGGTCGGCGATGGCATCGTTGTAACCGGGAATGGTATTGACCTTGGCAGCAATAGCCAGTTTCTTCGATTCGATCTTGTCGCCCATCGCGGCGACAGAATAGTGCTTGGGGCCGATGAAGATGATGCCGTTTTCTTCAAGACGCTTCGAGAACTCCTGATTCTCGGAAAGGAAACCGTAGCCGGGATGCACGGCCTCGGCACCGGTCTGCTTGCAGGCGGCGATGATGTTGTCGATGGACAGATAGGAGTCCTTCGACGCCGCCGGTCCGATGCATACGGATTCGTCCGCACTCAGGACATGCAGCGCGTCTTTGTCTGCTTCGGAATAAACGGCTACGGTAGCGATGCCCATGAGTCGGGCAGTTTTGATTACGCGGCAGGCAATTTCACCACGATTAGCGATCAGAATTTTCTTGAACATTTGGAAAGCCTCTTTCAACGCAGAGGACACAGAGGCACAGAGGGCACGGAGGTAAGAGAGAACAATTTAGTGCTTTCTCACTGGTCTCCGTGTCTTCGCGCTCTCCCTGTCTGCTGCGGTTAATCGTTAATTAGAGGGGAATGTTGCCGTGTTTGCGCCAGGGATTCTCAAGCTGCTTGTCGCGCAACATGGCGAGCGAACGGCAGATGCGTTTGCGCGTTTCGTTCGGCATGATGACGTCGTCGATGAATCCCCGGGCTCCGGCGACGAAGGGGTTGGCAAACTTGGCTTTGTACTCGGCTTCGCGCTCTGCCAGCTTGGCCGGATTGCCTTTTTCTTCGCGGAAAATGATTTCGACGGCGCCCTTCGGCCCCATCACCGCGATTTCAGCCGAAGGCCAGGCGAAGTTGACGTCGCCACGCAGGTGCTTCGAGGACATCACGTCATAGGCGCCACCGTAAGCCTTGCGCGTAATGACGGTAATCTTCGGCACCGTGCATTCAGCGTAGGCGTACAAGAGTTTGGCGCCGTGCTTGATGATGCCGCCGTATTCCTGCGCGGTACCAGGCATGAAGCCGGGAACGTCGACAAAGGTAACCACCGGAATATTGAAGGCGTCGCAGAAGCGGACGAAGCGTGCCGCTTTGGTCGAGCTCTTGATGTCCAGGCAACCGGCCATCACCAGTGGCTGATTGGCAACGATGCCAACGGGCGAACCATCCATGCGGCCAAAACCGATGATGATGTTTTTGGCGTAATCGGGTTGCAGTTCGAAGAAATCGCCATCATCAACGACCTTGATGATCAATTCCTTGATGTCGTAGGGCTTGTTCGGATTATCCGGAACCAGTGTATCGAGCGAGAAGTCGAGGCGATCGGCCAGGTCCTGGGCCGGCAGCACCGGCGGTTTTTCGCGGTTATTGGCCGGCAGAAAGCCGACAAAGCGACGCAGGATCATCAGTGCTTCGACGTCGTTTTCGAAGGCCAGATCCGCAACGCCGGACTTGCTGGTATGGCTTATGGCGCCGCCGAGTTCTTCGGCGGTGACATCTTCGTGGGTCACGGTCTTGACGACTTCCGGCCCGGTGACAAACATGTACGATGAATCCTTGACCATGAAGATGAAATCGGTCATTGCCGGGCTATACACCGCCCCGCCCGCGCACGGTCCCATGATCAGGGAAATCTGCGGAATGACGCCGGAGGCCATTACGTTGCGCTGGAAAACATCCGCGTAGCCGCCGAGCGATGCAACGCCTTCCTGGATGCGTGCGCCACCGGAGTCATTGAGGCCGATCAGTGGTGCGCCGACCTTCATGGCGTGATCCATCAGCTTGCAGATCTTCTCGGCATGCGATTCGGAAAGCGAACCGCCGAAGACGGTGAAGTCTTGCGAGAAGACGAACATCAGGCGGCCATTGATCGTGCCATAGCCGGTTACAACGCCGTCACCCGGAACGGATTGCTCGGCCATGCCGAAATCCGTACACCGATGCTCCTTGAACATGTCCCACTCTTCAAAGGAACCGGCATCGAGAAGTAGTTCAATGCGCTCGCGGGCGGAAAGTTTTCCCTTGGCGTGCTGACTGTCAATACGTTTCTGGCCACCACCGAGGCAAGCGGCGGCGCGCTTGTCTGCAAGCTGGCGAATGATGTCGTGCATGAGGCATTCTCCCTGTTAATCGAGATGTTTCAGGTTAATCAAAACGTGCTGTTCAAAACCTTTTCAAACCTTCAAACTGTAAAGCAGTCGATACGCTGCAGAGCCAGGTGTCGTGCGGCCTTCAGCAACATCACGCGACAATCCAGGCAGGGCGACATGTACCGCCGGATGTTCGCGGAAATAGTGGCGTAATCCCGAGTCTATCAGACTCCACATCCAGTCAACCGCCTGCCGGCGTCGCTTGCTTTCGAACTCGCCGCTGGCGTCCATTGTTTCACGATAACGCTCGATTTCTGCCCAGAATTGGGGAATGCCGCGTTTGGCCAGGGCGCTGCAGGTGAGTACCGGCGGCCGCCAGTTGGGGCTGGCCGAGCGCAGCATGGTGAGTGCAGTGCGCATCTGGACACGGGCAATTTCTGCGGCGCGCTCGTCAATGTCTGCCTTGTTGAAGACAATCAGGTCGGCAATCTCGACGATTCCCTTCTTGATGGCCTGCAGGTCGTCGCCGGCGTTCGGCAGTTGCAGCAGGACGAAGATGTCGACCATGCCGGCAACGGTTGTTTCGGATTGCCCGACACCGACCGTTTCAACGATGATGACATCGAATCCGGCCGCCTCGCAAAGCAGCATCGCCTCACGCGTTTTGTCAGCAACGCCGCCCAGCGAACCGGCCGTCGGGCTCGGACGAATGAAAGCGGATTCCTGCTGGCAGAGGAGCTCCATGCGGGTCTTGTCGCCAAGAATGGAGCCTCCGGACACCGAAGAAGACGGATCGACGGCCAGGACAGCGACGCGTTTTCCGCTCTCGATCAGATAGATGCCAAGGGTTTCGATGAAGGTTGACTTGCCGGCACCAGGCACGCCGGAGATGCCGACGCGGATGGCCTTGCCGGTGTGCGGCAGAAGCGCTGTCAATACCTGCTGCGCGCGGACTTGATGGTCGCTGCGCGTCGATTCGACGAGGGTGATGGTTTTTGCCAGCGAGCGCCGGTTATTCGCCAGTACGCCGTCGACCAGTTGCTGGTCGACGGCGTCTAGTTGCGCGTAGGGCGTGAGGATCTCGTCCATTGGCAATGGCTTACGATCTGTTCGTGCTCAGGCTTTGGCGTTGGCGCGTGCCTTCCGTATTTCGGCGATCACCGTCGTTGCCGAATCCTCAATGCGCGTGCCTGGTCCGAAAATGGCCTTGGCGCCGGCGTTGAGCAGATAGTCGTAATCCTGGGCCGGAATGACACCACCAGCAAACACGATGATGTCATCGGCGCCCTGGTCCTTGAGGGACTGGACCAGCTCGGGAAGCAGCGTCTTGTGGCCGGCAGCCAGCGAGGAGACGCCGATGGCATGCACGTCGTTTTCAATGGCCAGTCGCGCCGCTTCTGCCGGTGTCTGGAAGAGCGGGCCAACGTCAATGTCGAAGCCGAGGTCGGCGAAGGCGGTGGCCACCACCTTGGCGCCACGGTCGTGGCCATCCTGACCAAGCTTGGCAATCATGATGCGCGGACGACGGCCTTCTTCCTCCTTGAATTTTTCGATATCGGCCTTCAGCGACTCCCAACTGGCAATGCCTTCAACGACAGCGCCATAGACACCGGATACGGTTTGTTGCGTGGCGCGGAAGCGACCGAATACCTTCTCCAGAGCGTCGGAAACTTCACCGACTGTCGCACGCACACGCATGGCCTTGACCGCCAGGTCGAGCAGATTGCCTTCACCGCTATCGGCGCACTTGGTCAAGGCGTCGAGTGCGACCTGCACGGCCGCACTGTCGCGGCTGGCGCGGATGTTCTTCAGGCGGGCAATCTGGGAATCACGAACCGCGTTGTTGTCGATATCGCGAATATCGATCGCGTCTTCCTTGGGCAGTTTGTATTTATTCACGCCGACGATGACGTCCTTGCCGGAATCGATGCGCGCTTGCTTGTCGGCCGCACAGGCTTCGATGCGCATCTTGGCCCAGCCCGATTCGACGGCGTGCGTCATGCCGCCCATGGCTTCGACTTCCTTGATGATCTTCCAGGCTTCGTCGACCAGATCCTGCGTCAGCCTTTCCATCATGTAGGAACCAGCCCACGGATCGACGACATTGGTGATGTGCGTTTCTTCCTGAATGATGAGCTGGGTGTTGCGCGCGATGCGTGACGAGAAATCGGTCGGCAGGGCGATGGCTTCGTCGAGTGCGTTGGTATGCAGCGACTGGGTGCCGCCGAATACGGCCGCCATTGCTTCGACGGTGGTACGCACGACGTTGTTGTAGGGGTCCTGTTCGGTGAGCGACCAGCCGGAGGTCTGGCAGTGGGTGCGCAGCATCGACGACTTCGGGCTCTTCGGGTTGAACTCCTGCATGACTTTCCACCACAGCAGACGGGCGGCGCGCAGCTTGGCCACTTCGAGATAGAAGTTCATGCCGATGGCGAAGAAGAAGGAAAGGCGTCCGGCAAAGACGTCGACATCCAGGCCCGAGGCGATGGCGGTCTTGACGTAGTCGCGGCCGTCGGCCAGCGTGAAGGCCAGTTCAAGCGCCTGCGTCGCACCGGCTTCCTGCATGTGGTAGCCGGAGATCGAGATCGAGTTGAACTTCGGCATGTGCTGCGAGGTGTAGCCGATGATGTCGGAGATGATCTTGATCGACGGTGTCGGCGGGTAGATGTAGGTGTTGCGCACCATGAACTCTTTGAGGATATCGTTCTGGATCGTCCCCGAAAGCTTTTCCTGCGTGACGCCCTGCTCTTCAGCGGCAACGATGTAGCCGGCGAGAATCGGCAGCACCGCACCGTTCATGGTCATCGATACCGAGATTTTTTCCAGCGGGATGCCGTCGAACAGTATCTTCATGTCCTCGACCGAGTCAATCGCCACGCCGGCCTTGCCGACGTCGCCGGTAACGCGTGGATGATCGGAGTCGTAGCCGCGGTGCGTGGCCAGGTCGAAGGCCACCGAAACGCCCTGTCCGCCGGCGGCCAGCGCCTTGCGATAGAAGGCGTTGGAGGCTTCGGCGGTCGAGAATCCGGCGTACTGACGGATGGTCCACGGACGCACGGCATACATGGTGGCCTGCGGGCCGCGAACAAAAGGCGCCAAGCCGGGAAGCGTGTCGGTGTATTGCAGTCCGGCAACATCCTGCTTGGTGTACAGGGGCTTGACGACGATACCTTCCGGGGTCACCCAGTTTATGGCATCAATATTGCCGCCGGGCGCCGATTTGGCAGCGGCTTTTTTCCAGGCGTCGATATTTGATGAATCAAGCAGCGGAGGATTGCTCTCGTTGGACATGACTAGACCTTTCAGAAGGTAAATAACTTGGGGACGTTTTTCAATCGGAGATACAGAAATTCACAGAAAATCACAGAAAAACGTATTCCGCTGGTATGCGGTGCGCCGAACTGCGGCTGCAAACTCGACACGAGTTCATAATGCTACTTAATACCCGGCTTCAAGGCAAGTGAAAACAGGCCTTGCAGCCAATATTACACGTTCGAAATCAAGGCTCCGTGAAGCAGCCTTTTTGCATAGTTCCTGATCAGGAAAACAGGCTCAACATCATCTTCGCCGCCAAGGCGATAAGTACACAGGCAAAGATCCGTTTAAGGGTGGCCACGGGCAGGCGATGTGCCAGCCTGGCGCCAAGCGGGGCGATCAGCATGCTGGATGGAACCAGCCAGAGCAACGCCGGCAGATAGACGAAACCGAGACTCCACGCTGGCAGATCGATGTGCCCCCAGCCGTTGTAGATGTAGCCCAGGCTGCCGCCCACGGCAATCGGGAAGCCGATGGCGGCCGAGGTGCCGATCGCATTCTGTACGCGCACATTGCACCAGGTCAGGAAGGGCACGGTCAGCGAGCCCCCGCCGATGGCCACCAGTGCCGAGACGGCGCCGATTCCCGTACCAACGGCAAACACCCCGCCGGATCCCGGCAACTCACGCGAAGCCTTGGGCTTCAGGTTGAGAATCATCTGCATGGCAACAAAACAGACAAAGACGGTGAAAAAAAGCGCCAGCGGTTTGGCCGGCACATAGGAGGCGAACTTGGTACCGAGCAATGTGCCGAAAAGAATTCCCGGGGTAATCTGGATCACCACTTTCCAGAGTACGGCGCCGTGTTGATGATGAGTGCGCAGGCTCGAAAGCGAAGTGAAAAGAATCGTTGCGATGGAAGTGCCAAGCGCCAGATGCAGCACTTCACCGGGCGGGAATCCGGCTTGAGCCGCAAACATCATGGTCAGCAGCGGCACCATCACCAGCCCGCCACCAATCCCCAGCATGCCGGCAAAGAAGCCGGCAAACAGGCCAAGTCCGCTATACGCCAGCCACCAGGTCACAGATATCTCCTTGATCGAGGCAGGATTGTAGCCTGACAACGCATTAAACCCGCAAGAGGCGAGCAGGCTGGTCTATCATTCTCATCACAATAGGTGACTCATGAATTCCACAACTTCCATTATCGGCTTTATCGCCGCCATCCTGACGACCGTCTCATTCGTGCCGCAGGTGTTAAAGGTCTGGCGAACGCGATCGGCCAAGGACGTTTCGCTCGGCATGTACCTGTTATTCACGCTGGGTATCGCCGCCTGGCTGGTCTATGGCGTGCTCATTGAATCGTGGCCGGTGATTCTGGCCAACGTCGTCACCCTGATACTGGCTGGCGCCGTGCTGGTGATGAAACTCAAGTTCGGGTGAGTAATCCGGCGAACGGCAGGACGCACCTTGTTATGGTGCTGTTTTTCGGCAGCATAGTCCGTGAAAATATCAAAAATCCACCGCAGAGCCGCAGAGGTTTCGCAGAGAAAACCTTGAAAAAAACGAGGGGGTTCCTCTGCGTTTTCTTTGCCCCTTTGCGTCTCTGCGGTGGGTGTTCAGGCTTTTTTCACACCCTCTCAGGCTACAAGGCCGTCAATACACCATCCTGGCGATGCATGCCGCGAGATCGGCGTAAACATTGGCTGCCATGGCATTGCCATTGAAGATGCCCGCATTCATTGGCTTGTAGCCCGCTTGTCCTTAACTGCCGATCAATCTCCATGACTGAATGAAAAAGACCCGACAGGATCGCCGGGTCTTTTATTCAGTTTTCGCGAGCGGCGTTAGCCGAAGCCCTGAATCAGCGTGCGATCACCCCCTGCACCGCCGCAACCACCTTGGCGGCCGTGATGCCGAGGTATTCGAACACCTGGCTGGCGGGTCCGCACTCGCCGAAACGATCGATACCGACCACTGCGCCTTCCAGACCCACGTACTGCCGCCAGTAACCGGTGACGCCGGCTTCGACCGCTACGCGAGGCACACCGCGCGGCAGCACCGATTCACGATAAGCCGCCTCCTGGTGATCGAACTCGAAACTCGACGGCATGGACACGACGCGCACGGCGATCCCTTTCTCGGCGAGGGCTTGCTGGGCATCCACCGCCAGGCCCACTTCCGAGCCGGTGGCGATGATCACGGCCGCAGGCTGGCCGATGCAATTCTTGAGGATGTAACCACCGTGCCGAATCGCCCGGATTTGATCTGCGTCGCGAGTTTGATGCGGAAGATTCTGGCGCGTCAGGATCAAGGCGGTCGGGGTGCTGCGGTGTTCGATGGCGACCTGCCAGGCGACGAATGTTTCCACGCTGTCGCAGGGGCGCCAGACATCCAGGTTCGGCACCATGCGCAGGGTGGCGGTCTGCTCGATCGGCTGGTGCGTCGGGCCGTCTTCGCCGACACCGACGGAGTCATGCGAGAAGACATAGATGGGATTGATCTGCATCAGCGCGGCCATGCGGATGGCGTTGCGCGCGTACTCGGAGAACATCAGGAAGGTGCCGCCAAAGGGGCGGAAGCCGCCATGCAGGACCAGACCGTTCATGATCGCGGCCATGCCGAATTCACGTACGCCATAATGGATGTAGTTGCCGCCCGCGGCCATGGCTTCCGGACGCACGCTGCGGCAACCCTTCCACTGCGTCAGGTTGGACCCGGCCAGGTCGGCGGAGCCGCCAATGAATTCCGGCATCACCGGGGCCAGGGCCTGAATGGCGTTTTGCGACGACTTGCGCGTGGCAATCACTTCCGCCTTGGCCGCGATGGCTTTCAGGGCTTCGTCCGCCTTGGCGGAGAACTCGGGGTGCAGCCCGCCCTTCGAACGGCGCACAAACTCGGTGGCCAGCGCCGGATGCGCGGCGCGATAGGCGGCAAACATTGCCTGCCACTCGGCTTGATATTTGGCTCCAGCAGCGCGACCATCCCAGGCACCTCGAACCGCCTCAGACACTTCAAAGACGCCCTCGGTGATGCCCAGCGCGGCGCGTGTTGCGACTATTTCGTCCTTGCCGAGCGGGGAGCCGTGCACGTCGTGCGTCCCCGCCTTGTTCGGAGAGCCCTTGCCGATGACCGTCTTGCAGCAGATCAGGGTCGGCTTGTCATGCTGCGCCTTGGCGGCGCGTATGGCCAGATCGACGGCCTCGACATCGTGACCATCGACGTCACGAATGACGTTCCAACCATAGGCTTCGAAGCGTTTGGGGGTGTCGTCGGTGAACCAGCCTTCAACGTGGCCGTCGATGGAGATGCCGTTGTCGTCGTAGAAGGCGATCAGTTTGGAGAGCTTCCAGGTGCCCGCCAGCGAACACACTTCGTGGGAGATTCCTTCCATCATGCAGCCATCGCCCATCAAGGCGTAGCTGTAGTGGTCGATGATCGGGAAGCCTTCGCGGTTGAATTCGGCGGCCAGCAGCTTTTCGGCCAGGGCGAAACCGACGCTGTTGCCAATGCCTTGCCCCAAGGGGCCGGTGGTCGTTTCGACGCCGGCCGTGTGGCCGTATTCCGGGTGGCCGGGGGTCTTGCTGTGCAGTTGGCGGAAGCGCTTCAGCTCATCGAGCGACAGGGCGTAGCCGGTCAGGTGCAGCAGCGCATAGAGCAACATCGAGCCATGCCCGTTGGAGAGTACGAAACGGTCCCGGTTAGACCATTTCGGGTCGGCCGGATTGTGCTTTAGGTGCCGACTCCACAAGGCCACCGCAATTTCAGCCATACCCATCGGGGCACCCGGGTGCCCCGAATTGGCCGCTTGCACACCATCCATGGCCAGCACACGTATTGCATTGGCCAGCGCAGCTTGAGAAACCATTTGCTTACCCCCAGATCCATTGAAAAATTTGTCAATTAGCACAAAGATGACATCGATAGATAGCCAATAAATAAAATGGAGCGCGATTTCAAATCCATAGGCTGTCTATTATTTTAGCCAGATGCTATCAAGGTGTCAGTACAAAACGCTTCAGGGCGGACGCGATGCCGTCGCTGTCGTTACTGCCGGTAACCCAGTCGGCACACGCCTGCACCTCTGCCCGGCTGTTTCCCATGGCCACCCCGATGCCTGCCACACGCAGCATTTCCATGTCGTTCTGCTGGTCGCCAAAGGCAATCACCTGCTCACGCGCGATGCCTTGTTCGGCGATCCACTCGGCAAGGCGATTGCCCTTGCTGTTGCCGGCGCGAGCAATATCGAGCCGGTTGTGGGCCGACCACTCGCCACTGAGACCCAGCGTTTGTTCCATATCTGCGGCGAAGGCGCTCATGATCGGCAGGTCGTCACCGGCCGAGGCAAACTTCCAGATCGTCCCGCTTTCTTCAAGCAAGCGCTCAAAGGACGGCACCCGGTCGATGCGCGGGCGCACTTCAACCGGCAAAGCGGCCGCCCATTCGAGGAGAAGCTTGAGGTGCTTGCTTTCCGCTTCGTAGGCCATGAACTCGTCGACGTAGATCATGGTGTAGATGGCGTGCTTGCGGACCAGTTCCAGCAGGCTGCGGGCTTGCTGCCGGGGCAGCGGATTGCCGGTCAGCGGACGGCCCAGCCGGTAATCGTACATATAGGTACCATTACAGCAGATGGCCGGCAGTTCCAGGCCGAGCTGATGCCAGTAAGGATAGGCGGCGACGTGATGGCGACCGGTAACGATCATTACCTGCACGCCATTCGCCCGCACGCGCTGCAGCGCTTCGATCGTCTCGCTACGAATCTGCAACTGGCTATCCAGCAAGGTTCCGTCGAGATCAAGTGCAACCAGTCGGTACTTCATTCAGGCCTCCAATAGCAGTTCGGGGGTTGTCTCAGTGAGCATCGCCGTCGCACAAAGCGGCCTACAAGGTGCGGACCCCACGCATCGACTCTACGGAAAAGTATGCCAGAAATAATCCAGTTCCCTGGAGGCGATTATTGGAAGTTTGGAAGATTTCCCGGAACCACCCTGATGATCTGGTATTCCAGGTGCGAAAAAGCGGGGCCATGCGATCTGACTCCTTTTAATTGCTGATTAATGCGACCCTGGCCCCTTTGATTAATGTACCCAAGTGCCGTATTGTAGGGTGTGAAACGCGAAGCGTTGCGCACCACCAAGCGAATCAAGTACCGATTTCCATGCGCGTGATGACGGAGACGGCAATCAGGCTGGGTGAGGTGGCCTTGATCCGCGCCAGAACATTCGGCTGACCCTTGACGAAGTCACTGACCGTGCAGGTGTCGAACAGGTATTTCATGCCAGAGGATCAGCCACAGGTGGTTTCAGCCGGTCACGACTGGCTTCGAAGATCGGCATGTCGGCCATGCCTTTGAAGCTCTGCACGGCCTCCGGCCAATGCTGCTGGCTGTGATGTGACAGCCACTCGCTGACGGCACGCCGGATCGTGGCATTGCGGGTTTCTCCGGCCTGCGCTGCGGCTTGAGTCAGCTGCTGGCCGGTCTCGTCGTCAAGGTAGATGTTGAAGTTCATGCGGGTGCTCCGTATAACATTTTTTCATGTTATATCCGCCGGGTGGTGAATTCAAGGGGCGGGCCGGGCCGTTGTCGCATCAGCTACCGACCGGAGACGTTGGCGGGGACTGCGGTTTTGTAGGGTGTGAAACGCGAAGCGTTGCGCACCTCCAAGCGAATCAAGTACGTCGATGCACGCGGGGGCGATCCGCGTGCTGAAACAGACTTTTCCCTTTGCCAAACAAATCCCGCAGCCACCTGCCACGCAACCCGCGCAGAATGGCGCTCTACGCCTTGCTGTGGCTTAAGAGCCAATGAATACGCCGCTCTTCAGCCTTATTGTCCGTAGATCGCCTATTCATGCGCTCCACAGGAAGTGTCCGGCAATTTCGGAGTCATCGGACTTGCTCCTCGTTTGATTAGCAGGCGCTATTCCGCCGGTTTCTGCAATTCGGCCAGAGCTTCTTCCGAAGTGGTGAAAAATAACGCTTTGACATCCCGCTCGGCCAACGCATCGCCGAGGCGGGCGCGGGTGAAAGTGCTGGTGGTGTAGCGCGTGACGCGGATGTAGAAACGCTCGCCCAGGTCGCGCACCATGTCCATGTAGTCGTCGAGCAGCTCCGGGTTGAGGATGAAGTTGTCGTAGTTGACGATCGCATAGACCTGGTGGCCCATAGGTTCCAGCCAGGCTTCGATGACGCTGCGCAGATGCGCGATGTCGGTCTTGCTGCGCACCATGAGGCCTTCGAAATTGATGAAGAAGATGTTGTGTTTTTCGTCGTAGCCGAAGCGCTGTTCCAGCGGTAGCGTCAGCATGTCGTCGCGCATGCCCATCGGCTCGTCGCGGAAGATGCGCGCATCCATCAGCTTCAGCTCCGGGCTGATCGCCGGACGGAAGGCCATGTGCGCCAGGATGTCGCGTTCGAGATCGACGCCGGGAGCGATTTCGATCAATTCCAGCCCGCTCTCGATCAAGCGGAAAACGCAGCGCTCGGTCACGTAAAGTACCGTCTGTTTGCGCTTGAATGCGTATTCGCCGCTAAAGGTGCGGTGCTCGACGCTGGCGACGAACTTGGTCGTTTCGCCTTCCTTGAGAATCTTCAAGCCGCCATCACTGACCGCCACCGCCAGATGGCCGGTCGTAAAGGTGCCGACGAAGACGACCTTCTTGGCGTTCTGGCTGATGTTGATGAAGCCGCCAGCTCCGGCCAGGCGCTTGCCGAACTTGCTGACATTGAGATTGCCGCAGGCATCGGCCTGGGCCAGGCCAAGGAAGGCAAGATCGAGCCCGCCACCGTCGTAGAAATCGAACTGATAGGGCTGGTCGATGACCGCTTCGGCGTTGATTGCCGCACCGAAGCTCAGGCCGCCGGCCGGAATGCCGCCGATCGCTCCAGGCTCGGTGGTAAGCGTCAACAGGTCGATGATCTTTTCTTCGGCTGCAACGCTGGCCACACCCTCGGGCATGCCGATGCCAAGGTTCACCACATTATTGGCTTTCAGTTCCATCGCGGCGCGGCGGGCGATGACCTTACGTTCGCAAAGTGCCATCTTCGGAATCGACGACATGGGTACCCGGAGTTCACCGGAAAAGGCCGGATTGTAGGTCTCGAAGAAGCTCTGCATCTGATATTCGGGCTGCTCCGAGACGACCACGCAATCGACCAGGATGCCGGGGATTTTTACCTGCCGGGGATTGAGCGAGCCGCGCTCGGCGATGCGCTCGACCTGAGCGATGACGATGCCGCCCGAGTTGTGCGCGGCCATGGCGATGGCCAGCGCTTCGAGCGTCAGCGCTTCCTTCTCCATGCTGATGTTGCCGTCGGGGTCGGCGGTGGTGCCGCGAATGATGCCGATGTTGATCGGGAAGGTCTTGTAGAAGAGGTATTCCTCGCCGTCGATGATCATCAGTTCGACCAGATCTTTTTTGGTGATCTCGTTGATCTTGCCGCCGCCATGACGCGGGTCGACGAAGGTGCCGAGGCCGACGCGCGAGAGCAGTCCGGGCTTGCCTGCCGCAATGTCGCGGAAGAGATGGGTGATGATGCCTTGCGGCAGGTTGTAGGCTTCGATGCGGTTGCTGACGGCGAGATGCTGGAGCTTGGGCACCAGCCCCCAGTGTCCGCCGATAACGCGCCCCACCAGTCCCGCATGGCCGAGGTGGTTGAGGCCGCGCTCCTTACCGTCACCCTGTCCGGCGGCATAGGCCAGCGTCAGGTTGCGCGGACTGCCGGCCGGCGATTGCGGGTCAGCACCGAGAAAGCGCTGTTCGATGGCGACGGCAATATTCTCGGCAAAACCGATGCCGACGAAGCCGCCGGTAGATACCGTGTCGCCGTCGCGGATCAGGCGTACGGCTTCGGCGGCGCTGACGATCTTGTTGCGCTTTCCGGGGAGTTGCTGGGGGTTGGTCAGCAGCGGGTGGGTGGTCAGTGGCATATCAGATTTCCTCGAGTGTTATTCGGCGCAGAGAATCATCTTGTTCGCTGAAGGGCCGGGCCAGCGCGACACCATTCATCCAGGACGTGCGGAAGAGTCATCCCGAAACAGCATTGGCACGCGATGGGCGCTAGCGCTTATATGCGCACGGTCTGGATCAATAGCGCGGGCAAAGGCGGGCTGACAACAGGCGAGATCGCCGGCCAGTCGCATGACTGCTTTGCGGTTCAATGCGTTCTCCCTGGCAGGATTTTGCGAACGGCAACTCTTTGGCTACCTGACGCAATCCATTTGTTGAAGAGTGTAATTGGGATCGCTGAGTCAATACAATCCTTGATACGAATTAAGCCGCGCATTCGACTTCATTCCCGGCCGCAATCGGGTTGTTGGCTTCCGCTGCCAATGTGCGACCAGACTTCGTGGGGCCGAGCAGGCCGTTCTGCGTCATGGGCATTATTCACCCCGCCCCTTTCGATTGAAAACGGGCACTACTTTGGTTAGTATTCATTATGCAAAAAATGCACATCCTTTCTGCTGCCCCATTAACTGACGGTAGCGGTGTTCTTTCTCCTCGCCCTCGTTTGCAGTTTACGCCTGGCCGGCAATCAGGCTGGTCACGCCAATGACCACCTGCATGAATCCTGCCTTCTCGCCTGAGATGAACCGGTTTTCGGACGCACTGAGTTAAATGGCGCAAATTTATTTGGCGAGCGTAGATTCGCGCTACGAAGAAAACGACCAGACCCTGCTGTACATCCGGAGCGGGAAAAGACCACCAGCAGTGTGGCCTCAGTTTATTCGCCGGGATCTATTGCTGGCGCAAGGGCAAGCGCCCAGACCAGGGAGCCTTCGGGCCAAGACAAGCATGACGACAAGTACCGGCAGGTCAATGCTGCAATCCCGGACGCCAACGAGCGGGGAAAACAGCGTACTGTGGTGGTTTGAGAAAAAAACAGGCAATCCGAGGATGCGCCAGTGAGCCGGGAGGCATGCAAATCAACATCCGAACCCGTAGAGCCCGTGCACCAAACTGAGAAAGTCCCCTTATGAGAAAAAAGACATCGTCCCGGCTGGCGCCATCGGCGCCCGAGGCCAAAGGCTTTGACGGTTACATCGTATGCATTGGCGCCTCGGCAGGCGGGCTTGACGCCCTGGAGAAATTCTTCAATTTCTGCCCGGTAGATACCGGTGCGGCGTTTGTCGTCGTCCAGCATCTGTCGCCCGACCACAAAAGCATGATGAGCAACCTGCTGGCCCGCCATACGGAAATGCCGGTGAACATGGTCGAAGACGACATGCCGATCGAGGGCAATCACGTTTTCCTCATTCCGCCCGGTGCGATCATGCATGTCACGGCCGGCCACCTCCACCTGACGCCGAAGAATCCACGCGGACTGACGCTGCCGATCGACATTTTCCTGTCGTCGCTGGCCAACATCTACGGCAAATACGCGCTGGGCATCATCCTCTCCGGCACCGGCACCGATGGCACGCGCGGTGCGGTGGCGATCAATGCCGCCGGTGGTTTCCTGATGGCCCAGGAACCGGAATCGGCCAAATTCGACGGCATGCCGCGCAGCGTCATCGCCACCGGCGTGGTCGATGCCATCTTGCCGGCAGAAGAACTGCCGGCCAGGCTTGTCGCCCACATTCTCAATCTGCCGTACAAGGAAGTGCAGGCGACAGCCAAAGCCATCCCTTATGCAACGATGACCAGCGACGATGTTCTGTCCGCCATCCTGCAGTTGCTGCATCAGATTGGCGGCATCGACTTCTCCGATTACAAGCCGGCCACCGTCATGCGCCGGATTGAACGGCGCATGCAGGTGCGCCACACGCCCGAACTCTACCTCTACCTGGACCTGCTGGAAAACGACCGCGGCGAAGTCATTACCCTGCGCCGCGAAATGCTGATCTCGGTCACCAGCTTCTTTCGCGACCCGGATACCTTCGCCGAGCTTTCTGAGAAGGTTATTACGCCGATGGTTGCCGAAAAGCTGACCGGCGACACGATTCGCGTCTGGGTCGCCGGCGTTGCCTCGGGCGAGGAGCCTTACACCATTGGCATGCTGTTCCTCGAAGCCTTCGAGCGCGAGCGGCGCTGGCCCAATCTGAAAATATTCGCCACCGATGTTGATCCGCAGTGCGTTGAAACAGCAGGCATCGGCCAGTACCCGGAGTCGGCGGCGGCGGAATTGTCACCGGAGCGTCTTGAACGATTTTTCGTCCGCAATGGCGATAACTTCGTGGTCAAAACCGAATTGCGTCAGTGCATCGTCTTTGCGCGCCACAATCTGCTCTCGGACCCGCCCTTCACCAAGATGGATCTGGTGTCCTGCCGCAACACGCTGATCTATTTCAAGTCAGCCGCACAGGAACGCGCCTTGCGTTCGCTGCAATACGCCATCAACCAGGGCGGCGCCTTGCTGCTCGGGCCCAGCGAGTCGCTGGCGGCGATGACCGAAGGCTTGCAGACGATCAATGCCAAACACAAATTGTTCCGGCGCAAAGGGGTGATGAAGCTCCCCTTCCTCGATCGCAAAGGCGGCGCGATTTATCCGCATCCGGTTCTCGGCAGGGCCGCCCAAAGCAGCAAGGTGCGGCGTCGGCCAACCGACAGCAGCGTCTCCGATGCCGGCATTGCCACCCTGATCAACAAATTTGCACCGCCGGCCATCATCGTCAATGAAAACCAGGAGGCCGTTCATCTATATGGCGATGTGAATGTTTACCTGCATGCCAGGGCGGGAACGGCGAGCCTTGAAATCAACCGGCTGCTGCCCGATTCGCTGGTTCCTGTCGCCTCGGCGCTGCTTTACAAAGCGGCTCGTGACCGCTGCCCGCTGGCGTCCGATCTGGTTGAAGCAACGCTGAACAACGGCGAGCGACGAACGCTTCGCTTGTCGGCGCATCCGATCGAGAGCGAAAGCGAGGAGCGTCTGACGCTGCTTTGCTTCGAGCCTGAAACGGCCCGAGACCCGGCGCAGTTGGGGTCGGTCAATGTCGACGCGGAAACCATTGAGCGCGTCGCCATCCTTGAACGTGAACTCGCAGCAACGCGCGACAGCCTGCAGTCCACCATCGAGGAACTGGAAACGTCCAATGAAGAACTGCAGGCGACCAACGAAGAACTGATGTCCTCCAACGAAGAACTGCAAAGCTCGAACGAGGAGTTGCAATCGGTCAACGAAGAAATGAATACGGTCAATGCCGAATTCCAGGAAAAAATGTTGCTGCTGAACCGCGCCAATGCCGACCTTGACGGCATGGCCAAGGCCGCTGGCGTGGCCACGGTGTTCGTCGATTCCAAGTTGCTGATTACCCGTTTCAGCCCGGACGCCACGCAGATTTTCAAGCTGCGCGATTCGGATCTGGGTCGCCCGCTGGATGAAGTTTCCAATGTGCTCAACTACCCGGACCTGATGGAAGACTTGCAGAAAACGCTCGATACGGGGCGCATGATCGAACGTGAAATCGATTCGAACGACGATAAACGAACCTATCTGATCCGCATCTTGCCTTATCTCGTGGCTTCGACCACCGTCCGTGGGGCGGTGGCAACCTTTGTGGACGTCACCGCCTACCATGATGCAAAACGGCTGCAATCGATCATCGACGCCTTGCCCGAGCATATCGCGGTGGTCGACCCGGCGGGAACCATCGTCATGATCAATACGGCGTGGCGCCGCTTTGCGCGTGCCAATGGCGACCTTGATCTCAAGGCATCCGGCCCGGGGGCCAATTATTTCAACGCCTGCCAGGCGGGTATCCATGCGGATGACGCCATTGCCAGCGCCGCCGTCCAGGGCTTGCGCGAAGTTCTCGAAGGCACGCTGCCGCAATTCTCCCTCGACTATCCTTGCCACTCACCCACCGAACAGCGCTGGTTCGTGATGAATGCCGCCCCGGTACTGGGCGGGGATTTCGGGGCGGTGATCAGTCACGTCAATATTTCAAGCGGGTATCTGCGGACAACACCATGAACCATCGCCAGGTCAACCTTACAGAATTGCGCGAACGGGCGGAAGCCGCCATCGAACGCAGCCAATCCGGCTTGATTGATGCCCCTGGAAGCCATGGAGAAAGTGGAGTCCGGCATCTGGTCGAAGAGTTGCGGGTCTATCAGACCGAGCTTGAGATTCAGAATCAGGAACTGGTCAGTGCGCAAAGCGAGATCTCGCTGGCGCTCGAAAAATATCGTGCCCTGTTTGAAAATCTCCCGCTTCCAGGAATCATCGTTGATGGCCAGGGCTTCATCGTCGAGGCCAACCTGCAAGCCAGCGAGTTTCTTGGCTTGAGCCAGAATGTGTCACTGCAACGTCGTTCGGCGCTCCAGCTCTTCGAGATGGATAGCCGCAGCCAGATTTACCAGGTCCTCCGCGACCGGGCCAACCTGGCGCCACAGACCATTGATCTGCTTGGTCTGAAGGGCAGTGCCGGCCATACCATCCACTGTGATGTGCACGTCATCCACTTGCATGAAGAATCACAGCACGAAGGGCGAACCTTGCTGGTGCTGGTTGACCAGAGCACCGAAATGGCGCTGCGCGAAAGCGAACACAATCTTCGCACCCTGGCCGACAGCAGCATGACCCTGATCTGGGCCGCAACTACCGACAGATCGCGCTACTACATCAACAAGGGCTGGCTGGAATTCACTGGGCGCACCCTGGAGCAGGAACTGGGCAATGGCTGGGCCGAGGGTGTTCACCCGGATGACTTTGAGCGCTACAACGAAACCTATGGCCGCAACTTTGATGAACGCAAAGCGTTCAGCATCGATTACCGACTCCGTCATCAGGACGGCGAGTACCGCTGGATCAGGGATAACGGGACGACACGCTACGATAGTACAGGTCAATTTATCGGCTACATCGGCCACTGCCTGGACATCACCGACCGGGTAGACGCCGAGAATCAGCTGCGCAAACTTTCCCGTGCCGTCGAGCAAAGCCCGGAAAGCATCGTCATTACCGATAAGGATTCGGTGATTGAATACGTCAATCCTGCCTGCGTAATATCATCCGGTTACTCGGCAGAGGAGTTGCTCGGACAGAACCCGAGTATTTTCAACTCCGGACTGACCCCGCGGGGAGTCTTCGACGAACTTTGGGCAACCCTTGTCCAAGGCAAGTCCTGGGCCGGCGAATTCTGCAATCGGCAAAAGAATGGCGAGATTTTTTACGAATATGTGCGGATCACCCCGATTCGCGATGCGGGCGGCGAAATCACCAGCTACGTCGCGGTCAAGGAAGATGTCAGCGAGAAAAGGCGGATTTCCGAAGAACTCGACCACTATCGGCAGCATCTTGAAGATCTGGTGCAGGAACGCACCACTGCACTCTCCATCGCCAAGGAAGCCGCCGAAGCAGCCAACCGGGCGAAGAGCACCTTCCTCGCCAACATGAGCCACGAACTGCGCACCCCGATGAACGCCATCATGGGCATGACCAACCTGGCTTTGCGCCGGGCCACCGACCCCCGCCAGACCGATCAGCTGACCAAGGTCACGCTGGCCTCCCAGCATCTGCTCGGCGTCATCAACGACATCCTCGACCTTTCCAAGATCGAGGCCGAACGGCTCAGTCTCGAACAGATAAGCTTCAAACTGGGCAGCGTCCTCGAAAACCTGGGCAGCCTGATCGGACACAAGGTCACCGAAAAAGGCCTGAAACTCCTCATCGACGTTACCCCCGAACTTGCCAATCAGCCGTTACAGGGCGATCCCCTGCGCCTTGGGCAGATCCTGCTCAATCTGGCCGGCAACGCCATCAAATTCACTGCTCAGGGTTTCATCACCATCCGCGTTCTCCTGGCCGAAGCGCATCCCGCTCACGTTTTCCTGCGCTTTGAAGTACGGGACACCGGCATCGGTATTTCAAGCGAAGACCAAAAACGTCTGTTCACCGCCTTTGAACAAGGAGATGGATCGATGACGCGCCACTATGGCGGTACCGGCCTCGGACTCGCCATCAGCAAGCGCCTGGTCCAGATGATGGACGGCAGCATCGGAGTCGAAAGCCAGCCCGGCACGGGCAGCGTCTTCTGGTTCACCGCCCGTTTCGACAAGGGCACCCATGTCGAGGAACAGGCTCACGGGCTGAACGTCCGCTCTGCCGAAGAACATCTGAAAACCCATTTCTCAGGCACGCGCATCCTGCTGGTTGAAGATGAACCGATCAATCAGGAAGTGTCGCGCTGGCTGCTCGAGGAAACCGGGCTTACGGTTGATCTTGCGGAGGACGGAGTTGAAGCGCTGGAGATGGCCGAGCATATCGACTACGACCTGATCCTGATGGACATTCAGATGCCCAGGCTGAACGGGATCGAAGCCACGCAAGCGATCCGCGCCATCCCCGGACGGCAGAACACGCCGATTCTGGCAATGACCGCCAATGCCTTTGACGAAGACCGGCAACGTTGTATCGATGCCGGGATGAACGACCACATTGGCAAGCCGGTAGACCCGGACAAACTGTTCGAGACCCTGCTCAAGTGGTTAGCGAAAGAAAATTGATCGGGGTACGTGAGGTTCAAGACCACGAAATACGGCAGATTACGGACGCTCGCGCTCCCCGCAGCCTGGTCAGGCATTCCCTTGCGGGAGCGGGTCGGGTGTTGCGCCCGAGATTTCGCAATCGCCACAAGACGTCCAGAGAGATCAGCTATATTTCGCCGATGACCTGCGGATCGTTTTCGATCGCGGCGAGTTGGGCGAGTTCGAAGGCTCCGGTAGAGCGCAGGCTTTTCTCGATATTGCCAAGGACAGTAAGCGCGTAGCGGCCAGCCGCAATGACGGCGGCTGATAGCGGTCCAGAGCGGCGCAATGCTATTCGAGATGCGCCGTCTCGCCCCAACTCTCGATCAGCCACTGCTCGCCGTTGATGGCCACCCAGTTGATTCCGGTGTTCGGGATCGGGTAGTCACGGGGCGCGTCGGACGGCAAGCCACGCACGCGGCGATAGATGACATCGAGCACGCCGCCGTGGGTGACCACCACGATGGTCTGCCCGGGATGGTCGCTTACCAGCCTGCCAATGCAGCCAAAAATTCGCGTTTCGTGCTGGCGCCGGCTTTCGCCACCGCCTGGCGTAGCGTAATCCGGATCGCGGCTTTCAATCGCGCGCGCATCTTCTTCATTGCTGGCGGCGATTTCCTCAAAGGTCATCCCCTCGCAGCGGCCGAAGTTACGTTCGCGAAGTGCCGGCAGCAAGATAACCGGAAGGCGAAGCGCATCCGCTATCGGCTGCGCCGTTTGCCGGGCGCGTAACAGATCGCTGCTGTACAGCGCGGCGGCCGGCAAACCGGAAAAATGAGGTCCGGCTGCAACCGCCTGTGCCTGGCCGTTCGCGTTGAGCGCCAAGTCGATATGCCCCTGCATGCGCTGTTCAATATTCCAGTCTGTCTCACCGTGGCGGACAAAGCAGATTCGTGTTGTTTCGCTGATCATGAATTCGGGTTGCTCATTCAAAAAATATCGACATGACAAGGTGCTTGGTCAAGCTTGCCCGCTGGCAAGCCAAGTGGGGTGGCAGCATTCGCATGGGAACATTCTGTGCAATAATCTTTTCCCCTTTTCAGGCCTGGATCAGACGGTGCTCAACTGTCCAAGGCAGCTTTAACAGCAATCATCCAAAAGTGTGCCGGAAATCGCCCTTCTCCGCCACGGATTCTAGTATTTTTTCTCGCCTTCTTCCTCGACTTTTTCGAGTTGTCGTTCATTGTCATCCCGCTGCTCGGGCCGGTCGCCGAAAAGCTGGGCATCGACCTGATCTGGGTCGGCGTGCTGCTCGGCGTCAATATGCAGACATCGTTCATGCATCCGCCGTTCGGTTTCGCGCTCTTCTTCCTGCGCTCGGTCGCCACGGCGTCGGTAAAAACCAGTGACATCTATTGGGGCGCCATCCCCTTCGTCGGCATCCAGATCATCATGGTCGGTCTGGTCATCCTGTTCCCGCAGATGGTCACTTTCAGCCTCGACAAAGGAACCGGCATCAATGCCGATTCGGTACAGATCGATATCCCGGCCTACGAGTACGACAACTCGGCACTCCAGCCTGGCGCACAAGCACCGGAAGCCAGCGAGGAGAAGACAAGGTAAAACCCGGGAGAACTCACCGCAGAGTCTATGAACGCGGCGCGGCCAGGAGGGTGCTTATACGTTCGGCGGCAATGGCGAAATCCTCGGCCGGCAGCGGCCGTGAGAGGTAGTAGCCCTGGGCATAGTGGCAGCCCATCTCGCGCAAGATGTGCAGGTGGGCTTCGGTCTCGACGCCTTCGGCGACAAGCGATCGCCCGCCGTCGGGTCCATGCGGTGCAGATGCCGGGACATGGCGCTGATCGGTCGAACGACGAACAACAGCAGGGTAACGACGACGGCGCCGGAAATGAGCGCCAGTTGCAAGCCGAGTTGAATGGCGGCGAGGATCACCTCTTCGCGCACCTGGTCAGCGATGACTGCTGGATCAGGAGTCAGCCGGATCTGCCCGATAACCTGCCCGGCCTTGAACGGGGAGTCGATATCGCGCTGCAGGACATTTTCGGCTTCCGGCCTTTCCGGGCGGCCGGGCTTGCTGAGCTGCATGTCAGCCATGGTTTCCGAACCCTGCAGAATGGCGACGCGCAGCACGTTGGTGTTGCTCAACAGACCACGCGCCACTTCCTTGGCCAGCGCCTCGTCCTTGACGAAACAGGCGACACGCAAGGTGCTTTCGACGGTGTCAAGCAACTGGTTCAGGTGCGTGACCGATTCGCGCAGCGCCGTTTCCCTGTTGGTATAGGCCGTGTGGGCCACGGTGGCGATGCCGACCAGGATGAAGGCCAGCGCGGTAGCGATGATTGATCTGAGGAGGATTCCGTCTTTCAACAGGCCGCGCATTGTCGACCGCATCGTAAACAACATGGTCCGCACTTTCGTTTTTCTATTGGGAAAAATCGAGGACGATACTGAAGCGCGAGTCTGCTTGCTTGCGCTCGATATAAGCGATCGCACCAGACGTTCTGGCCAGCAGGCTGAGCACCTCGGCATTGCTGGTAGCCTGCACGGGCGGCGAAGTCTTGCCGGAAAAATACAGGCGGGCCCAGTAGGAATTTATTTCGGAGAGATCCTTGTTAACCAGTTGGCGATAAAACTCGGCCTTGAGGCTGCTGCCGGCAGGCTGGTCGATCGGTATGGCACTGGCCCCCGAAGGAAGCTTGCGGTAGCGGCCGAGAAAAATGTCCGTCACATCGTCGGGGCTGAGTCGTTCGACCCCGCTCAGCGCACGCGTGACGACCACCACGTCGGCCAGCGCCTGTCCGCCGAGGTTCAAACTCAGCAGGACGGAAACAAGGAGGGGGCGCATAAAATTCATCGTCGGGCTAGAACACGAAATCCAGCGCCACACTGAATACGTTCATGCGGCCGTCCCAGCCAAGGGCTGGGTCACGGAATGGAAAGACCTACTGGGGGGTGCCGCGGACAAGATCGACTTGCCCCTTCAGCGCCAGGTTTTTCTGGAAATCCCAGCGTGTACCAATCGACACCGTGTGCTGGTCGCTATGCGTCCCTGCGGTGAGCAGGGATAACCGAGCAATGAGCGGCGGCGGCAGCGGCGTCTTCAGCGTGACCGCCTTCGATTTCACCTGCGAATAACCAAGATACGGGGTGATCACCCCATGGACGCAAAAGATAACTTTGAATTTGAGCGAGAAATTCCTCTA
>NZ_JBMOJE010000020.1:0-53419 GCF_049316945.1 Propionivibrio sp. | reverse complement strand
GATCAATGCAGGTGAGAAGATAAAATCGGGAAGTTATTTCGTAGCCGTTCCTTACCGGCAATACCGATATCAGCTTATGCAGAATAAGGCAGTTGCGGTATTTCCGCCCGGTCGGCAAAGACCTACGATTTCACAACAGTTCTCGGTCAGTAAATTGATAGTGATTATCGGGGGAGCCAATTCCATGTTCTCTGAGCATGCGGTAAAAAGTCATTGTCCAACGGTGGGTTTTCCGATGCGCGGCATGAACTACCGCCAGCGAAATTCTGCACGATCATTCGTGACTGAAAATACCGTTCATTATGAAAACGTCGTCTTCGCCGGAGGCGGCAATCGCTGCTTCTGGCAGGCGGGTTTCTGGTCCGTGGCGGCGGCGGCTTTAAGGCTCAGACCGAGCCGGGTTAATGCGGTCAGCGCCGGTTCGGCGATTGCCTGCGCGCTGTTCGCGGGCACCTTTGACAAGGGTTTCCGTCGCTACAAAAAATCCCTTGCGGCCAATGGCAGCAACTTCAACCTGCGCAACCTGCTGCGCGAGCAACCCGTCTTCCCGCACGGCAACATGTACCGCGAAGCGATACTGGGAAGTATCAACGAACCGGCACTGGCACGCTTGCACCAGGGGCCTGAGATCAATGTCCTCATTTCATGTCCGCCAAGCTGGGCGTCTCCGGGCATGGCGTTGTTACTGGGGATGATTGCCACCGGCATTGATGCGGTGGGTGATGAGTTTGTCCATTCTTCAATCGGCTGCCGCATCGGCTTCAAGCCGTTGTTCATCTCGGTTCGCGAATGCTTCACGCCTGACTCGCTGGCCGACCTGATCATTGCTTCTTCCTGCACACCCCCCCTGACGCCACAGGCTCGACGCAACGGCATCGCTCTCCTTGATGGCGGCCTGGTCAGCAACGTGCCGATGGACGACGAGGCAGAACAGCACGGCCAAACTCTGGTGCTGCTCACCCGCCAATTCACAACGCTGCCATCGATCCCCGGCCGAACCTACGTTCAGCCATCGCAGCCGATTCCGGTTGCTGCCTGGGACTACACCAATGATGCAGCGGTGCAGTCCACCTACGACCTCGGCCGGCGTGACGGAGAAAGTTTCTGTGCGTCGATCGGTGCCTGAATCAGGCCGCTGAGCTTGGGTTGATTGCGTGCCGACGAACTGAAGGCTTTCCGTCCACCCAAGCGATCAAGAGGGTATGATCTCGTATCCAGTCAGTCATGCAGCGGTCCAAAGCCATGCTGCGCTGCGCGATCAATTATCCCCGTAACGAATCTCCCAACCTCATTCTTGCATTATGAAAATCTATCTTGCTGGCCCCGATGTTTTTCGTCCTGACGTCTTGGCATGGGCAGAATCTGCCCGGGAACTCTGCCTCCGGTACGGATTCAAACCCTTGCTACCAATCGATCATGGAGAAGATGAACCCGAGCGCATCTTTCAGGCCAACATCGCCATGATTCGCAAGGCACAGATTGTCGTTGCCAATCTCGATCCGTTTCGCGGGTCAGAACCGGATTCGGGAACGGCCTTCGAACTGGGCTACGCCTTGGCGCTGGGCAAGAAAATCTGCGGTTATGTAACACGCCTTGATACGTTGGCCAAACGCGTCGAAATCGCCCACGGACAATGTGCCCTTCCAGCACCAGGCGCCCCTTTGACAGACGGCCAGGGAATGCTCATCGAAAACTTCAATCTCCCCTGCAACCTCATGCTGGCGATCCCGTCCCATATCGTCGAAGGCGGCCTTGAGGCTTGTCTGCAGGCCATCCGGGCACGGCCGGCAATCGCCTGACTCAGGGGTCCGGTGGCATTCATGCCGGAAAATGCAGCAGGTCCACGAAGAAAGCCCGGGAATTTTCCGGGCTTTCCTGTTCTAGTCCGGACAACGCCGGACAGAGAAAACTACTACTTCAACTGGTCGTAGAGCAAGCTCAGGATCTTCTTTGAAGTTTCTGACTGGTCAATACCGCCCTCGAAGGAAAGCACCTGCACTGTCGTCAAACCACCACTGTCTTTGACGAAGATACGGTAGCGCGTTTGGGAATTGGGTGTCGCCCCCTTCCAGAATGCCAGCTTGGAAAGGAAACCATCGTCTTTCTTCTGCCCATCGGTTTCCGGGTCGACATAGCGAACGAAGTACAACCCCTTCGAGCGATCACGATCCTCGACCGTGAAACCGACACGATCAAGTGCCAACCCGACACGACGCCAGGCACGGTCAAACGACTCCTGTACCTCGAGCGTACCGGCACCGTCATTGCCGCGCGACAACTTGGCTCGATCGACTGGTTTGGTTTTTGATGCGGCAATTTGAGCATCCGCTCGCTTTTGATCACTCCCGAAGCGCACCATCAAGCGACGCAGCATTTCCGCCTCAAGTTCCGGATCCGGCTCTCGCGGCTGCCACTTGGTCTGATCCTTTCCCTCGGTCACGTAGATTTCATACATGCCGCGATGGCTGATGAAAATATCCGTGGTACCCGGCACCGTACCGGGTTCAAGCCGCGTGCGGAATTTGTCGCGTTCGGCTGTCGAATAAAGCGAATCGAGAACTTTACCCAGTAAATTTCGCAGCATGTCCTGACCGATTTTGGCCCGATTTTCTGCCCAGTCGGTTTCCATCACACCGGCTTCAGGCAATTCAAGCTTGATCAGGAAACCCGTTTCCTGCCAGAAATCCTTGACCGGCCCCCAAAGCTTGTCCGGCGTTTCCGCCACGACAAGCCAGCGCTGATTCCCCGAGCGCTCTATATGCGCCTTATCTACTTGCGGCAGAACATCACTCTGTTGCTGCGCCCGCGCCTGCGGCGAGCGTTCACCGGAATAAGCCGAAAAGGTTGCCGTCCCCTTTCCAGCAGTATCCGGCACCGCGAAGCGATCATCTCGTGCTGGCGAGGTCAGGTCTGGAGGAATCTCAAGCGTCGGCACCTTTACGGTCGAGGCTGATTTATAGTCAATTTTCTTGGATTCCAGACCGATACTGCTGCAACCGGCCAGCATTACCGCCAAAGAACATAGCGTCAGACGCAAAACAACAAATTTCATCGGTTATTCCTGGAAGCCTGAAATTAAACCAGCAAACCCGCCTGACGCATGGCCACGAGAACACGCTCATGGCACTCTGGGGATAAGGCCGTCAATGGCAGGCGAATACCTTCCTTGATCAGGCCGAGTTGCTGACACGCCCACTTCACCGGGATCGGATTAGCCTCGCAGAACATCTGGCGATACAGACCGAGCATGGTGAAATTCAATTCACGCGCCTTGATCAGATCGCCCTTCAGGGCCGCCGAACACATTTGATGCATCAAACGCGGCGCAACGTTGGCCACCACTGAAATATTGCCTTGGGCACCCAGCAAAATCAAAGCACAAGCGCTGGGATCATCGCCACTATAGATAGCAAAACCTTCCGGCGCACGGGCAATCAACTCGCTGCCGCGATCAATACTTCCGGTTGCATCCTTGATGCCGACAATATTCGGGATCTGGGCCAGGCGCAAGGCCGTGTCATTGTTCATGTCGGCTACGGTACGACCGGGAACATTGTAGAGAATGACAGGAATATCCACCGCCTCGGCAATCGCCCGGAAGTGCTGGTACATGCCTTCCTGGGTCGGCTTGTTGTAGTAAGGCACGACGGACAGCGCGGCGTTGGCGCCCGCCTGCTTGGCGAAATGCGTCATCTCGATGGCTTCAGCCGTTGAATTGGCTCCTGTCCCGGCGATTACCGGAATCCTGCCGGCGGCTTGCTCGACAACCAGCCGGATCAACTGGTGATGTTCTTCGATATTGACAGTCGGCGATTCACCGGTGGTGCCGACGACGACTATGGCGTCGGTACCTTCCTGCACATGAAAGTCGACAAGTTGGCGCATGCCGCCCAGATCAAGGCTTCCGTCCTCGTGCATCGGAGTAACAATCGCAACAATGGATCCAGTAATCATGTTCATGTGTAAAGCACCAAAAAGTTAAGCCTGCGATTCTAACCGAAGGAGTACCGACAGACCACGTTAAACGCAGTTATCGAAAACCGGCTGACATGGGGGTTGGGGAAAGCCACTCAGATACCTGCCAGAACCTTGATGTGAGCGCCAACGCAACGCGCCAGTGCCGACAGAACATAGCCCCCCTCCAAAATCGAGACAATTCGCCCTTGCGCTGTCTCCTCGGCAATGTCCTTGATCTGCTCGGTCACCCAGGTGTAATCCTTTTCATGCAGCTTCAGGCTGCCCATATCGTCTTCATGGTGGGCATCAAAACCTGCCGAGATAAAAATCATCTCAGGCTTGAAATCGCGAAGGCTTGGCAGCCAGACATCACTTACCATCTGGCGAAACTCTTCGCTGTTCGTCCCGCTGGCAAGCGGCACATTGAGCATGTTGGGCGCCGGGTTGTCGGTGCCGCTGTAGGGATAAAACGGATGCTGGAACAAGCCAACCATCAGCACCTGATTGTTGTTCTTGAAGCAGTCCTCGGTTCCATTGCCATGATGAACGTCGAAATCGACAATAGCCAGCCGCGAAAGACCATGCGCCTTGAGTGCGTGCGATGCAGCAACGGCGATGTTGTTGAAGAAACAGAAGCCCATCGCATTCGACCGCTCGGCATGGTGACCTGGCGGGCGGACGGCACAAAAGGCATTCTGGACTTTGCCCCCCATCACCAGATCAACGGCCATCACCCCTGCCCCCGCCGCCCGTAATGCGGCCTGCCAGGTATGCGGATTCATGGCCGTATCCGGATCAAGGTGAACAACACCCAGTGCCGGAGAACTACGCTTCAAACGTTCCAGATGTGATGCGGAATGCACGCGCATCAGTTGCTCAAAAGTCGCCAGTGGAGCGTCGTAATGAACAAAATAATGATCAAGCCCCTGGGCGATCATATGATCGTTGATCGCGCTTAAACGCGCCGGACTTTCCGGATGGAAAGAACCCATGTCATGCAAATAAAAGTCGCGGTGTGAAATGAAGGCAGTACTTGTCACTGTTGTCTCCCTGACGTTTATAGAGACGGGATTCAGCCTAAAATAGGTAAAAATCACTCCCCTGATCGTCTCTCATTATCAGCCCAATCACTCCATTACGACAACCATTCAAACCATCCGCCATGCAAGCAACCGGAAAACCATCAACCATCACCGAAGTCATCGCTGCCGCCAACCGGATCATTCTCGGCAAGGAAGGGCAGATTCGGCTCGCTCTGGCCTGTCTTCTGGCGCGCGGCCACTTGCTGATTGAAGACCTGCCCGGCGTCGGCAAAACCACCCTGGCGCATACCCTGGCTCGTCTGCTTGGCCTGCAGTTCTCACGCATTCAATTTACCAGCGACATGCTGCCGGCAGACGTTATCGGCATCTCGATTTTCGACCGCGAACGCAATGAATTCAGGTTTCTCCCCGGCGCCCTGTTCTCGCAGGTACTGCTGGCCGACGAGATCAATCGCGCCACGCCGAAAACTCAAAGCGCCCTGCTCGAAGCAATGGAAGAACGGCAGGTCACCCTGGATGGCGAAACACGCCCTTTGCCCGAGCCGTTCTTCGTGATTGCCACGCAGAATCCCTCGACCCAGATCGGCACCTTTCCGCTGCCCGAATCGCAACTTGACCGGTTCCTGCTGCGTATCGAACTCGGTTACCCGGATCACAACGCCGAGCGGGCATTGCTCGAAGGCGGTGGCCGACGCGAACAGTTGCCGGCGCTGGCCGCCTGCTTCTCGCCCGATCAACTCATCCCGCTGCAAAGACAGGCGGCTGCCGTCCATGTCTCACCGGCCCTGCTCGACTATCTGCAGACACTGATCGAAGCCACGCGCAACAGCCCGAAGTTCATCCACGGCCTGAGCCCGCGTGCGGCCCTCGCGCTACTCGCCGTCGCTCGCGCCTGGGCTTTCATCGACGGACGGACCATGGTTCTGCCGGAAGATGTGCAGGCCGTCCTGCCTGGCGTTGCCTGTCACCGGCTACGTCTGGTGAATAGCGCCAATCATGCCCGCCCCGAGGATATCGCCAACCTGATCCACGCCACCCCGGTTGCCTGATGCCCCTCATCCCGCAGCTAAAGCAATGGCTGTTCCGCTTTGGTCGTGACGAACACTTGCCCATTGTCCTCACCCAGCGTCGAATCTTCATCATCCCGACGCGCACCGGACTGCTTTTTGCCATTGTTCTGGTTGTCATGCTGCTTGGTGCCATCAATTACAACCTGAGTCTCGGCCACGCGCTGGTTTTTCTGCTCGCCGGTCTGGGCGTCGTGGCCATGGTGCACACCTTCCGCAACCTGGTTGCACTGCGTCTCAGCCCGGGCCGGGCAGACCCTGTCTTTACCGGAGAGATCGCGAACTTCCAGATGCTTCTTGAAAACACGCATCGGCAAGCTCGCCGTTCGCTTGATCTGGCCTTCGAAAAACAGGAAAGCGTCTCGCTCGACATCCCGGCCGGGGAACGAGCCATGATTGCCATTCCCTGCCCGGCCAAAGTTCGTGGCCGCCTTGACCCTGGTCGCATCACGCTCTCGACATGCTATCCGCTTGGCCTGTTTCACGCCTGGAGCTACCCGCACCCACGGCTTTCCTGCCTGGTCTATCCGAGGCCGATCGAGACGCCCCTGCCGCCCCCCTCGGCCGTATCGCACAGCGGACAGCGGCAGGGCGACAACGGTCAGGAAGACTTTACTGGATTGCGCCAGCGTCAGCCGAATGACTCGCCGCGGCACATCGCCTGGAAAGCCGTGGCGCGCGATTTCGATAACCGCCCGCTGCTGATCAAGCAATTCGCCGGTGGCGCAGCCGAAGAACTTTGGCTCGACTTGTCGCTGACACCGGCCTCCAGCACGCTGGAAACGAAGATTTCCCTGCTCACTGGCTGGGTGATCGCCGCCGAGCGAAGCCAAACCCGCTACGGTCTGCGCCTGCCCGGCCGCGAACTCGCGCCGGATCAGGGAAACATCCATCGCGACACCTGCCTCGAAGTGCTGGCCTTGTATGGCGAAAAAACCAGCTAAACCGCCCGCCAAGTCAACGGCAGCGCTCGAACACAGCGCCATCCCGTGGTTGCTGGCGGTGGCTGTGGCCACGGCGGCCCCGCACGCCGGCCATCTCCCGCTCTGGCTGACACTGCTCGTCAGTAGCGCGCTTATCTGGCGTAGTTGGCTCTGGCATCAGAACGCCCGCCTGCCCGCCCGCTGGCTACTGACGCTCCTGGTGGTTGCCAGTGTCGCCGGCATCGGCTGGCAGTTTCGTACTTTATTCGGCAAGGATGCTGGCGTCGCTCTGCTGGTCTTGTTCATGGCCCTCAAGCCGATGGAAATGAAAACCCGCCGCGACTCCATGGTCGTCGTCATGCTAGGGTTCTTTCTGCTGCTCACGCATTATTTCTACTCGCAAAGCATACCGACCGGGCTGTGGCTGCTCTGTGCCGCGACGCTGCTCACGGCCACGCTCCTCCGGCTTTACGGCGGTGCCCAACCGATTAGCGCCATTGTGCGTTACGCCGGTCTCCTGCTGGCGCAGGCCATTCCCTTCATGCTGATTGCCTTCCTGCTCTTCCCGCGCGTCTCCGGCCCGCTCTGGGGTCTGCCACAGGACGCCTATTCCGGGCTCACCGGCCTTTCCGACCGGATGTCACCGGGCTCGCTGAATAACCTGATCCAGTCAGGCGCCATCGCCTTCCGTGTCCAGTTTTCCGGCGCGCCCCCGGAAAAATCACGTCTCTACTGGCGCGGCCCGGTGTTCGATGACTATGATGGCCAGACTTGGCGTGCCCGTGCACCGGATCCCCGGAGGCCAGGCCAGCCGCCTGTTGTCGAAGGTAAGGGCAAGACCGTCAGCTATGTCACCACGCTCGAACCGCACAACCAGCGCTGGCTGCTGGCTCTCGACCTGCCGCTCTCACTCCCGGAAGATAGCGCGCTTTTCCCGACACTTGAAACCCTCGCCAAAGAGCCGATACGCAGCCGGGCACGTTTCGCTTTCACCTCGTCAATCGACTTTATTGCTAATCGGCAGGAAACACCTGCCGTGCTGCAACAGGCGATGCGGCTACCGCCCAGACTGAATCCGCGTTCCCGCGAGTTGGCTGAATCGTGGCGGGAAAAACTCGAGTCACCGGAGCAGATTTCCAACGCCGTGTTGCGCCTGTTCCAGCAGGAAGCCTTCTTTTACACCGTGCGTCCACCACTGCTCGGCCAGCATGCGGCCGATGACTTCCTGTTCAGCACAAGGCGCGGGTTCTGCGAACACTACGCCTCTGCCTATGTCTTTCTCATGCGTGCCGCCGGTGTGCCAGCGCGTGTGGTGACCGGCTATCAGGGCGGAGAGATCAATCCGGTCGACGGCTATCTCACGGTGCGCCAGTCCGACGCTCACGCCTGGGCCGAAATCTGGCTGGCCGAAAAGGGCTGGGTTCGGGTCGATCCGACCGCGGCCGTCGCTCCCTCGCGGATCGAACGGGGAATCGAAGCCGCACTGCCCGCCGGAGACCCGCTACCGGCATTGATCCGCATCGATAGCGACTGGCTGCGCGACCTTCGCAACCGCTGGGAAGCAGCAAACAACACCTGGAATCAGTGGGTGCTCGGGTACAATCCGCAACGTCAGCGAGAGGTGCTTTCCAGACTCGGATTCGGCGAACCCGATTGGCGAAAAATGACTGCCGCGCTGGCGACGCTATGCGGCATCGCGCTACTGATCGTCACGTTATGGACGCTCCATCAGCGCAGCAGGACGCCCCCCGCACTGCGCGCCTGGCAATGCTTCTGCAACCGGCTCAAGAGGTTTGGAATTATCCGCGCAGACTGGGAAGGTCCACTGGATTTCGCCTCTCGTGTCGCGCGTGAACGACCGGAACTGGGCGCACTGACCAGAGAAGCGGCGGGCCATTTTGCCGACCTGCACTACGGCTCCGGCGACGCGGAACAACTGCAAGAACTGAAGTCATGCACACGGCATCTTACCCAACTGCGGCCACAACCACTGCCTTCATCATGGAGAAAAAGGAATTGAGTAATAAATTAGCCACCTTGCTGTTCGGCGTTCTCGTTGGAATGGCTCCGCTCAACGGCCACGCCGCAAAGACGCAACCCCGCACCCCGCCGTTCAGCGAAGCGTCCGAAGTTCGCGCCTTCATCCTCGACATGCACGAACAACATGGATTCGATGTTGCCCACCTGACCCGCCAGTTCGCCAGCATTCATTCCAACGCCACCGTGCTGCGCGCCATCCGGCCGCCGGCGGTACCGGAACTGCAACGTTCCTGGCAGCGCTACCGGGTGCGCTTTGTCAACGAACGACGCACCAGCAACGGCACCCGCTTCTGGCAGGAAAACCAGGCCGAACTGGCACGGGCCGAGGCCATCTACGGCGTCCCGCAGGAAATCATCGTCGCCATCATCGGCGTCGAAACCGAATACGGTCGCAACATGGGCAGCTTCAGCGTTCTCGAAGCGCTGGCCACGCTGGCTTTCGACTATCCGCCGCGCGCCCCGTTTTTCCGTAGCGAGCTCGAACAGTTCCTGCTGCTGGCAAGGGAAAACGGCGTCAGTCCGCTTGAGATCAAGGGCTCATACGCTGGCGCCATCGGCATTCCCCAGTTCATGCCGAGCAGCCAGCGAAAATACGCAGTGGATTTCGACGGCGACGACCGCATCGATCTGCGCCAAAGCAACACCGACGCCATCGGCAGCGTCGCCCGCTTTCTCAACATGCACGGCTGGCAAGCGAAGGCCCCGATTGCCCTGCCGGCCAGAGTGGAAGGCGACCCGACGGCGCTGATCGCTGCTGGCATCAAACCGGCTGCTCCGTTGCAGGAATTGGCGAAACAGGGCGTATTTGCTGCAGGAAATTCCGAAGGACTGGCTGAACGACCAGCCGCATTGATCGACCTTGTGACCCCCAATCAGCCGACTGAATACTGGGTCGGATTCGATAATTTCTACGTAATCACGCGCTACAACCGGTCGAGCTTCTACGCGATGTCGGTGTTTCAACTGGCTGAAGCGTTACGCGAAGCGCATGGCATGAGAAACGAATAATAGGCATGCCTGCGCTGGATCGCCCTGTGGGAGTTACGTGGTGATAGCGGGGCGAGCCCACAGTAATGTTAGAATTATCCAAGATTGATTTTTTAGTTACTTTGATTTTGATTGGATATACCATGAAATTGCCAAAACTGTTTTTGACCGATGGTGCCGCCGCCAGAGCGCATCGTCACAAGCTGGGGCTGAATCAAACTGCATTCTGGAAAAAGCTGGGGCTGACGCAGTCAGGTAGTTCTCGTTACGAATCAGGCAGAAATATCCCAATGCCTGTTCAGCTTCTTCTGCACATTGCCTATGCCCCTGAGAAAAGGGTGTTGGAACTTGTCGAATTTCTGCGCACGACGGATACACCGGAATAAAAGACCATTTATTGATTGGAGGCCTCATGGAACTGACCACTACACCCTCAATTGAAGGCAAGCACATCAAGAAATACTGCGGCATCGTTGCCGGCGAAGCCGTGATCGGCGTCAACTTGCTCAAAGACATGTTTGCCGGCATCAGTGACCTGGTTGGCGGACGTTCTGGAGCTTACGAAAAGGAACTAAGGCATGCCCGCCAAATTGCGCTCGAAGAACTTTCAGAACAAGCGCATGAATTCGGCGGAAACGCCGTCGTCGGCATTGATATCGACTACGAAGTCCTTGGCGAGAAAAACGGGATGCTGATGGTGACGGCCAGTGGCACGGCGGTCATCGTGGAGTGAATGCGAGATCCTGGCTATTCGCCTAGCGCATGGTGATTGCAGGATTGCTGGATTGCGCCGTGGCAAGGCTGGACTGCCGCAGATCCTCGTAATACACCTCCAGTTCCATGCCGCCAGGAGTAGGCGCCGGAAAAAGCCCTATCTTGTTCGCGATTCGTTTGCCTGGATCTTGGCCATGCGCTCACTTCTTACTGCACGGCCGAGGGCAGCAGAACGGAGCGTCGAAAAAAGGTTCCTGGACGCTTGTTCGACGATTGGCGAAGCGGCAACAATCACCCCGGCGCTTTGTAGCAATCCGACCAGATGGAGGCCACAAAGATCAATCTCGCTGACTTCCGAGAGATCAATTTCCAGGCATTTGTAACGTTGCATCGCGTCGGTAACTCTCTCTTCCAACTCCCGGTAAAAAGGATAGGTCATCTTGCCGTCAAACTTGAGGAGAAAGGGACTTTCACTGGGTTGGAGTAAATTTTCCATTGACTTTCCTTTGCCGTTTATTTGGTTCCCTGCACACACGACCGCACCGTTTGAGTACCAAGTACCAAGCTAAACAGTGGGCAGTATTTCAAACTTATTATTATTTTTTGTTTTGAGTTCCGATTTCCGGAGTGGTTCAATTTCTTTATGAGAAATATTTTTCGGACTATGCAACAGGAAGCCGTGCCTTCGGGGCGAATTTCTGGATTCTCGTCGCGCACGAACAGGAATGTTCATGCGGAACACCACTTACAGAGCAAGGTGGTTGTCGATTATCTTCCCGAAAATAATCTTCTTCAGTCCGGGGATGGGACTGGTTAACCGCGAATCTTGTGCCCAGAATGAAAAAAAACCGGCAGAATGCCGGCTTTCCTGAACACCAACGCGCCTGTTATGAGTCAGTCAATTCACGCGAATGGATGACGGCGTAAAATTGTCTCATTACGTTCCGGCCCAGTCGATATTATGTCGATCGGGATTTCACACAATGCTTCAATACGCGTGAGATAAGCACGTGCTGCGGCAGGAAGCATTTCCTGCGTGGTCGCACCCACCGTGGATTCAGTCCAACCTGGCATGCTCTCCAGAATGGGTTCGCAATCAGCCACTTCATCAGATCCCATCGGCAGCAAGTCGATAATTTTTCCATATAACTTGTAACCGGTACAGATCTTCAACTCGGCAAGACCGTCAAGCACGTCGAGCTTGGTGATGCACAATCCGGTCACTCCATTGATCTGAATTGAGCGTTTGAGCGCAGGCATATCGATCCATCCGCAGCGACGCTTGCGTCCGGTAACGGTTCCAAACTCACGCCCTTTCTGTGACATCTGATTCCCGGGGACACCTGCTGTCTCGATATCGAGTTCGCTCGGGAAAGGCCCGCCGCCAACGCGGGTGCAGTAGGCCTTGGTGATACCCAGTACGTAGTGCAGCATGCCCGGACCGACACCCGCTCCAGCTGATGCCTGCCCGGCAACGCAATTCGACGAGGTAACGAAAGGGTAAGTGCCATGGTCGATGTCAAGCAAGGCACCCTGCGCACCTTCGAAAAGCAGGTTCTGGCCGGTCTTGTTGGCGGCGTACAGTGCGGCGGAAACATCGACAACCATCGGCTTGATCAATTCAGCGTCGGCCATCGCCTGCGTGAGAACTGTTTCGTAATCGACCGCCTCGGCACCCAGATACCGGGTCAGAACAAAATTGTGATAGTCGAGGTTTTCCTTGAGCTTTTCGGCAAAACGCTGGGGATAGAAAAGGTCGTAAACACGAAGAGCGCGACGCGCAACCTTGTCTTCGTAAGTCGGCCCTATTCCCTTGCCAGTGGTGCCGATCCTGGCGCCAGCACTCTTGGCCGCCTCGCGAGCTTGATCCAGTGCCGAGTGGTAGCCAAGGATAAGCGGGCAGCCCGGGCTGATCTTGAGACGCGAACGCACTTCGATGCCACCGGCTTCCAATTCCTTGATTTCCGAAAGCAGGTGGTGAATATCCAGTACGACACCGTTGCCTATATAGCAGTTGATGCCTGGGTGAACAATCCCGGAGGGTACCAGGTTGAGCTTGTAGACCTTTTCTCCGACGACGAGCGTGTGACCCGCATTGTGACCACCCTGAAAGCGCACCACACCCTGCGCGTGATCGGTCAACCAGTCGACGATCTTGCCCTTGCCTTCATCGCCCCACTGCGTGCCAACTACTACGACGTTCTTAGCCATTTTTCAAATCAATCCCTGATAATTGTTTGAGTGATCCATTGCTCGTTATATTCAACCAGACGCCGGTCGCATAGAGGTCCCTCGCTATGCGTTTCTCCCGGCAAGAGTTCGACAACTACCTCGCCTTGCTCACGCAAGATAGCAACCCGAGCAGCCAATGCCGGATCTGCCGCCGAATACGGGGCCAGAATTGCACACGCTGGTTTTTCACTTGCGGCCAAGCGGGCAACTTCACGCAAGTCCATCGAAAAGCCGGTCGCCGGACGAGCACGGCCGAAATTTTTGCCAACACCGTCATAACGGCCACCGAGTGCAATGGCGCTGGGAAAGCCGGGGTAATAGGCGGCAAACACAACCCCGTTGTGATAGTGATATCCCCGCAGATCAGCGAAATCGAAGGACAAAGGCAAGTCTGGCATGGCAGACAGCAACTGTCGCATTGTTTCCAGCGCCGTGGCTATTTCGGGCAGCGCAGGCAATTCACGGGCGGCGGATTCGAGAATATCTCCGCCGCCATAGAGTTCAGGTAAACGCAAGAGGGCGGAACGATAGGGTTCGGCAATTTTGGCGCAACAATCGTGCAGACTCGGAATGTCCTTGACTTTCAGGAGTTGCAAGATTTTCGTCTCGGTATCGGCATTTAGGCCGGCGGCATGGGCTAGCGCACGGAACACCCCGACATGACCGATATCGATACGGGAAGCGGGCGTACCAGCCGTTTTTAACGCCAAGGCCAGCAGACGAATCGCTTCAATATCGGCCTCAATGCCGGCGAACCCGTAGAGTTCTGCGCCAAGCTGAATCGGCTCCCGGCTCGATGCCTGAGAGGCAGGCAGCGTATGCAGAACACTATCGCAGTAGCAAAGGCGCGTCACGCCCTGACGATTGAGCAAATGCGCATCGATGCGAGCGACCTGGGGAGTTATGTCGGCACGCAAGCCAAGTGTGCGTCCGGAAAGCTGGTCGACCAGCTTGAAGGTGCGTAGCGTCAGGTCGGAACCTGATCCGGTGAGCAGGGAGTCAAGGTATTCAAGCATGGGCGGCATGACTAATTCATAGCCATGCACACGAAAGAGGTCAAGCACCGAGCGACGGAGCTGCTCAATCCTGGCTGCCTCCTGAGGCAATGCGTCAGCAATATATTCGGGTAACAGCCAGTTCATCTGAAAACAATCAGCAAAATTAATCCGGCCAGCATCGAAGTCAGGCCGATAAAACGAATCTGTCCATCAGTAAGCTGGATCAGACGGCGAAATGTCTCACGCCAGGCACTGGGAGCAAGAAAAGGCATCAAACCCTCAAGCACCAGCATCAAGGCAAAAGCAATAAGCAGACTATGGGTCATTTACCCGTTTTTTCGCCGCTTCGGCCAACACTCTTCATGTACTTGAAGAAATCGGAATTGGGCTCGACGACAATGATGTCACTCTTGCTCTTGAAGCTGTTGCGATAGGCTTCGAGACTGCGATAGAAGGAATAAAACTCGGGATTCTGGTTGAAGGCCTGAGCATAAGTAGCAGTCGCCTTGGCATCCCCCTCGCCCTTCATCTTCTGCGCTTCGCGGTAGGCTTCGGCGACGATCACCTCGCGCTGCTTGTCAGCATCGGCTCGGATCTTCTCGGCTTCTGCAGAACCCTCCGAACGTAGTTCGTTAGCCACACGCTTGCGCTCTGCTTCCATACGGCGATAGACCGATTCGCTCACTTCCGTCGGCAGATCAACACGCTTCACCCGGACATCAATAATCTGCACACCGATCTTGCGCGCATCGAGATCCGCCTTTTCACGCATCTGCTCCATGATTTTGTCGCGTTCACCCGATACCACGTCATGAACAGTGCGCTTACCGAATTCCTCGCGCAAACCCGCATTTACCGTTTGCGACAGGCGTGTCTTGGCTCGCGCTTCGTCTCCGGCAACAGAGATGTAGTAAAGCTGTGGATCAACGATCTTCCATTTGACAAATGAATCGACCAGCACATTCTTCTTTTCCGAGGTAATAAAGCGTTCCGGCTCAGCACTGTCGAGCGTGAGAATACGCTTGTCGAAATAACGGACGTTCTGGATCATCGGCCATTTGAAGTACAGCCCGGGTTCGGCAATGACATCGCGTACCTCACCGAGCTGGAAAATGATGGCATGTTGCCGCTGATCAACGGTAAAAATTGACGCGCCAAGAACAACCAATACCGCCGCAATGATAGCGGCCGTGAAATTCAAACCGGCTTTCATTATCGAACCTCCCGATCCCGTGAGCGCAAGGCATCACGCGAACGTGCTTCAGTCTTATCCACCACCTGTGGCGGCGTCTCGTTGGATACCACGGATCCAGAGCGAACCTGCGCCGGCATCTCGGCACTGCTACCGACACTTTCAGGAGACGCGGCCAATGCCCCGGCAGCGTGCATCAGCTTGTCGAGCGGCAGATAGAGCAGATTACCCTGCCCCTTGGCATCGACCATCACCTTGCTGGTGCTGGAATAGACCTGTTGCATGGTTTCCAGATACATGCGACTGCGCGTCACCTCAGGCGCCTTGGCATACTCGGCATTGATCTGCTTGAAGCGGCTGGCATCGCCCTCGGAGGTTGCGATCAGACGCTGCTTGTAACCGTCTGCTTCCTGCATCAGACGTGCAGCCGTCCCTCTGGCCTTCGGAATCACATCGTTGGCGTAGGCCTGCCCTTCGTTCTTCTGTCGCTCACGATCCTGGCCGGCTTTCACGGCATCATCAAATGCCGCCTGCACCTGCTCGGGAGGTTGGGCGTTTTGCATCGTTACCTTTGAAATCAGGATGCCGGTCTTGTAACGATCAAGAATTTCCTGCATGAGGGTCGAGGCTTTGACCGCGATCTGCTCGCGCCCCTCGTACAGCACGAAATCCATCTTGTTCTTGCCGACGATCTCGCGAATTGCCGTTTCGGCTACTTGCATTACAGCGTCATCGGGTGTGCGATTATTGAAGACATACTCAACTGGATCCTTGAGTATGTATTGAACGGCAAACTGGATGTTGATGATATTTTCGTCATCCGTCAGCATCAGTGCTTCCTTGAGCACCTTGTTCTTCTCGCTACCGCGATAGCCGACTTCAATCGTACGTACGCCTGAAATATTGACCAGTTCATGCGACTGGATCGGGTAAGGCAAACGCCAGCGCAAACCGGACTCGGTGCTTTCCTTATACTTGCCGAACTGCAAAACAAGGCCGCGCTGCGATGCATCAACAATATAAAAGCCACTGGCCAGCCAGACCAGCACGACCAGACCGACGAGCAAGCTGATTCCGCCCCCCAGAAATTTGGTGTTGAACTCGACCGGCGGGCGGTTGCCACCTCCATTGCCGCTACCACCCTTCTTGTCGAACATTCCAGAGATGCGACGATTAAGGTCGCGCCACAATTCTTCAAGGTCGGGAGGCCCCTGATTCGGTCGCTTACCACCTTTATTGCCACCACTGCTGTCATTACCGCGATTGCCCCACTGCGGGTCATTGAGCGACATGAGTACTCCAATGCTTGAAATCATAGGGATAAATCTGTATCCAAAATAGTATCAGGGTTGAGCGAATCGTCACCGTTCTTCGGCCGATCTCGCGCAATGGGTAGTTTCTCAAGTGCAATCTCGGTCAACGCCTCGCGCAGCAGCGGCAAACCATTGCCAGATTTCGCACTCACCCGAACGCGGGCGATTCTATCATACTCATCCCGTTCGACGGCCGGCGGCAGCCCTGTCAGATCCTGCTTGTTGAGCACCATCACTTGCCGCACCTCGCTGGCGCCGATTTCAGCGAGAACCTTATCGACTTCGGCAATCTGGTCGTCACGCGCCGGACTGGCCGAATCAACAACATGCAGCAAGAGATCGGCCTGGGATGTCGATTCCAGCGTCGCATGAAAGGCTGCCACCAATTCATGAGGCAGAGCGCGGATAAAACCGACCGTGTCGGAAATGACAATATTCCCCGCCTCGCCGAGCCAGAGCTTGCGCGAGGTTGTGTCGAGCGTTGCAAATAGCTGATTGGCGGCATACGCACCGGCATGGGTCAGCGCATTGAAAAGTGTTGATTTACCGGCATTGGTGTAGCCAACGATGGAAACGTTCAGGACCTCGCCGCGCCCGCGAGCCTTGCGCTGTACTCCGCGCTGGCGTTCGAGCCTGACCAGCCGTTCCTTGAGCAGCTTGACCCGCTTGCCGAGCAAGCGGCGATCAGTTTCGAGCTGGGTTTCCCCCGGACCGCGCAGCCCGATCCCACCCTTTTGACGCTCCAGATGGGTCCAGCCACGAACCAGACGAGTCGCTAGATGATCGAGTTGCGCCAGTTCAACCTGCAACTTGCCTTCCGAACTCTGCGCACGTTGCGCAAAGATGTCGAGAATCAGACTGGTGCGGTCGATCACTCGGCATTGCAGCGTACGCTCAAGATTGCGCTCTTGGGCGGGTGACAATTCGTGGTTAAAAATGACCAGATCGGCCTCGTGTGCTGCAACTTCGGCAGCCACTTCCTGCACCTTGCCCTTGCCAGCAAAAGTCGCTGAATCGGGACTTTGTCGCCGGCCGAAAACCTCTGCACAGACCCTGGCTCCGGCCGATTCAGTGAGTTGGCGTACCTCTTCAAGCTGATCGGCGACATCGTCGCCACCAAAATCAAGCTGAACTATGACAGCACGTTCGCCCGAGGCTGGACGTTCAAGCATTCAGGCCATTCACGAAAGACGCGAACAAAGGCTCGTTCGCAGGTTATCTATCGAGACACCCCCCCATTTTAGTGAGTGGCTGGAAAAGCAAGGTGAAGACAGATCAGTCCTCGCTGGTTCCATCCTGCTGGATGCTGACCGGACGCGAAGGCACCACCGTCGAGATGGCATGCTTGTAAACCATCTGGGTAACGGTATTCTTGAGCAGAACGACGTACTGATCAAATGACTCAACCTGGCCTTGCAGTTTGATGCCATTGACCAGATAGATGGAAACTGGCACGTGCTCGCGGCGCAGCACATTAAGGAAGGGGTCTTGTAACAGTTGCCCTTTATTACTCATGGTTAGAACTCCATGTTCATTGTTGGTGTATGGCCGGGTAGCTTAATTGATTTTTATCATGTTTGCCATACAAACCCGAATAATCAGGCCGATGTCGATCTGGCCTTTGGTCTTGGCTTTGCTCTTGAGGTTGCCTCAGGCTTGGGCTTGACCGGCACTTTGGTTTTTGGCCTTGGTTTTTCTTCAGCTTTCGGTTTGCGCCGATTTTGTTCGGGCGCTTTGCGATCAGCAAAGGGGTTCGTTGAAACATTGAACTGGATGCGCAGTGGTGTTCCCTGTAGCTTGAATACTTCGCGGAACACATGCTCAAGATAGCGACGATACGAATCTGAAACTTTGTCCAGCGCATTGCCGTGAATAACGATGACTGGCGGGTTACGCCCACCCTGATGGGCGTAGCGCAGCTTGGGGCGGAAAATCCCGCTACGCGGCGGCGACTGCTTGGCAACTGCGTCTATCAATGTTCGCGTCAATTGTGGAGTCGACAAATCGGTCGTAGCCGCCTTGTAGGCGGCATCAACTGAACGGAAAACGTGCTCCAGCCCCTGCCCCTTGAGCGCTGAGACATAGTGAAAATTGGCAAAATCCAGAAACTTCAACTTGGCTTCGAGATCACCCTTGAGTTGATCCCGGACATAGGGATCAAGACCGTCCCACTTATTTACCGCAACCACCAGCGCTCGACCGGATTCAACGATGAACCCGGCGATATGGGCATCCTGATCGGAAATATCCTGCTGCGCATCGAGCACAAGAATCACCACATGGGCATCCTCGATCGATTGCAGGGTCTTGATCACGGAAAACTTTTCGATGGTTTCGAAAACCTTGCCCTTGCGCCGCAAACCGGCCGTATCGATCAGTGTGTAGTGTTTTCCGCCGCGTTCGAAATCAACATAGATGGCATCGCGGGTGGTTCCCGGCTGATCGAAGGCAATGACGCGCTCTTCGCCAAGCAGGGCATTGATCATCGTGCTTTTGCCGACGTTCGGACGCCCGACAATCGCCACCTTCAGAACATCGTTTTCGTTTTCACTTTCTTCAGGTTCAGGAAAGGGATCGAGCACAAGTTCGATCAAGCCTCGCACACCCTCTCCGTGCGTCGCTGAGATGGCGTACGGCTCGCCCAATCCAAGCTCGTGAAAATCCGCGATGACAATGCCCTGGTTCATGCCTTCGGCCTTGTTCACCGTGACAAACACCGGTCGCTCCGCCTTGCGCAGCTTGTTGGCAATCTCCTTGTCGAGCGCAGTTATTCCGGTACGGCCATCGACAACGAAGATGACCGCATCCGCCTCGGCGATGGCCTGTTCTGTCTGGCGCGCCATTTCATGCATGATGCCGTCTTTGGCGAGGGGCTCGAAGCCACCGGTATCGACGACCAGGTAAGGTTTGCTGCCCAGCTTGCCATGGCCGTAATGACGATCACGCGTAAGGCCCGGAATATCGGCAACAAGGGCATCGCGCGTTTTGGTCAGCCGGTTGAAAAGTGTCGATTTGCCTACATTCGGACGGCCGACAACAACGATGATTGGTTTCATTGCGCCTCGATGGCGTAAACACCGCCGTTACTGGTCTGCACCAGCAGAAGGCTACCCAGCGCCTGCAAAGGTGCGATAACCGGGCTGCCGTCGGTGGTCAGGCGGGCGACAAAAGATCCGTCGTCACGATTCAAAAAATGCACCACACCCTGAACATCGGCTACAGCGATCAGGCCACGACGTGTCAAGGGGGCAGATACGCGGCGCAAGGAAAGCTTGTCCTGCTTCCAGAGACTGGCTCCGCTTGCCATGTCGAGGGCATGCACCGAACCCTTGTCATCGGTAACGTAAAGGTAGCGCCCATCAATGGCCAAGCCTACCGCGCTCGACATGTCTCGCGCCCAGGCAAGATTGCCGTTGCTTAGGTCAAAACAGGCAACTCGCCCTTGAAAGGCGACGGCGCAAATCGTTCGCCCTGAGATAACCGGAGCGCTGGTGATATCGGCAACACGGTCCAGTTCGGTCGAGCCTTTCGGCAAAGCAACCGTGCCGTCCCACATTGCCGCACCGTTGGACGTACTGACGGCAATCAGCTTGCCACCGGGAAAACCGGCGAAAACAAATTTTCCTTCAATGACGGGGCTGGACGTGACACGGAGCGAAAGCGCGGGCGTTGGACGCTGATAGATCCATTTCCGCTTGCCGTCGAGTGCATCATACGCGGCCAACCGGTTGTCTCCGCTGCGAACGACAACGATGCCATCGCCCAAAGCGGGGGGGGAAAGAATCTCACTGGTCGCCTTGGCTTTCCACAACAGTTTGCCGTCGGCGCTGGCAAAAGCCAGCAGATCGCCTTTAGGCGAGCCAACCACTACCATGCTTTGATCCGCACCTACACCACCGGAAAGCGGTTGTCCGGCGTTGATCTTCCAGGCCAGCTTGCCGTCATCAATGCGGATCAGATTGCCATCCTTGCTGGCCGCATAGACGGTTGAGCCAACCACAGCGGGTGTAAAAGCATATACGTCGCTCTTGCCGACGCTTTCACGCCAAACGACACGCACTTCGGCCGTTGCCTTGATCGGCTGCAGTTCGGCCATCTTCGGCCCGCTGCTGGCGAAGGGATTCAGTGAATCCAGTGTCGAACAGCCGGCAAGCGAAATCGCCATAAAAAAGGCGGCAAGGCACTTCTTCATTGCTTGCTCCCGCCCAGCGAATCAAGTTTCTGCTGCAGGAGTTCGCGATAGACGGCAGCGGCCTGCCCCTGCCGACCCAGCGCCGAATTCTTCCCTTTGCCTGATTTGTCAGCTTCATCAAGCTTGGTCAGTGCGGTTTGATAGGCGCCAAGTGCTTCAGCTTTCTTTCCCTGTGCGCTGAGCACATCGCCACGTGTATCCGCAAAACGCGCCTCAAAGCCTGGGCTGGCGCTACCATCAAGTTGCTTCAATGCCAGATCGTAAGCCTTTTCATCGAGCAGCACGGCAGCCAGACGCAAACGCGCCAGATCGCGAAACTCGTCCTTGCCATGCTCAACAACCCAGAGCAGTTGTACCTTGGCGGTTTTAGCGTCAGTCGAATCAATCATTGTCTTGGCCGCTGTCAGTGCGCCAAGCGACGCATAGGTTGTGCTGCCGAATTTTTCGAGCAGTTCGCCACTTGCCGCCTTGATCCGTTGCGAATCCTTGTCCTGAACCGCTTTCTGCAGGACGTTGTAGACCATCGAGGCCTGTACTGACTGATTGCGCTGATACCAACTCCAGCCCTGCCAGGCAATAACAGTCAAAGAGGCTGCCGTAATAACGTTAATCAACAGACTGCCATGCTGCTTCCACCACACCTTGATTTCGGCGAGTTGTTCCTGTTCTTCGAGGTCGTAGGTAGCCATTAAGCTTCTTCCCAATCCAAAAATGAATTCATGATTTCGTCCGCGACACTGTCGACGCTGACACGTTTCTGTTCGTTCTGCAGTTCACCGGTGGCGCGCAAATGCTTGAGGGTGACCTCGCCAGCATTGGCCTCATCATCGCCGATAATCACGGCGAAGGTCGCCCCCGAAGCATCAGCTTTCTTCATCTGCGATTTGAAGCTTCCACCACCACAGTGGAACAGCACATCGATCCCCTGATCGCGCAAGCCTTCGGCAACTCGAGGGGCCAGACGCGAAGCCGCCTCGCCCTGATGCACGAGATAAACGTCGATTCCTTCAAGCACCGGTTCGCCACCCGATTCGCGAATCAGCATTACCAGACGCTCAACGCCCATGGCAAAGCCGCAGGCCGGCGTCGACTTGCCGCCAAGTTGTTCGACAAGGCCGTCGTAACGGCCACCGGCACAGACTGTGCCTTGCGCGCCTAGACGTTCGGTCACCCACTCGAAGACGGTGAGGTTGTAGTAATCGAGTCCGCGCACCAGTCGCGGGTTGATCTCGTAAGGCAAGCCGGCATCGCGCAAAACCTGCTGCACACCTTCGAAATGCGCCATCGATTCAGCGCCAAGGTGGTTAATCAGATTGGGCGCCGTTGAAATCATCTCCTGCATCGCCGGGTTCTTGCTGTCGAGAATGCGTAGCGGATTGGTGTAAAGCCGACGCTTGGCATCCTCATCGAGCAGATCGACGTGCTTCTCGAAATAGGTAATCAGTTCGGCGCGGTGACTGGTGCGCTCATCCATCTGGCCCAGTGAATTCAACTGCAATTTGATGCCGTCCAGCCCGAGATCGTCCCACAGCCGGGAACCCATCAGGATCTGCTCGGCATCGATGTCGGGGCCGGAAAACCCGAAGGACTCGACACCGACCTGATTGAACTGACGGTAGCGCCCCTTCTGCGGTCGCTCGTGCCGGAACATCTGCCCCATGTAATAGAGCCGTTGCGGGTGCTGTGCCGCCAGCTTGTTCTGAATCACCGCGCGCACGCAGCCGGCCGTGCCTTCCGGACGCAACGTCAGCAGTTCACCGTTCAGGCTGTCGATGAAGGAATACATCTCCTTTTCAACAATGTCGGTCACTTCACCGATAGCGCGCTTGAACAGTGGCGTCGGTTCGACGATGGGCAGACGGATCGGCCGGTAGCCGTAGCTCTTCAGCCACGAACGGACGGTTTCCTCGAAGATTTCCCAGAACTCGGCCTCGCCCGGCAGGATGTCGTTCATCCCGCGCACGGACTGGATATTTTGACTCATGATTTTGGTGCGAACTTTCTTTGGTAGGTTCTTGCCACGTAGCGATCCACAATGGCGGTAAATTCTTCAGCGATATTGTCGCCGCGCAACGTGACCGTCTTGGCGCCATCCTCGAAGACCGGTGCCGCCGGCACTTCGCCGGTACCCGGCAGACTGATGCCGATATTGGCCTGCTTGCTTTCGCCGGGGCCATTGACGATGCAACCCATGACGGCCAGCGTCATGTTTTCCACGCCATCGTACTCGATGCGCCACTGCGGCATGTTGCTGCGAACGTGTTCCTGGATGGACTGGGCCAACTCCTGGAAAAAGGTGCTGGTTGTTCGGCCACACCCCGGGCAAGCGGCAACCATCGGCGTAAAAGCGCGCAAGCCCATTGTCTGCAACATTTCCTGTGCAACGACCACCTCCTGCGTGCGCTTGCCGCCAGGTTCGGGGGTTAGCGAAACGCGGATGGTGTCGCCAATGCCTTCCTGCAACAACACGGCCATGGCAGCTGTCGAAGCAACAATGCCTTTCGAGCCCATCCCTGCCTCGGTGAGCCCGAGATGCAACGGGTAGTTGGAGCACCGGGACAACTCGCGATAAATGGCGATCAGATCCTGCACGCCGGAAACCTTGCACGAGAGGATGATGCGATCCCCTGGCAAGCCCAATTCTTCGGCCTTGGCGGCGGATTCGAGTGCCGAAGTCACCATCGCCTCGCGCATCACCTCGATGGCATCTTTCGGCTCGGAACGATTGGCGTTATCGTCCATGATTCGCGCCAGCAGATCCTGGTCGAGACTGCCCCAGTTCACCCCGATGCGCACCGGTTTGTCGTACTTGCAGGCAATCTCGATCATTTGTGCAAACTGCTCGTCGCGCTTCTTGCCGTGACCGACATTGCCCGGATTGATGCGGTATTTGGCCAGTGCCTGGGCACACCCGGGATGATCAGTCAGCAAGCGATGACCGTTGTAATGGAAATCGCCGATCAGCGGCACATCAACACCCATGCTGTCGAGATGCGCACGAATCCTTGGTACTGCTGCGGCTGCTTCGGGCGTGTTGACCGTAATACGCACCAGTTCAGAACCGGCACGCGCCAGTTCAGCGCACTGAATGGCTGTTTTGAGTATATCTACAGTATCGGTATTGGTCATCGACTGGACGACAACCGGCGACTCGCCGCCTACTGTCACTCGACCGATTCTGACAATGCGAGTCGGCCGACGCATTGCTGAACGACTGCTCACTGATTGCTCGCGCGGTATTGATACATCACTCATGCTATTCGAGGGAAAGGCGAGCTACACCATCCTTACTGCGCTTGGACAGATCAACTGCCCTGCCTTGGTATTGCAAGGTCACGTGCTCGGAGTTTCCAATGACCAGCGCAAACGGTGGCTGGCCTTCAATTTCTCGCTGACTTCCCGCCTGGCACAACTGCGAGAAAATGATCTCGCCGCTACGATCACGGACTTCCACCCATGAAGGTTGGGTGAAGTTGAACATCAACCCGTTGCTGGGCGTCGGAGCGCCTGCGGAAACAGGTGGAGATGGAACCGGGGGCGTTGCTGACGAATCCGCGAGCAAGGTTCCCGTTGGAGGAGCAACGGCTGACTCAGGCGCTTTGGCTTCACCCTTCTCCGGGGCAACAACCTTTTCTGCGGAAACTTCGCGTGATTGGGTTGCAGCTTTGAGCGCTGACAATGTCGATCGTAATAAATCCTCTGAAACAAGGAAGTAGGCCGACACGGCCAAGACCAGAACGATCAGGCCAGAAAGCACTCTGACATAATCTCGCCGATTGACCTTACCCTCCTTTGGAAGGCTGACTGTGGGTCCAATTGGCATCTCGAGTTCAGGTTCTTGCGGCATTTTCAGCCGATCAAGCGCGGTCATCAGAAGATCAGGATTCAGACCAAGCAGTCGTGCGTAATTGCGCACAAAACCCCGGATGATCGTATTGCAAGGCAAGCTCAGCCAATCGTCTGCCTCGATCGCCTCAACCTGACGAAGGCTCAACTTGATCGCCTTGGCAACATCATCCGCAGCCAGACCCTTTGCTTCCCTGGCTGCACGCAGTTGCTGACCAACGCTCAGCGCCAACTGCTCCATGGGATCCGTGGACGCTTCCGGAGTTCGATTCATTTCCAATTGGACACTCTCTTTATCATCCGATGGCCACGAAGGAACATTCGCCCCGCTCATTCGAAGTTACCTTTCAGAAACTCCTGATACTCAGGTGAGTCAGGAAATTTGCGCCGCAACTGTGCGGCCTGACTACTCTCGGCTGAACGATCGCCCAACCGGCGTTCAACCCGTAATAACAACCACAACACTTCCGCATCCGGATCGCTCAAACGAACCACATTTTTCAGATGCTCCTTGGCTGCGTCATAGTTACCACGCTTGTAGCTGATATTGGCCAATTGAAACAGGGCTTGCGGATTATCAGGTGAAAAACGCAAGTTCTTGCGGATAAACTCCTCGGCTAGAGCCAACTCGCCGATCCTGGAATAACACGTCCCGGCGTTCAGGTAGGCTGTTTCAGGCGTTTGGTACAAGGGACTTTTTATAGCACGCAAAAAGTAGGCAATGGACTCCTTCTCTTTCCCGATATGACAAAGAAACCAGCCATAGTTGTTGTTGATCTCAGGATCTTTTTCATCCAGGTTCAAGGCGCGCTGAAAGTCTTTTTCAGCGGATTCCAGTTCCTTGATGTAATAAAGCACAAGGCCACGCGTACTGTAGGCTTGGGCATAGTTTGGATTGATCGAGATGGCAATGGTCAATTCTTCGAGTGCAACAATCAGGTTGCCATTCTGAAAATACAGCGATCCCAATTCGGTATGCAGTTTTGCCCGTGTGTGGATATCTTTGGGAACCGCTGACGAAAGTGTATCTGCGGGTGGAGGAAGGGATTTCTGAGCCAGCGCAGAGGGAAGCGCCAGCAGCGCCAAGGCACCCAAACAGAAAAAAGCAAATAACCCGCGAAGGGCTTTCATCATGTCCTGACCTCGTGTAAATCGATCTTCCGACGTGCTGTACGTCGCGTCTTGTCCAGCACCTGTCCGGCCAACTGACCACAAGCCGCATCAATGTCATCTCCACGCGTCTTGCGTGTGGTGGTGACAACGCCAGCTTCCAATAGTATCTCTGCAAAGCGCCTGATCCGAGGGGACGACGAACGACGATAAGGCGAACCCGGAAACGGATTGAAAGGAATCAGGTTGAACTTGCATGACACATTGCGTGTCAGGGCTAGCAGTTCATGCGCCTGAATATCAGAGTCGTTCACCCCATCGAGCATGACGTATTCGAAAGTCACAAAATCGCGTGGTGCCTTTTGCAGATAGCGATCACAGGCCGCCATCAATTCACGCAGCGGGTATTTCTGGTTGATCGGAACCAGTTGGTCGCGCAATTTGTCGTTCGGTGCATGCAGCGACACGGCAAGCGCGACCGGACACTCTTCGCCCAGACGATCCATCACTGGCACCAGACCGGAAGTGGACACGGTGACACGGCGACGCGACAGGCCATAAGCGTTGTCGTCGAGCATCAAACGCAACGCGGTCACTGTGTTTTCGAAGTTGGCGAGCGGTTCGCCCATACCCATCAGCACTACATTGCTGATGATTCGGTCATCCGACGGACTGGCACCCAAGGCAAGGTTGGCCTGCCACAACTGACCGATGATTTCGGCCACCGTCAGGTTACGGTTGAAACCCTGTTTGCCGGTCGAACAGAAGGAACAGTCGAGAGCGCAGCCAGCCTGCGTTGAAATGCACAGCGTACCCCGATCATCCTCGGGGATGAATACGGCTTCGACGGCATTGCCGCCGCCGACGTCAAACAGGAATTTTCGCGTACCGTCATCGGAAAGTTTGTCCGAAACGATGGATGGAGCCAGCACAACCGCCATCGCCTTGAGCTTTTCACGCAGGCTCTTGGCGATATCGGTCATGGCGTCGAAATCACTCTGCCCGAAACGATGTATCCAGCGCAGCACCTGCCTGGCGCGAAACGGCTTTTCGCCGTGTTTGGCAAAGAAGGCCGTCAGGCCGGCAGAATCGAAATCGAGCAGATTGATTAACATCTTGAGGAGTCAGGAGAAAGAAGCCAAACGTTCGAAATTCATTTAGAAGCACGAAAAACCAAACGGTTTTCCTCCTCGCCCATCACCCACTTCTCCTGATGTGCTCTTAGCGACCGGAGTAAACGTTCATGGCCGGGAAGAAAAAGGCGATTTCACCCTTGGCGGTTTCAACACCGTCGGAACCATGCACGGCGTTAGCATCAATCGATTCGGCAAAATCGGCGCGGATGGTGCCTGCATCGGCTTTTTTCGGATCAGTAGCGCCCATCAGTTCGCGGTTCTTGGCGATAGCGTCTTCACCTTCGAGCACCTGAATCATTACCGGCCCTGAGATCATGAAGGAAACCAGATCCTTGAAGAAAGGACGATCTTTATGCACGCCGTAAAACTCACCGGCTTCCAATGGCGACAGCCAAGCCATTTTGGCGGCAATAACCTTGAGACCATTGGTTTCAAAACGGGAAAGGATCTTGCCGATAACGTTTTTGGCAACTGCATCGGGCTTGATGATGGAAAGAGTACGTTCGATAGCCATAAATCAAATCTCCACAAAGGAAAAGGTTAGGAAAAAGACAATACACTGACTAAATGCAAGAAGAACTTTTAATTGTACCAACACTCCGTCAGTAATGCTGAATTCCGTGGCCAGTGCAGAGCAATCTCCTGAATCTTATCCAAGACCAGGTTGTTGAGCGCGAACCTATCGAAAGTCACGACGAAAAAGTGGTAGCGAACCATCTGTCCGGCTAGTCCCTTTTCGAGGAACTGTCCATGACAGGACTACCTTGGCATAAATACAACGACTTGGAAAATAACGAGTTTCCCATAAGTGGCCTGCAAATTCATGAACTGCCCGGGCGGATTGAATTCGACGGATCGTCAAAGGGCTGATTCGATGACTGTCCCTTACCAGGCACCCGTTCGAACAGGGTCCGAGTCATGCTTATTATCGAGGATCAACAGATAACCCGGCTTGGCGTGAGTAGCCAAATTGGCGCCTGGCTTCAGTAGCCCCACTTTGTCGCTGAGTATATGGACGGCTTCGTTCAGCAAGACAAGCGTGCCGCCTGCGCCTGTTGTTGCACTGGCACCAACTCTGGCGGATGCGTCGTTCCTGAGTCGAACGACGCGGCTTGTGCTGCCGTCGCCAAGGCAAAGGCTATCCACAGCAGTCTAAGTTTCATTTGAACTCCGTCATCCTGTAAACAAAGCTCCACTCGTGGTGAAATAAACAGCAACCGGATTGGGATTATTTGATTCGTGCCGGGTCGTCAACTGTTATGCCATGAATATGCCGACTCACAAGATAGGCTAAATTTGCAGATTCGAGGGGGGGCTGCCGGGAAGTTGCACATGTCAGAGAGAGCATTTTCCACGCCACAAGGGCCTATAATCCGTTCCCTCAAATTGACCGGACGGCCCCATGCGCTACCCAACAATACTGATCGCTGCCCTTATATCACTAACCCTGACCGCCTGTAGCGAACCACAAGATACTCGCCCCGGCCAACCGGTAGATCATCGTCGGGCTGCTTTCAAGAAAATCCTTCTTGCCTTTGAGCCGATGGGCATTCAACTACGTGAAAAGCAGTACAAGGCAGATCGGTTCATTGTCCAGGCGAAGGAATTGGCCAAATTGAAGGATGGGCCATGGCAGTACTTTGGCACCGACACGAACTATCCGCCGACCCACGCCACCGCCAAAGTCTGGAGCGAGGCGGATCATTTCGAAGCGGACCGACAGGCCTTTTTACAGGCCATTGACCGCCTGGTCCTGGCTGCCGAAAGTGGCGAAGAAAAACAAGTGGCGACAGCTTACGAAGCTGTTCACGACAGTTGCCGAAAATGTCACAAGACATTCAAGCAATAATTGACACGCCCGGATCAACTGCCCTCAGTAAAATTGGAAGTGTCCAAGCATTGGTGCCACCTTTGAAGGACCGCTATAGCATCGTTTATGCGAGATGCAGTCAATTTGTCAGAGGGGGGCAAATTCAAACAGATAGCCTGTCACGACCCGCTTGTGACGAGCGTTGTCTTCTGCTTACTTGAATCGCCAGGTAATGCCTGCAGTGGCTGTATCCGTGGTGGTACGCGGACTGTCATTGTCGGCCGAGTGAATGAAACCGACCGCGAAATCAAGATCCTTGTTCGGCGAGTAAATCGCGCCAAGTTCCACGAAATCAGAGCGAACGCCGGTTCCTCCTGCACGAGCCGATTCCGTCCCCAGATCCAGTGCCAGTTTCCATTGTTCGGTTACATCCCATACCGGAGCAATCGAGACGCGCGTCTTAGTCAAATCAGGGTTGATCAAGGTATCGCGGAAACGGTCACGGCCCAGGCCTGCATTTAAGTGTATGGCACCGAATGGAACTTCCTGGGTAAGGATAAACGTCAAGTTGCCCGAGGTCTTGCCCGTGCCAAGCCCGCCGCTTTCCCGGTCAGAGCTGACCGGGAAGAGAATTTCCGGCTTGACCGCAAAACTGGTCTTGCTTTCTCCATTTTCGTAGAACCGCCACTTGCCCCCTATAGCAGGATTACCAGCGCCACTGGAACTATCACCCGAGGTGCCCGCATGAATCCTCGCGTAGCTGATCCCGGCAAAAATATCGATTGTATCGGTCAATCCCCGAGTATAAGCAACCGGCAAGCTACGTATCCGGTCAGTGTTGCCGGCCAGTTTTGCACGATCCTCATTAAAAGAAAGCTCAAGCTGATTGCCGCCGACACCCTGAGTTCCCGTATCGTCAGTAATCAGCGGCTGGAAAGCAAAGACTGGAAGCGAAATGCCGGCAAGCATCAGAAAATTTTTGAGTGGAATGACTTGAGCGGCAAGACGTGTGGATGACTTCATGAGCAAATTGTGCATTGGGAAAGATCCGTAATCAGAACTTGGTTACTACTATGCCTTTAAGCATAGCTTATAAGAATCGTTGTTGACCACATGGAATCTTGCCGGGCTACGAGGCTGTCAATACGCCATGCCAGCGGTGCATGCCGCAAGATCCGCATAAACAAAGGCTCCCACGGCAGTCCTGCTCAAGATGGCCGTCCTGCTTGCTCTGCAGGCATGGCTTCTGGAAAAGCTTTCTATCGTTGTTTCTTCGTGCCCTTCTCGACAACACGCAATTTATATTCGCTTTGCAGCACTAGCTCGATTTTCCAATGCTCTGCTGTCCAGCACCAGCACACGATAGAAGACGGGTATACTCTCGCGCTTTGGCGCTCCCTGTTATACCCACACGACAATAACGCAACAATGACAAACCGCAATCAGCCGCCCACTATCGCCAACAATACGCTGCCAGGCACTTCGTTGATTCCCCTGCCCTCGGCATGGCAGGCACCCGTCGAGACACAACTCGCCAGCGATGAAAAAGTTCTGGCCTGGCTGGAGATTGACCTTGACGCCCAGTTGCGATTTGCCCCCGGCGTTGTCGTGCTTACCAGTCATAGACTGCTCGCCAAAGCGGCTGACGATGGCAACTGGCAAACCCACGCTTTTCGCACCGGACTGACGCTGACGCGGAGTGATCATTCAGGGGTGGGCAGTCTTGAACTGCTTGATGACAACAACCGGCTGGCCATCTGGCGCTACACGCTGGGCGGGGATATTGCCGCAGGGCGATTGATCGAGCACTTCACCCGGCAACTCACCTTTTGCCTCACCGGTCTAATCCCGCCGCCACCGACGCAGGCACTTTGCCCGAACTGCGAAACGCCGCTGCTGGCCGGCCAGGAAGAGTGCCCGCTGTGCAGCAAGGAAATCCACGCGCCACCGTCGACGTGGACATTGTTCCGGCTGTGGCGCTTTGCCTACCCCTACCGCTGGCGGCTCCTTGCCGGATTCCTGCTGTCGCTGGCTTCGACAGCGGCAACGCTGGTTCCGCCGTATCTGACGATGCCAATGATGGACAAGGTGCTGATCCCCTATCAGAACGGCAAGCCGATCGACACCGCGCTGGTCACCCTCTATCTCTCCGGACTGCTCGGTGCGGCGCTGCTGGCCTGGGTGCTGGGCTGGGCACGCACCTATATTCTGGCGCTGGTCTCCGAACGTATCGGCGCCGACCTGCGAACGACCACCTACGAACACTTGCTGAAACTCTCGCAGGAATACTTCGGAGGCAAACGCACAGGCGATCTGATGGCGCGCATCGGCTCGGAAACCGACCGCATCAACATCTTCATCTCGCTGCATTTCCTTGATTTCGTCACCGACGTGCTGATGATAGCCATGACCACCAGCATCCTGGTCTCGATCAATCCCAAACTGGCCCTGGTCACGCTGCTACCGCTGCCAATCATCGCCTGGCTGATCCATGTCGTGCGCGAGCGGCTGCGCACCGGTTTCGAGCGCGTCGACCGCATCTGGGCCGAGGTCACCAATGTGCTGGCCGACACCATCCCCGGCATCCGCGTGGTCAAGGCCTTCGCCCAGGAAAATCGCGAGGCGGCGCGCTTTCGTGCGGCCAACGAGCACAATCTGGTGGTCAACGACAAGGTCAACAAGGTCTGGTCGCTGTTCTCGCCTACCGTCACCCTGCTCACCGAAATCGGCCTGCTCATCGTCTGGGCCTTCGGCATCTGGCAGATCTCGAAAAACGACATCACCGTCGGCGTACTCACCGCCTTCCTGGCCTACATCAGCCGTTTCTACCTGCGTCTCGACTCGATGAGCCGCATCGTTTCCGTAACACAAAAAGCCGCTGCCGGTGCCAAGCGCATTTTCGACATACTCGACCACGTTTCCAGCGTCCCTGAACCAGCCCATCCGGTCCATCTAACAAAAGTAACTGGCCGTATCGAGCTGCGTAACGTCGGTTTCCGTTACGGCACGCGCAGCGTCACCCGCGATATCAGCTTCAAAATCGAACCGGGCGAGATGATCGGCCTGGTGGGTCACAGCGGCTCCGGTAAAAGCACGATGGTCAACCTGATCTGCCGCTTCTACGACGTGACCGAAGGTGCGATCCTGATCGACGGTGTCGATATCCGCTCGCTGCCAGTTGCCGAGTACCGCAAGAACATCGGCCTTGTTCTGCAGGAGCCCTTCCTCTTCTTCGGCACGATTGCCGAGAACATCGCCTACGGCAAGCCGGAAGCGACACGCGAGGAAATTATCGCCGCTGCCCGTGCCGCTCATGCCCACGAATTCATCCTGCGCCTGGCCCACGGCTACGACTCGCTGGTTGGCGAACGCGGCCAGGCCCTCTCCGGAGGCGAACGCCAGCGCATCTCGATCGCTCGCGCGTTGTTGATCGACCCGAAGATACTGATTCTCGACGAAGCCACCTCATCGGTCGACACGACGACCGAGAAGGAAATCCAGAAAGCCCTCGACAACCTGGTACGCGGCCGTACTACCATCGCCATTGCCCACCGCCTGTCCACCCTGCGCGACGCCAACCGCCTGGTAGTGCTGGATCGCGGCAGTATTGTCGAGGTTGGGAATCATGATGAATTGATGGCGCAGGAAGGCCATTATTACCGGCTGTATCAGGCTCAGGCACGCAACGTCGATACCGAAGATGAACTAAGCCGAGTGGAAATTGAAAGAGGCTCCGGGGATGATCGAGAATGAACAGCACGCCTGACTATCAGCTTGGCCGCGACACCTTCGGTCGCCTGCTATTCACCGGCAAAGACGGTGAACTGCATGAAGGCGTTGTCCCGGTACGCGCTTTCCCTATTTCCTCGCCGGATCATGGTATTGCGCTGGTCGACGCGCACGGTTCGGAATTGGCCTGGATTGACCAGTTGAGCGATCTGCCGGACGAATTGCGCACCCTGGTCGAAGCCGAACTGGCGAGCCGCGAGTTCATGCCGGTCATCAGCCGCATCATCAATGTATCGAGTTTTGCCACACCGAGCACCTGGCAGGTCATCACCAATCACGGCGACACCAACCTTGTTCTCAAGGGTGAAGAAGATATCCGCCGTCTGGCTTCGCCGGGGCTGCTGATCACCGATAGCCACGGCATTCACTACCTGATCCACGACCGTTATGCGCTGGACCAGCATAGCCGCAAGATTCTGGATCGTTTCCTTTGAAAACACCGGTCGGGTTATTTTCCCTTAGAGGTTGTGAAAATATCAAAAATCCACCGCAGAGGCGCAAAGGCGCAGAGGAACCCCATTGTTTTTAAAGGTTTTCTCTGCGGAACCTTTGCGCCTCTGCGCCTCTGCGGTGGGTGTTCAAGAATTTTTTCACAGCCTCTGAGCGTAAGCGGAATGCCACGAATAGCGTTAATCGGAAGATAATCAGCCCTTTATTCATTTCACCGGCCAGCCCACTGTGCCAACACTGACGACACGAAAATGAAAGACATCAAGTTTCTCGAAATTCGCCATCTGCGCGGACCGAACATCTGGACTTACCGTCCGGTCATTGAGGCCATTGTCGATATCGGGGAACTGGAAGACTTTCCTTCGAACACCCTGCCCGGCTTTGTCGATCGCCTGAAAGAATTCCTGCCTTCTCTGATCGAGCACCGCTGCAGTTACGGCGAACGCGGCGGTTTTTTACGCCGGCTTGAAGAAGGCACCTGGCCGGGGCACATTCTTGAGCACGTCTCGCTCGAACTGCAGAACCTTGCCGGCATGCCCGGCGGTTTCGGCAAGGCACGTCAGACCTCGATACGCGGCGTGTATAAGGTGGTCATCCGGGCCTGGCATGAAGAGGTGACCCGTGCCTGCCTGGAAGCCGGCCGGGAACTGGTCATGGCCGCCATCGAGGACACACCTTTCGATGTCGCCACCACCGTCGAACGTCTGCACGACATGGCCGATCGCAAACTGCTCGGACCCAGCACGGGCTGCATCGTCGAAGCGGCGACCTCCAAGGAACGGCGTATTCCCGCAATTCGCATGCTATCCACCGGCAACCTCGTGCAACTGGGTTACGGCGTACGCAGCCGGCGCATCTGGACGGCTGAAACCGACCGCACCAGCGCCATCGCCGAAACCATCTCGCGCGACAAGGATCTGACAAAATTTTTGCTGCAATCCTGTGGCCTGCCAATTCCTGAGGGGCGGCTGGTTGTCGATGCGGACGATGCATGGGAAGCCGCCGAAGAAATCGGTCTTCCGGTCGTCGTCAAACCTCGCGACGGCAATCATGGTCGTGGCGTTTCCACCAACCTGACTTCGCGCCAGGATGTGGAAGCCGCTTACCAACTCGCGCTGGACGAAGCCGGCGAGGTAATCGTCGAACGCTTTATCCTTGGTAACGAGCATCGCCTGCTTGTTGTTGGCGGCAAGCTGGTCGCGGCGGCCCGGGGCGAAGAGGCTTGCGTGACCGGCGACGGCGAATCGACCATAACAAAACTGATCGACGATCAACTCAATTCGGACCCGCGGCGCGGCACAACGGAAAACTGCCCGCTCAACCTGATTCTTCTCGAAGACGACCCGGCGGTTCGGCTGGAACTCGAGCGTCAAGGTTTCCACGCTGACTCCATCGCGCCCGACGGCCAGAAAATACTGATTCAGCGCAACGGTAACGTCGCGCTTGATGTGACTGACCTGGTGCATCCGAGCGTAGCCGCCGTCGCTTCTCTCGCGGCACGCATCGTTGGTCTCGACATTGCCGGAGTCGACCTGGTCTGTGAAGACATTTCACGCCCGCTTGACGAACAGCGCGGCGCTATCGTCGAGGTCAATGCCGGCCCGGGTCTGCTGATGCACCTGAAACACGCCAACGGCGGGCCGCGCCCGGTCGGTCGCGCCATCGTCGAACACCTGTTCCCGAATGGTGACGATGGCCGCATTCCGGTCGTTGGCGTGACCGGCAGTTACGGGAAAACCATGGTTTGCCGCCTCATCGCCCGGCTGCTCACCCTTTCCGGAAAACACACCGGACTGGCCTGCAGCGACGGGCTCTTCCTTGATCGCCGGCTGGTTGACAAAGGGGACTGTGCGAAATGGGAGGCGGCCACCCGCATCCTGATGAACCGCTCCATTGAAGCGGCCATCTTCGAGAACGGTAGCGACGCCATCCTCGGCGAAGGGCTGGCCTACGACCGTTGCCAGGTGGGCGTCATCACCAATGTCGATGTTGAACATCACACCGGCCGCTTCTACATCGAAACGCCGGAACAGGTTTACAACGTTCTGCGTACCCAGATCGACCTGGTGCTGCCCAAGGGTGCCGCGGTACTTAACGCCAAGGAACCGATGCTGGTCGAGATGTCTTCGCTGTGCGATGGTGAAGTCATTTACTTCGCGCTTGACCCGGAGTTGCCGGCCATCACCGCACATCGGGCGCAGGGCAAGCGCGCGGTGATCGTTCGCGACGGGCGGGTACTGCTCGCCAGTGGCAAGGATGAAGTGTCGCTGGCCAAGCTGAAAGACATTCCGCTGACCGAGGGCGGTGACGCCAAACCGCAGGTCGAGAATGTTCTGGCGGCGGTTGCAGCCGCCTGGGCTCTCGGTATCTCGACCGATGTCATGCGCACCGGAATAGAAACATTCTTCGTCGAATAAGCAAGACACATCAAGAAGCAGGCAACGCCAGCGGCTAAAACGACGATCTGATCACGGATGCCAAGACATCCCGAGTGACTGAAAACCTGGAGGAAACGTTTATGGAAATATCACGCATCCGGGCCTTGCGCGGTCCCAATCTGTGGAGCCGGCATACCGCGATTGAAGCCATCATCGCCTGTACTGAAACCGAGCGCGCCATTGGCAACATCCCTGGTTTTGAAGCCCGCTTGCGTGAACGCTTCCCCGAGATTGCTCTGCTCCAGCCTACCGTCAGCGATGAGGTCGTTTCCATGGCCCACGCCATCGAATTTGCCGCACTCGGGCTGCAAGCGCAGGCCGGTTGTCCGGTGACTTTCAGCCGCACGGCACAAACACTGGAGCCCGGCGTCTACCAGGTGGTGGTCGAATACAGCGAAGAAGCCGTCGGCCGCCTTGCTTTCGAAGTTGCCCAAGCGCTGTGCAACGCAGCCGTCGAAAACACACCTTTCGATCTGACCGACGCACTGCACCGACTGCGTGAACTCGACGAAGACGTGCGTCTCGGGCCAAGCACGGGTTCCATCGTTTACGCCGCCGTTGCGCGCGGCATCCCCTACCGCCGACTGACCGAAGGCAGCATGGTGCAGTTCGGCTGGGGTAGTAAACAGCGCCGCATCCAGGCCGCCGAAACCGACCAGACCAGCGCGGTGGCTGAATCCATTGCGCAGGACAAGGAATTAACCAAGAACCTGTTGCACGCTGCCGGTGTTCCGGTGCCTGCCGGTCGTCCGGTAGTCAATGCGGCTGACGCTTGGGCTGCCGCCTGCGAAATTGGTGGTGCGGTCGTCGTCAAGCCGCAGGACGGCAACCAGGGCAAGGGCGTCGCCGTCAATCTCGTCAGCCGCGAGCAGATTGAAGCCGCTTACGCCGTAGCGGTCGAGATCAGCGACGAGGTACTGGTCGAACGCTATATTCCCGGTCACGATTACCGCATGCTGGTCATCGGCAACAAACTGATCGCTGCGGCCCGGCGTGAACCGCCGCAAGTCACCGGTGACGGCGTGCGCAGCGTCCGGCAACTGGTCGAGTTGGTGAATAGCGACCCGCGACGTGGCGAAGGCCATGCCACGTCGCTGACCAAGATCCGCTTTGACGACATCGCCCTCGCCCGCCTCGCAACCGAGGGGCTGACGGCTGACTCCGTGCCCGCCAAAGGCGCGCGCGTCATCCTGCGCAACAATGCCAATCTATCCACCGGCGGCACGGCGACCGACGTCACCGACGATGTCCATCCAGAATTTGCGGCGCGTGCCGTGGCGGCCGCGCAAACCATCGGCCTCGATATTGCCGGCGTTGACATCGTATGCAACAACGTCTTGCGCCCGCTCGAAGAGCAAGGTGGCGGCGTCGTCGAGCTCAATGCCGCACCGGGTCTGCGCATGCACCTGCAACCTTCCTACGGCAAAGGTCGTGCGGTCGGCGAAGCGATTATCGCCAACATGTTTGCGCCAGGCGACGATGCGCGCATCCCGCTGGTCGCTGTTGCCGGGACCAATGGCAAGACGACGACGGTTCGCCTGATCGCCAGCATTCTCGGCAGCCAGGGCCTGCGTGTCGGCATGACCAGCACCGATGGCGTCTATATCGAAGGCCAGCGCATCGATACCGGCGACTGCAGCGGCCCGAAAAGCGCAAAAAATGTCCTGCTCCACCCCGACGTCGATGCCGCCGTATTCGAAACTGCGCGTGGCGGCGTACTGCGTGAAGGCCTGGGGTTTGACTACTGCAATGTTGCGGTGGTCACCAATATCGGCATGGGCGACCACCTTGGCCTCTCATACATCAGCACGGTCGATGATCTGGCCGTCGTCAAGCGCGTCATTGTGCGCAATGTCAAACCGGAAACCGGTGTCGCCGTTCTCAACGCGGCCGACCCGATGGTGGTACGCATGGCCGACGCCTGTCCCGGCAAAGTCACCTTCTTTGCCTGCGACCGCAACCATCCGGTAATGGCCATGCATCGTGCGCAGGGCAAACGTGTGGTTTACCTCGACGATGATTCGATCGTCGCTTCCGAGCGCGGCTTCGAGCAACGCATTCTGCTGGCTGAAATCCCGGTTACCGCCAATGGCGCCATCGGCTTCCAGATCGAAAACGCAATGGCTGCAGCCGGCGCTGGGTGGGCACTAGGCATCGACTGGGCGATCATTCGTGCCGGTCTGGCCAGCTTTGTTAACGACGCCCAAAGCGCCCCTGGCCGCTTCAACCTCTTCAACTACCGTGGCGCGACGCTGATCGCCGACTACGGCCACAACCCGGACGCGATCCAGGCCTTGGTCAGCGCCATCGACAACATGCCGGCCACGGCGAGCACACGTCGCTCAGTGGTCATCAGTGGCGCCGGGGACCGGCGCGATGAAGACATCCGCCAGCAGACCGAAATTCTCGGCGACGCGTTCGACCAGGTCGTGCTTTATCAGGATCAATGTCAACGTGGGCGCGCCGATGGTGAAGTCCTGGCCCTGCTGCAGCAGGGCCTTAGAAAAGCCAAGCGCACCACGGAGATCAGGGAAATTCATGGCGAATTCGTGGCCATCGACAGCGCGCTCGCCGATCTGAAACCCGGTGACCTGTGCCTGATTCTGATCGATCAGGTTGAGGAAGCACTGGCACACATCGCCAAGCGGGTGGCTGAAGGCTGACCGTATTGTTTCCTGCCCCGGTAATCTCGGAGTTTTCTTCCTTGCGCAGGGAAGAACCAACCTTTCAGATAGCATTGCGTCGGATATTGTCACAAAAACACAACAGGCTCTGCCCGCCCGACAAACCCGAAAAACATTTTTGTAGATAGGGCTTATCTGAGAAGGCATAATCTGCAGAATTCCGAATAATTCTCGGCACTGGCGACATTTCATGAATTTAAACGCAAAAGTCACATTTTTCTTTGCCGGCATTGTGGGATTGCTGATCGTGGCGCTGGTCGCCATCAGCCTGTATGCCTTCCGCAACTTTTCCCTGGATACTGCTTCCGATCACATGCGCACCGCCGCCGAGATCGTGCGCGTGCATCTCACCGAATCGATGATCAATGGCACCATCAGCAAACGGGAAGGATTCCTAAAGCGATTGCTGGAAGTCCAGGGACTCAAGTCTGCCCGGGTCATTCGTTCTCCCCTCGTCGAGCAACAGTTCGGCAAGGGACTCATGCAAGAGTCGGAAGCTGACAGTAGCGACCGTGATGTACTGCGACTCGGGAAACCTCATTTCGTAATTTCCGATATCGGCAACGATCTTGTCTTTCGTGGAACGTTCCCCTACATCGCCTCATCAAGCGGCACCCCCAACTGCCTGCAATGCCACCAGGTCGAGGAAGGTGCGGTGCTCGGGGCAATCACCATCACCATGTCGATCAACGCCCTGAAGGAAAAGGCGCTGTGGGCCATCAGCGGCATCGTCGGCGCCGTGGCTTTTTTCGGGATACTGCTCATCGTACTGGTGCGACGCATGCTCAAACCGGTCTCGACGACGGCGCATGCGGTGGAAACGGCCGTGCACAAAGCCCTGGAGGGAGATTTCAAGTCGCATGTGGAACATAACACCAACGACGAGATAGGCCATATCGCGGCCGACATGAACCGCCTGCTGACCTTCCTTGACGACGGTCTGAACCGGATCGGCAAGAACGTCGCCCGCCTCACCGGCCGCACGCCCTCGCCGGATGAAAACCTTCTGACCGCCACCATCGATATGGTCGATGGCCTGACCAAGGCAGCGCATTTCAAGCAGGCCATCGAAGAAGACGAGACCAAGAGCGAAATCTACCAGCGTCTCTCGGCGACCCTGAACAGCGAATTCAAAGTCAAAGAATTTTCCATCTATGAACTCAATCACCACAAGCACCAGATGGAAGCCGTGATTGTCGACGGTCAGTTCGGAGGCAACTGTCGCTGGTGCGATCCGCAAATCCTGATTCGTCCGGAAGCCTGCCGAGCCCGGCGTACAGGGCATGTGGTCGATGGCGTCACCAACCCGGCCATCTGTTACTCGTTCAAGCCACCGGAAGACTCGGAATACCAGCACATCTGCATTCCGATCATGCAGTCCGGCGCGGTGGGCAGCGTTTTGCAACTGGTTGCTGCTCACGGTGATCGGCACCGACTCATCGCCATCGAACCCTACGTCAACGTCTATCTGCGCGAGGCCTCCCCAGTGCTGGAAACCAAGCGGTTGATGGAAACCTTGCGCGAAGCCAACCTGCGCGACCCGATGACCGGCCTGAACAACCGCCGTTTCCTGGAAGAATATGTCGAGACTCTGGTCGCCAACGTGCATCGGATAAAAGCTCACCTGGCCATCCTGATGCTCGATCTCGATTACTTCAAGATGGTAAATGACACCCATGGCCACGACGCGGGCGACGCCGTTCTGAAAGCGCTGGCCAAAGTGCTCAAGCAGACCGTTCGTTCCTCTGACATGGTGATCCGTTACGGTGGAGAAGAATTCCTCATCATCCTGCAGGACGCAGAAGGCGATAATGCTGACCGCGTCGCCGAAAACATCCGCGTCGCCGTGGAAAGCATCAAGACTCAGGTGGGTAGCGTGGTCATCCAGAAAACCATCTCGATCGGCATTGCCGATTTCCCCACCGACAGCGACACCTTCTGGCAGACCGTCAAGTATGCCGATGTCGCCTTGTACCGGGCCAAGGAAGAAGGCCGCAACCGGGTGGTGCGGTTCAACCCCAGCATGTGGACCGACACCAAGGAGTATTGAACGGCAACCCCCTGCAGAATGTTTCACTCTGTCCGGGTTTGTTCCAATACATCCGGCTTGCTTCCGACGGCCAGCCCTGTACCCCTCTGCACTTGTTTTGCGCTACAGCAGGCCGCCACATTTGTTAGTCGTTCTATTCCATATGCGCCCAACACCGAGACCTCCCTTTTATGTATCAACGTCCTTGCGCGCCTTTACCTGGCTTGCCATCCTGGGCATCGCGACGCTTGCCGGGTGCGCCAGTGACAGACCCCAACCCGAGCCTTTACCGCCACGGCCGGTGGATATGCGAGCCCAGATCGCGAGCTTGCTGCCGACCAATACGGTCGATCGCCCGGGCTGGGCCGTCGACATCCATGCCGCGTTTGTAGCGCTTGAAATCAAACCGAATCTCCAGAATATCTGTGCGGTAATCGCCGTGACCGAACAGGAATCGTCCGTTCGCGCCGATCCTTCAGTTCCGAACCTGGGACGCATCGCCTGGGAGGAGATCGACCGTCGGGCGGAGCGCCTCGGCGTGCCCAAGTTTGCGGTGCATGTGGCGCTGAAGCTATCGTCGCCCACCGGAAAAAGTTACGGCGAACGCATCGACGCGGTCACGACAGAGAGGGAACTGAGCGAGATTTTCGAGGATTTCATCGCTATGGTGCCGCTGGGTAAACGCCTGTTAGCCGACTGGAATCCTGTACGTACCGGCGGTGCGATGCAGGTAAGCATCGCCTTCGCCGAGCGGCACGTGCAGGAACACCCTTACCCGTTCAGCACGACGAATTCGATCCGCCACGAGGTATTCACGCGCCGCGGCGGCATGTACTTCGGCATCGCCCACCTGCTCGGTTATCCGGCCACCTACGACAAACTTATCTACCGCTTCGCAGATTTCAACGCCGGCCGCTACGCGAGCCGCAACGCCGCGTTCCAGAATGCGGCGAGCCTGGCCTCGGGCAAACCCCTCGATCTCGACGGGGATCTGCTTCGCCAGGGTGATGACGATACCGCCAAACCCGGCAGCACAGAACTTGCCGTGCGCTCGATCAGCAAGGCGCTTGACATGAATCATCAAGCGATTCGTCGTGCGCTTGAGCAGGGGGGCAGCCAGGAGTTTGACCGCACCCTACTTTACACACGGATGTTCGAGCTTGCCGACAGGCTGGAACGGCAACCACTGCCGCGTGCGCTGATTCCACGAATAGTGCTGCACAGCCCCAAGATCACTCGCAAACTCACCACCGAGTGGTTTGCCACCCGAGTCGACGAGCGGCACCGGCGATGCCTGGTGCGCGCCGCAGTTCCAACTGTCCCGGAAAGGATGTAGGCGGTCAGCGTAAGCCTGTGCTGCTCGCCAACGGCGTCTTGAATCACTCTACGAAGATCCGATGTATCTCTTGGCAGAATACTACGACGCTAATCGCGGACTTCCTGACCGCCAGAGCTAACTCTTGCACCAAACCAGGCCAGCTTCTTCTGCAGGCTGACCACCGTACCGACGATGATCAGGGCCGGAGAGCTGATGCCGGCTTCTGTCACCCTGGAGGGCAAAGTGCTCAGGTCGGCGGTGATGACACGCTGGCGACTTGACGTACCGTTCTGGACCACCGCGGCCGGCTGCGTTGCCGGCAGGCCGTGGGTGATCATCTGACGACAGATTTCGCCGATGCCGCCAATTCCCATGTAGAAAACCACCGTCTGATTTGGCCGCGCCAAAGCCGGCCAGTCAAGATTGACGGTGCCGTCGCGCAGGTGGCCGGTGACGAAAACCACTGCCTGGGCATGATCCCGATGCGTCAGCGGAATGCCGGCATAGGCAGCGCAGCCGGCAGCGGCTGTCACCCCGGGAACGACCTCGAAGGGGATGCCGAATTCGAACAGGATTTCGATTTCCTCGCCACCGCGTCCGAAAATGAACGGGTCTCCGCCCTTCAGGCGCACCACTTTTTTTCCCTCGCGCGCCAGTCGTACCAGCAACAGATTGAGTTCCCCTTGCGGCATTGAGTGCTTTGAGGTTTCCTTTCCGGCATAGATTTTCAGGGCGTCGGCACGTGCCAGACCAAGGACGCCTTCAGCAATCAAGTGGTCATAGACGACAGCGTCTGCTTCGCCGATCAGCCGGGTGGCGCGCACGGTCAGCAAGTCGATGGCGCCAGGGCCACTACCGACCAGGTAAACGGTGCCTGTTCGCGGCGGAGGCTGAGACTGGCTCATGGCTATCGGACTTCTGGGTTGAGAAGCAAACATAGTAGATGGAGTCTGGGCGTTCGATCAATGCCCATACTGCAGATGTGAAGCGCATCCCGGCCAGCAAGCCGGTTTGGAAAGACAATCCGTGGAACAAGATCTCGCGCGATGCGGGGACATCGCACTGATATCTGGCTGCAAGCCTCACCGATAGGCGATCTGCAACGCTGCCAGTCGGAGAGCCAATGAATACGGCAACCTTCAAGACTATACCTTGTAGATCGCCTTTACTTGCAGGTTGCAGAGCAGCTTGTCGTGCGATATCAGATAGTACGTTCGCCGGGTTCTGATCCGCTTTGCCAAACCTGGGCTGCTCGGTCCGCTGCCCGCTCAGTTGCCGGCCACCTGATCAGTTCGTTTTGCCACCGACTCAAGCGCGGAATCTGAATCGGCGAAACGCCTGGCGATGGCGCGAAACTCTTCGTGAATCAGGAGAAAGGCGTCGACCATGTCCGGGTCGAAATGCGAGGCCTTGCCATCGGCGATGATCTGCACAGCATTTTCGTGCGGCATCGCCTCCTTATAGACTCGCCGGCTGATCAGCGCGTCGTAGACATCCGCGATGGCCATCAGCCGGGCTGCAATCGGGATTTCATCGCCGGAGAGCCCCTCCGGATAGCCGCTGCCATCCCATTTTTCCTGGTGCGACAGGGCAATCTCCTTGGCCATCCGCAAGAACCCGACGTCGGCCCCCAGCGATTTCTCGGCATGGGCGATGGCATCGCGCCCCAGCGCCGCGTGGGTCTTCATGATTTCAAATTCCTGCGAGTCGAAATGCCCGGGTTTGAGAAGGATTCGATCGGCAATACCGACCTTGCCGATATCGTGCAGCGGAGCCGACTTGAAGAGCAGGTCGATATTTGCCTCGGTGAGGAACCACGCGAAACGGGGGGTGGTTTTCAGGTGCTCGGCCAGGGCTTTGACGTAGTATTGCGTCCGACGGATGTGGTTGCCGGTATCGGAATCGCGTGTTTCCGCCAGTGATGCCATCGCCAGAATCGTCACATCCTGGATCGCTCGCACTTCGCGAGTGCGCTTGGCGACTTCCTCTTCAAGAAACGCGGCCTTGTCACGCAGGAAATCGGCGGCGGCCTTGAGCGCAAGCTGCGTCTTGACGCGGGCGAGCACGATGGGCGCACTGATCGGCTTGGTGATGTAATCCACGGCCCCCAACTCCAGGCCCATCTTCTCGTCCTCGACTTCCGCCTTGGCGGTCAGGAAGATGACCGGGATGTCGCGTGTTCGCGGGTCGTGCTTGAGGCCATCGAGCACCTGGTAGCCATCCATTCCCGGCATCAAGATGTCAAGCAGGATAAGGTCGGGCGGGTTCTCGGCCTGGGCGATGCGCAGTGCCTTCTCGCCACCATTGGCGACCTTGACCTTGTAGTCGTCCTTGAGCAGCGAACTCATCAGGTCCAGGTTTTCCGGCGTATCGTCCACCACGAGGATGGTTGCCCGGACGGGATAGTCGAGCGAATTCATTTATTCTCCTCACCATGATTGGCCAGCGCTTGGACCGCAACCGCTGCCTGAAGTGCGCTCAGTGCCACCTCGAAATCAAAACGGTGCACCGCTGCGTCGATGTCACGAAAGTGAATGCCAAACGCAGTGCGCAAGAGCGCCGCGTTTTTCTCAAGCACATCCGTCGCGGCGGAATCGTCGTCGGCAAGCAAGGCGGCAAGGCGCGCTGAGACTTCCTGCAACTGTTGCGGATCGATGGTGGCCTGGATAGTAACGGCCTCGTCATCGGGAAGGTTTTCCCGCAGTCCTGTCACCATCGCCGTCACCATGGCCGCCAGCGGCTTTTCCACCTCGACCACCAAGGCATCGACCAGAGGGCGCACTTCGTGCGCCTTGATTGCGGCTTCGAGACGCGCAGCGATTTCCTGAATCACGCTCGCTCCGATGTTCGCGGCCGTTGCCTTGAGCGTATGGGCCAGGCGCTCGGCCGTTTGCCAGTCGTTGCCATCGAGAGCGCTGGTGATCTGCGCAGGCACCGCTGCCTGGACGCTGATGAATTTGCGCAGCATGGAGAGGTACAGCGCCTTCTTGCCCAGCGCGCGCTTCAATCCCAGCACTGTATCCAGTCCGGCGATCCGGCTCGGAATCTCGCCCCCGCTATTGGCACTGTCGGCCGACACCTGCGCAGCCGGAGCCTTTGCCGCCGAAGCCAAAACAGAAGAAGCCCTCGGCTTGATCCACTTCAACAGGGAACGCCACAGATCATCCGGCTCGATCGGCTTGGCAACGTGATCCTGCATGCCGGCGGCAAGGCATTTGTCCTTGTCGCCCTGCATCGCGCTGGCCGTCATGGCCACGATCGGCAAGTCCTTGAAAAGAGGCAATTTGCGAATTTCCAGCGTCGCCGTAATGCCGTCCATCTCCGGCATCTGCATATCCATCAAGACGATGTCGTAGTCGGCCTGCTGCAACTTTTCCAAAGCGATCCGGCCATTGGCCGCGACTTCGACAACGAAGCCGGCCCTGGTCAGCAACTCAGTCGCCACTTCCTGGTTCATCTCGTTGTCTTCGGCCAGCAGGATACGTGCGCCGGCGATCGTCCCGAGCAGAGACGCCAGCGGCGAAGCGGTCAGGGGCGCGGCCGGCAACTCGTCAAGCTCGGCGCCCAGGCAGCGCATTATGGTGGAGAACAAGCGCGAGGTACTGACCGGCTTGACCAGGACATCATCGATACCGGCTTCCGCTGCCGACTTGCGCAATTCGTCACCACCCGCCGTGCTGACAATGACCAGCCCAGGCGGTGGCTCCAAGCCCAGACGACGGATTTCCCGGGCGGTAGCAAGGCCATCCATGACCAGCATCTTCTCGTCGAGCAAGATGATCTCGTAGGGATCGTCAACCGCCGCGGCGCGAACGACTTCAGCCACGGCGTCTGTGCCGGAGGCCAGCGGCGTGACGTTGAAGCTCATGCTGCGCAGCATCGACCCCAGAGCCTCGCGGGCAGCGTCGTTATCATCGACCAGCAGTATTCGGCGACCGCGTAAATCGGGGTTCGGCAACAGGGGACGCGTACATGCCTGACCACGGCCGAGCCGTGCGGTGAACCAGAAAGTGGAGCCGACGCCGGGTTTGCTCTCGACCCCGACCTCGCCTCCCATCAACTCGACCAGGTGCCTGGAAATCGCCAGACCGAGGCCGGTTCCGCCAAAACGCCGGGTCGTCGAACTGTCGGCCTGCTCAAACGCCTGGAACAGACGCGACTGGTGTTCGGGAGTTATGCCGATACCGGAATCCTGGACCTCAAAGCGAACCAGCACATTATCGGCACTTTCCTCGACCAGACGGGTGCGCAAGACCAGCGTACCGCGCTCGGTAAACTTGACCGCGTTGCCAAGATAGTTCAGCAGGCACTGGCCAAGGCGGTTGGCGTCGCCGTTCAGGAGACAAAGCCCGGGATCGGTTTCGATGACAAGTTCCAGGCCTTTCTCGCGGACGCGTTCAAGCACCATGGATGAAATGTTGGTGAGCAGCGTTTCGGGATCGAAATCGATTCTTTCCAGAACCAGTTTACTGGCCTCGATCTTGGAGATATCGAGGATATCGTTGATCACACGCAGCAGATGATCGGCGGCGGCGGCAATCTTTCTGAGCTTGTCGGCCTGGTCAGGCAGGGTAACTTCCTGACATAGCAGGTGGGTAAATCCGACGATGGCGTTCATCGGCGTGCGGATTTCGTGGCTCATGTTGGCCAGGAAAACGCTCTTCGCCCGCGTTGCACTTTCCGCCTCATCGGCACGCCTCGCCAGTTCAACATTCAGCGCCGCAATCTGCCTTTCCTTGTCCTTGAGGGGCGTGACGTCGGAGACAAGGGAGAAATGCCCCCTGATTGCATTGCCACTCCGGTCCGGAATGTAATTGACCTGGACCCAGTGGCTCTTGCCGCGCCAATCAACAAGTTCACGCTCGAAGGACTGGGGTTGTCCCTGCTGTACACCGGCGATAAAGGGTTGGCTCAGTTCGAAGGCCGTGTCGCCGACCACCTCCCGCAAGTGGCGGCCCCGGACCTCCTCCGGCCGCAGGCCATACACTGCCTTGAAGGAATGGTTGGCAAATTCGTTGATCAGTTCCCGGTTCCAGTAACCAATGAGCGCCGGGGTGTTATCCAGCACCCCGTGCAGCAGCGCCTCGCTCTTGCGCAAGGCGGACTCCAGTTCTTTCCTTTCCGTGTTGTCAAAGAGGGTGGAGCGTATGGAAATCAAATTCCCGTCACCATCCAGGATCATCCGCGCACTCAACACCGTGGGCATGACGCTCCCGTCCTTGCGGATCAGGTCAATTTCCAGGTTGCGCTCGGAACCGGTCTTCTTGAATGCCGCGATGTAGGTGGTGAACATCTTCTGGCTTGCCGAGGAAATCAGTTGCGTAAAGGGCATCTTGCCGACCAGTTCCTCGCGCGCATAGCCCAGCCAGTCCAGTTCTGTGTCATTGATGCGCTGGAAGATACCCTCCGGGTTGAGTGCGTGGTAACCGCAGGGGGCATGGTTATAGAGATCCTCAACCTCCTGCGAACGGACATTCAGATCGGCGTTCGACAGAACGAGTTCACGGGTTCGTTCGGCAACAGCCGTTTCGAGCTGATCGCGTTCGCGGCGGATGGTGTCGTTCTGTTCAGCAATGAAAGCCTGCAAACGATTGAAGTTGGCGAAAAGCAGACGGATTTCTCCGCTGCCTTCAATCGGCAACGGCTCCAGGACGACGGCGCCGCTACCCGCATCACTTCCTGCGTTACTTCCCGCGTTACTTCCTGACTCCCCCATTCGTCGAGCCGCAACTTCGAGCGGCGCAAGTTCATACTTCAGCGCCAGCCAGAGAAGAAGTCCGGCAAATAGCGCAATCAGCATGGCCCCGCCGTAGATTCGAGCGGCCACCCCGCGCACCGGAACAAAAGCCTCATCTGTCGGCAAATAGGCCACGACGATCCAGTCGGCCACCGAAGTACGGGCGGCCGCACTGAGGATTTCGACGCCTTTCGAGTCAGCGCCGATGTCCGGCCCCAGATATCCCTGAAGACGACGGTCGAATAGCTGATTGGTGCCGGACGATGGAATAGGCTGCCGGACGCGCGTTGTATCGGTGCTTGCAATGAAGATGCCCAACTCGGGCGAGATGACATGAAAGCCGCCGGTCTTGCCATTGCGGACCTCCTCGGCCAGATGAAAGTGGCTACCTGAGGCAATGATTTCCGTTCCGCACAGGACTCCAGCGACAGCGCTGCCATCCCCCGGAATGGGTACGCACACGAGAATGAATGGCTTACGGGGAGAGCGGGCCAGTAAAGCCCTTACATCAGGCTTACCGGTCGCCATGATCTTCGTGAAGTAGTTTGCATTGACATACGAACTCCCGACATTGCCGCGAATAGGCGCCTCGGCAATGCGGATCCCGGCCTTTGAAATGACAAAGATGTCCCTGGTAAAAATCTTCATCGCCACCACCTGTTCGGTCAGGTAGGCATCCAGAACAGGCGCGGGTTTTGTGAGAAGCGGAGCGATCCGCCTGGACAGGGCAGAAAGGGTATCGATCCGAAGCCGAACTTCGACATCCAGTGTTCGAGCGACGTAGGCGGCCGCGGTTGCCTGCTCTTCGGCGATCAACTGTTCGAAGTCATCGCGCAGGCTATCCTCCACATACCAGGCCAGGGCGCCGATGCAGAGCACGAAGATCAATACGCCGAACAAGGCCAGCTTGATCTTGAGAGGCCAACTGACGATCTTGGCCCCCCAGGAAGCTACATGCCATCTCATGGCCAATCCTTGGTTCAAACAGCAACAAAACTTCCTGCATCAAGTATCTGTTGCCAAACGGCAGATAGACCTACTTGGGAATGCGCAGCACCTGTCCGGGATAAATCTTGTCCGGATGGGCAAGCATCGGCTTGTTGGCTTCGAAGATCTTCATGTAGTCATTGGCGTTAGCATAATATTCCCGGGCGATTTTCGACAAGGTGTCGCCTCGCACCACGGTGTAAAACTGCGGTTCAGCAGCGGCTTCGGCAACAGTCAACTGGTCCTCTACCTGCACCACGCCGGCCACGTTGCCGCAACACAGCAGAATTTTCTCCTTGACTGCCTGGGTGGCGACCTTGCCAGCGACGGTAACCGTTCCGCTCGCACCGTCGAACCCTACGGACAGTTCCTCGGCGGATAGATTCATCCTGGCGATGTAATCCTTGATGGCATTTGCCGCTGACGCATTGGCGACCGCCGGATCGGACTGAGAAGCCTGCGCCTCGCCGTGGCCGAAAAGTTTCTCGCCCGCTTCCTTGATAAAAGAAAAAAGTCCCATAACGATCTCCCTCTCAATCGACGCGGCGGTTGATCGCGCGACCTGCCGAATAACCGTGAGGAGAAAAATGTTTTTTCTTCATGATGAAAAACCTCCTGTCATTTAAAGAATTTCCAGTATAAGCAAAGCCATGGCGGATTCAAGCTTGAAATACAAAAGCAATATGATGAAAGTAAAGCGGCTTCATAATGACCTCGCCAGGCTTTTAAGGCAGGCATTTTCTGCGACGGTGGTTGAAACGAGGCAAGGCGCATTCGATGTCATTACCTTGAAAGTCGCGCTAGCGACTTTCACGTTAAGAATCCATCGGCATTTTCCGATAAAATACCAGTTAACAAGTATTTCTAATACCTGACTGGATTTATACAGTTTATACATGTTTTTGGTCCGCATCCGCAGCTAACGGGCATGGCTTTGCAAGGCGCCCCAAATTATGAAAATCCTGCCCGTTTCCCTCACCCCCGACCCCTCTGATGAAACTACTAGCCACTCGACTAAGCTGCCAAAAGACGGCAGCCAAGTCGCTGGTTATCCCAGCGGGCGAGGGGAGGTTCGAGAGTCGCTCTGGCGACTTTCACACTAACCCGATCAGAAAACTGATGACGTTCCAGCTTCTTGCAAGCGGTATCAAAAAGGAGAAAACAACATGCCGTCGCTTGAACCTCCCAGGCAGTCCCTTAAAACCAGAATCGCCCTCGGCACGCTGGCCATCTTTCTGGCGTGCCTATGGTCGCTGTCGTTTTACTCCACCCAGGTGTTGCGCAAGGACATGGAGGGCCTGTCAAGCGAACAACAGTTCTCTACCGTGTCCCTGATTGCTGCTCAGATTAACAATGAAATGGATAACCGCCTCAAAGCGCTGGAAAATGCGGCGGATTCGGCCATGCAACCGATGCAGCAAGGGCCCGCGGCAATGCAGGCATTGATCGACCAGCACACACTGCTGCACACGCTGTTTAACGGCGGCATCATCGCCCATGGCCTTGATGGCACGGCGATTGCAGATTATCCCGCGTCGGCGCAACGGCTCGGGGGCAATTATATGTTCGCCGAAAATGTAGCCACCGCACTCAAAGAAGGCAAAGCGTCGATTAGCCGCCCACTCCTTGACAACCAACTGAAAAGTCCGCTGATTGGCCTGGCGGTGCCCATTCGCAATGCCCAGGGAAAAGTCATCGGTTCGCTCGAAGGCGTGATCAAGTTGGGCCGTCCCAATTTTCTGGATGGCATTATGGCAAGCCGCTACGCCAAAACCGGCGGTTATCTGCTTGTCGATCCCCAGCACCGTTTGATTGTCACCGCAACCGACAAAAGCCGCATCATGGAAGTACAACCCGCCCCCGGCATCAACCCCTTGATCGACCGCTTCATCAATGGCTATGAAGGCTCTGCCGTCATCGTCAATCCACTTGGTGTGGAAACGCTGGCTTCGGCCAAAGGTATCCCCGCCGCAGGCTGGATCATGTCTGCCGTAATGCCCACCGAAGAAGCCTTTGCACCGATCCGCGGCATGCAGCAGCGCATGCTGATCGCCATGATTTTCCTGAGCTTGATGGTGGGCGGGCTGGTCTGGTGGATGTTGAGGCGGCAACAAGCGGCAATGAACTGCTTGACCGCCTGGGGGATCGGAGGCCGGATATCGTGATTTCGGATTATCGCCTGGCCAACTCGGAAACCGGATTCGCCGTAATCGAGGCGGCCAGAGACGCTTTTGGTAGCGATCTGCCGGCACTGCTGATTACCGGCGACACCGATCCGGCATTGATCCGCAGCATGGCCGACCAAGGCATCGCCGTACATTACAAACCACTGCAGATTGAAGCTTTGCAGGCCTTCATCATTCAAGCAACAGAGCGGAGAGCGCCATGAAAATACGCATACTGCTGGCCGATGACCATATGATATTCCGCAGTGCGCTACGCATGGTTCTGGAAATGGCGCCCGATATTGAAATCGTCGGCGAAGCGGCAAACGGCCACGCCGTCCTCGAAGCGATTGGCGAAAGCCGCCCGGAGGTGGTGTGCATGGACCTGAGCATGCCTGGCCTGAGCGGCATTGAAACGACGCGACAACTACTCGCCCGCCACCCCGAGATGAAAGTCATCGGCCTGTCGGCCCATGTCGACCCGCTACGGATTGCCGAAATGATCGAAGCTGGCGCCCTTGGCTACGTCGCCAAGATGGCGGTTGGTGAAGAGTTAATGCTGGCCATTCGCACGGTAAACAGGAATCAGACCTATTTCAGCTCCGGGCTTGACCTGCAGCCGCGGTAAAGCGGCGGGACTGAGTTTGCAACAACTGTGACAGGGAGCTTCTCCATGCAGCACATGTTCGAATTTTGCTACCACAACCCGACCCAGGTTCACTTCGGGCTTGACAGCTTTGCCAAGCTGAGTGAGTTGATCCCGCGCAATGCGAAAGTACTGATGCTCTACGGCGCTGGGTCGATCAAACGTAATGGCATCTACGAACAGATCACCCAAATTCTGAGCGGTTACCAAGTGGTCGAATTTGGCGGTGTCGAAGCGAATCCAACGCTCGAAACGCTTGACCGGGCGGTCGACATTGTCCGTGCACAAAATCTGGATTTCATTCTTGCTGTTGGTGGCGGATCGGTCAGTGACGGCGCGAAATTCGTTGCCTCGGCTTCGCTCTACGAGGGGGACGGATGGGACATCGTCAGCGGCAAGCATGTGGTTGAGAAGGCCTTGCCGGTCGGTGTCGTGCTCACCCTGCCGGCAACCGGCTCGGAGTCCAATGCGGGCGCCGTGGTTACGCGTGCGGCGACGCATGAAAAGCGGGTATTTTACGTTCAGCCCGCTCGCCCGCGCTTCGCTATCCTGAATCCGCAGGTCATGGCCAGCCTGCCGGACCGTCAGTTGGAAAACGGTCTGGTCGACGCCTTCGTTCATGTCTGCGAACAATACCTGACCTACCCTGTGGGGGCGTTGGTGCAGGACGGATATGGCGAAGCGGTCATGCGCGCACTGAAGACGCTGGCGGACAGCTTTGATCAACGCCGTGAAACTGGCTGGACGCAAAATCTGATGTGGGCCGCCAACCAGGCCCTCTGCGGAATTATCGGGGTCGGCGTCCCGCAGGATTGGGCGACCCACCGCATGGCCGTGGAGTTGACCGCGCTCTATGGCATTGACCACGCGCGCACCCTGTCGATCCTGCAGCCGTCGCTGCTACGCGAAACGATCAGGGCCAAGGGTGCCAAATTGGAGCAGATGGGGCGCAACGTGTTCGGCTTGAGCAATCCGACTGCCGAAGCAACGATTGCCGCGATCGAAGCACTGTACCGCAGCGTGAACATGCCCTTGCATTTGCGCGATACCGACATTTCCGACAGCGGGGCCGTTCCGCGCATCATGCAAGCGTTGCGCAATCATGGGAATTCTGCCCTGGGGGGCCACGCCGAACTCGATGAAGCCAGGACTGAGCGAATCATTCGAGCCGCCTGTTCCCTGTGAATTCTGAAAAGTGATGCGAAAGGTTTCAAATTAATGGAATGGCAGGACAAGACTGATTGCTGCCGAATGGCTCAATCAGTTCCTTTTCTTTTTCTCCAGACCAGCCCACCCGCCGATGTACCGGCCAAGCCTGCATTTCCGAAGCCGAGAATGGAGCAACCAACCCCGAGGCCTTCTCAACCGTCCCTTCAAGCCAATCACACCAATGCTCGGGCGCAACAATCACAGGCATTCGATCATGGATCGGTGCGATCAAATCATTGGCTGATGTCGTTACGACGCACGTGGTTCTTAGAATCGAACCATCCGGCGCCCTCCAGGATTCCCAGAGTCCGGCCATCGCCAACGGTTCGCCTGACTTCAGGCTGATGAAAAATGGCTGTTTGATCCTATCCAGCGCCTGCCATTCGAAAAACCCCGACGCCGGAATCAAACACCGCCGAGACTGAAAAGATGACCGAAACGCAAATTTTTCCGCGACGGTCTCGCCCCGTGCATTGCTCAATCTGGCCCCAATGGCTGGGTCAACCGCCCATCGCGGAACCAGCCCCCAGCGCAACAGGCGCAGAACGCGCTTACCTTCCGGCGACTGCCTGATCACGGGGATGTCGGCGCCTGGTGGTATGTTGTAACGTGCGGAAAAACCGGCGCATTCGTCCAGGCCGAAATGTGCAATCAGTTCGGCACGAGTTTCCTTTAGAGCAAACCGCCCACACATCTATGACCCCACCGGCAAATCATCCCATCGGGTCGTCTTGCCAAGCGATTCCATTTTCCGCTTCATCTCTCCCCACTCCATGTAAATGTCTTCAGCAACCGAATGAAACGTGCCTGAGCGCCAAACGCTATCAACGTGCTAGGCGTCATCAGCCGCGTACCGCCTTTGTTCATCTTGGAGCACGGATCGGATTGAACAGTTCCTGGATTACCCGGATTCAATATGGCCAAGCGTGCCATTTTCAAAACGTGATCGGGCCGGTCGGTTTTCTCCAGAACCCATCAGGCGCAGGTGGGCCTCGGTTGGTTCGGCCAGCTTCGCGACTGCCGCTTGCCCGGATGGGTGCCGGGATAGGCTGTAAGTTATCAGGAGATCGGCAGACCCGAGAAGAGGGTGCGGCTACATCCACCGTGGCAGCAACGCGCCCCTGCACAAAACCTGTCCGTAAAAGAAAAAAAGCTCACATCGCTGTGAGCCTTCTCTTTACTGGCACGCTGTTCTTGATTGAACTAGCGACTTTCGCATTGCATAAAAACTGTGCCATTCCTGATGGTCATACCTGGCAACAGCGCGGCTTTTCAGCCCATTACCCATCGCCACAATGGCACAACGGAAACAGATTAACGCATTGATTAAATGGTGGGCGGTACTGGGATCGAACCAGTGACTTCCACCGTGTGAAGGTGGCACTCTACCGCTGAGTTAACCGCCCG